>NZ_JBHUMI010000017.1:0-391425 GCF_042684965.1 Ornithinibacillus salinisoli
TATCTAGTGTCTAAGAAGAATCATTAGTATTTTTTCTGGATCTCTTGGAAGTTACCAGAATTTTAATGGACAAGAAGTGTTAAATCTTATCAAGCAAGAACTGTTACATTTAGTTTAGCAGTCACAGATGAATTGGTTGTAGTTTTATCAATGACTTTAACAGATAATTTAACAATGAAAATACACCAATTTGGTACGTTAATTTTAATCATGACAATATCTATTGTCATCTTGCTAAAGGCAGTGCTAATTACTATGTTATTTTTAATTCAAAAAGTCCAAAACGTTGTTATATAAATAAAAAGGAACAGACGAAATCATATGCAAATTCGCCTGTTAATTCTAATATTACTTAGCTTTTGAACCTCATAACGGAACCGTTTAATAAAAGGTCCCTAATAGAAGGGACCTTTCATTCTTCGTTATTTACTAAGTAATACTACTTTGTTTCCTTATAAACAAAATAATCAAAATCAGCATGTAAACTACGACCCGAAGTATCCTGACATTGCATCCCTACAAATGCTCCTGTGAAGAATCCTCCTCCTTGTATATAATCATCAGATAGCTTGTAGGATTCACATGTGACTGGAATTTTTGACCAGTTTTCACCATCAAAGGAATATGAATATTCATAGATATGTGTTTGAACATCAACACGTAGATGAACATAGTCCACATCGTTTGGTATTTCGATTTCATTTCCTTTAAGCGGTTGTGCAAATGTAAAATTATCACAAGTTAATAAATCAAGAATCCTTCCTTTATCCTCATGCCATGTTACCTGTAAAGCTGTCCAGTTTTGGGTATTATAATAATTTACTAATCCTGCTTCCTGTTGGAATGATTCTGGGTTAAATGCCACTTTTGTTTCGGCTGTAAAATTAAAATGCTGCCAGCGTCGAGCCACGAATGATTGGGTGAATTTTGATGTTAGTGACTCTTTCCCATAAAGACGTAGATGCCCTGGGTTATCTTTAAGGGAAACAATTTCCTCCCCTAATGGAATTCGCAATGTTTGGAAGTGTTGGTTCAATGTTTCGCCGTCAAAATCATCCTTCTGATTATAATCTGGATCCCATTTTACTTCTTCGATTTGTGGCCCTTCTATTTCAACAGATGGCTGGTTGCCTCCAACTACATATGGCCAATCGTTTTTCCATTCTAATCGCTGAATGGCCGTTTCTCTACCAAGTGGGCAATATCCACGTGGATCGAGTAGAGGTTGGTCTTCTCTTGGCAATGGACGTCCAGTTAAATGAACTAAAAACCATTCATCTGTATGCGTTTGTACGATTGAAGCATGTCCAGATTTTTGCAATGGATTTCTTGGGTATGGAAACGATGTAATTAATGGATTATCAGTATGTACTTCATATGGTCCCCAAAGATCCTTTGATCTTGCTATCGTTGCTTGGTGATCGTATTTTGTTCCACCTTCAGCAGTTAAAAGGTAGTAATACCCATTCATTTTGTATAAGTGTGGTGCTTCGGTTAGTTTAATATCTGTCCCTTTAAAAATAATTTTAGATTTTCCTACAAGTTTTTGATCATCCACACTATATTCTTGTAGGATTATGCCGTAAAAGTTATGGTTTCCTACACGGTGATCCCAGAACATATTGACAAAATATTTTTTCCCATCATCATCATGAAATAGTGATGGGTCAAATCCAGAACTGTTCATGTGTATTGGTTCAGACCACTCACCATCAATGGTGTCACAAGTTACTAGATAGTTATGGCTATCTTTCCATTGACCTTCAGTAACCTTTACATCGGTATAGATCAACCAAAACTTCCCATCGCTATAAGAAAGTGCTGGTGCCCAAATGCCACCTGAATCTGGATTCCCCATCATATTTAATTGACTTAATCGATTTAGTGGTCTAGAGACAAGACGCCAATTTTTTAGGTCTTTTGAATGGTAGATACCTACACCTGGGAACCATTCAAAAGTAGAGACTGCGATATAGTAATCTTCTCCTGCACGGCAAATACTTGGATCTGGGTTAAAGCCAGTTAAAATTGGGTTTTGAATTGTAGTCATGTTAAATTCCACCTTTTATATGTTATTTTTTTAAAAAAAGTATGCGCTTTCTTATTTGATTATTAAATCCCCTATGACTTTAATATGATAAAATCATAGGGTTATATTTTTTTACTATAACTCAATAACTTTTAATTTTTTCATTTCACTCATGAAAAAGTTTTCAACTGAAAAAGCTGCAACACCTAACGCGCTGGAGTGGGTAGACAATTCGGCAAAATTTATTTGTAAATCTTGTTGCTGAAACCATAATGTTTGTTTGACCATCCGATTTTTTAGTGGCTCTGTTAGCCACTCTTCTGCGGAAGCCATTCGATTTCCAATGATTACTTGTTCCGGATTAAATGTGTTTATAATGTTATTGATCCCAATTCCCAAATAATCACCGATTTGTGTAAAAAGTTTAATTGCATCTGACTGTCCATGTTCAGCAATTGTTATTAAACTCTCTAGTGATAGTTCTTCCATTGGTATTTCCGTTATATGTGACTTTTCTGCGTTTTTTATTAAAGCTTGTTCAGATGCATATAGTTCCCAGCATCCTTCATTACCACAGCGGCATTTTGTTCCACCTGTTTCAATGGTCATGTGACCTAACTCACCCGAGAATCCATTTTTACCCTTATATAAATGGCCATTTAAGATAAGACCAACACCAATTCCAATACCGACACTGACATAAACAATGTGGTTGAAATCTTTTCCGACACCAAATTTTTTCTCGCCATATGCTCCTGCATTTGCTTCATTTTCAATCATGACAGGGAGGTCATATTTCTCTTCCAACACCGTTTGTAAATCTACATTTTTCCAACCTAAGTTTGGAGCAAGTAGTATCTCTCCGCTTTTACTTACTGTACCTGGAACACCTATTCCGATTCCAATCACACCGTATGGACTTAGCGGTGCATGATCCATTAAATCATTAACGATTTCAAATAATTTTATTTCAATTTCTTCATAGGATAAGTTCTTAAACTTTACTAACTTTTCATGACAGATAGTACCTTCAAGATCTGTCAAAACCCCTAGTATATAATTAACCCCTAAGTCAATACCTATGGAGTAACCAGCTTGTTGATTAAAAAGCAACATGACTGGTCTTCTTCCACCGTTCGATTCACCTGGACCAGATTCATAAATAAGTTTTTCTTCTAAAAGATCGCTTACTAAAGACGATACGGTTCCTTTATTTAATCCTGTTAAGCTAGCTATATCTGCCCTGGAAATAGGGGAGTGAGTGCGAATAGTTGTTAAAACTAAAGATTTATTTTCTTTTTTAACAACATGTTGATTCCATGTTTTATTTTTTTTCATCTTCATCGACTCTCTCTCAATTGAAATTTTAAAAAATGGATTATTCTACCCTGTAGGATGAAGCTACAAGCTTAATAAAAGCGTTTTATTTAGTTACAGTATAACATTATATGAAACTATTATAAACTTAGTTTATCCACTAGACAAACGATCTGTTTTTTGTTATTCTTATCATGAACTTAAATCTAAGCATCAAACAAACTAAATAGTAGGGGGTATTTTGTAATGAAGAATAAGAAAGCGATTACATTTTTTGTGGCTATTTTGTTTACTGTTTTAGTACTTGCTGGCTGTGGAGCAGATGGAGATGACACTTCGAACACGTCTGGTGACACAAAAACGGTAAAGTTTATGCACCTTTGGCCAGAAGGTAGCTCTAAAACGCATAATGAAATTGTAAGCGAAATCATTGCAGATTTTGAAGACCAAAATGAAGGCGTTGAAATTGAACTAGAAGTATTAAGTAATGAGCAGTATAAAGATAAAATCCAAGTATTATCAACATCTGATGAATTACCTGATGTAGGAATGACTTGGGCTGCTGGTTATTTAGAACCTTATGTTGAAGGAAACAAATTTGCTCCTTTAGATGACCTTCTTGAAGGAGATTTAAAAGATCAGTTTGTATCTGGAACAGCGGAAGCTTATGAAATTGATGGAAGCACATATGGTCTTCCTTTAGAATTAAACATTGCAACAGTTTTCTATAATAAAGCAATTTTTGAAGAGTATGGTCTTGAAGCACCTGAAACATATGAAGAATTACAAAACGTGATTCAAACACTTAATGACAACGGTGTTGCCCCAATTGCGCTTGGTAATAAGGACCGTTGGACAGGTTCTTTATGGTATATGTATCTAGCTGACCGCATTGGTGGTAGTGACGTGTTAACAAACGCTATTAATCGTTCTGGAACTTTTGAAGACCCAGCATTAGTTGACGCAGCAGATAAGGTTCAAGAATTGGTAGATATGGATTCTTTTATAAAAGGATTTAATGGATTAGCAGATGAAGAAGCAAAAAGTATGTTTATGAACGAACAAGCGGCAATGTATTTAATTGCTACATGGGATTTACCAAATTACACAACAAATGAAGATGTACCACAGGAATTAAGAGATTCTGTAGGTTACTTTAACTTCCCAACTGTAGAAGGTAACGGGGACAAGAATAGCTTTGTTGGAGGACCAGGGGTTGGACTATTCGTCTCTGAGAACTCTGATGTAAAAGAAGAAGCAAAAGAATTCGCATCCTACTTTGTTGAGCAATGGGGAGAGAAATCTGTAACACAAGCAGGTGTAATTCCAGCTACTAAGCTAGATGCAGAATCTTTAGATCTTCCACAAATGTATGTTGATGTGTTAGAAGATTTAAACAATGCTAGTAACCTAACATTATTTGCGGACGTTCAAATGAGCCCAGATACTGCTCAGGTACACTTAGATATGATTCAAGCAATTTTCGGTAAGGAAGTAACTCCTGAAGAATTTGCGAAAAAACATGAAGATGCATTATCAGCAGAATAAATTGACAAACAGCTAAGTTTTATATAACCAAATGCATTTTTACCAGATAATAAAAGAAAAGGACTTATCCTTACATCTGGATAGTCCTTTTCTACTTTAAAATGATTGGGGGTTGAATGGTATGAATAAAGTTATGTCCAATAAATGGATTATCGCCTTGTACGTTCTTCCTGCACTTCTGTTAATAGCCGTGCTTATATTTATCCCATTAATTTTAACGGGGTATTATGGGCTAATGGACTGGGATGGAATAGGTGCGATGAAATTTATCGGCCTAGAAAATTATATAGTTGCCATTCAAGACTTGAAATTTTGGGATAGCGCATGGCACTCCTTATTACTGGCTATTTTCTCTACATTGAGTTTAATCATTTATTTAGCCATTTCTCTTATTTTAGCTTCAAAAATAAAAGGTGCTGACCTATTGAGGAAAATTTACCTTATCCCAATGCTACTTTCTTCTGTTGCAATCGCTCAGCTTTGGATTAAAGTATATAACCCATCAAATGGTATGTTAAATCATATTCTGATGGCAGTTGGAATTGAAAATCCTCCAGCATGGTTGGCAAATACATCCATTGTGTTATTTGCGATATTCATTCCAATATTATGGCAATATGCTGGTTTCTACATTTTAATTTATTATGCAGCATTGAAGAATATTCCCGAGTCTATTATAGAAGCTGCGAAAATTGATGGTGCTTCACCAATCCAAATAGCTTATCGAATAAAGCTGCCATTAATTATGGGAGTTGTCAAAGTTACGATCGTACTAGCTGTTGTGGGATCATTGAAATACTTTGATTTGATTTATGTTATGACTGGTGGCGGACCAAACGGTGCAAGTGAAGTTATGGCATCCTACATGTATAAACTAGCCTTTTCAAGTAATGACTTTGGATACGGTAGTGCAATTGGGTTCTTGTTACTAATTATTACACTTATCGTTACAATAATTGTTCGTAAAGTCACAGCTACTAAGGAAGAAGTTCAATATTAAGAGGAGGTTTATAGATGGGAAAGGTAGGTTACTTTTTACTTTATCTTTGCTTAGGTATAGTTGCAGTGTTTCAAATCTTCCCGATTATTTGGTTATTTCTTTTCTCATTAAAAGATAACCGTGAAATCTTTTCGGGTTCTCCATTTGCCATGCCATCCGAACTTAGATGGGAAAATTATCTTAAAGTATGGGAAAGTGGTATTGGAACGTACTTCTTTAACAGTATTTGGATCACAGTTGTAGCTATTATTTTCACTATATTATTAGCAAGTATGGCTACATTTGCTATCACTAGAATGCAATGGAAATTTAATAAGTTGGTACTTGGTTTGTTTATGGTAGGATTAATGATCCCTATTCATTCTGCGATTATTCCATTGTTTAGTATGTTTTTAGGTGTGAATTTAATTGATAATCCTTGGTCAATCGTGATCACTTATACTGCTTACAATTTGCCAATTACCATGATGATTTTACTCGGTTTCTATTACACATTACCACGTGAAATAGAAGAAGCAGCTATTATCGATGGATGCTCGATCCACCGAATGTTCTTTAGAATCATCTTACCAATGACAATACCGGTTATGTCTACGACAGTAATTATTAATATGATCTATAACTGGAACGAATTTGTATTTGTTAACACATTTATCAGTTCAGATAAATATAAAACACTTACCGTTGGAATTCAGAACTTTATTGGTCAGTATATGACCGATTGGGGAGCAATTGGAGCTACATTGATCATTAGTGTATTGCCAATTATCCTTGCATTTATTTTCTTTAGCAATAAAGTTGTAGAAGGAATTTCAGCAAGTGCTGTTAAAGGTTAATAAAATAACCTCACCGTATATGGTACTGGGTGAGGTAGTTCATTTATTTTGATTCTTGTTTTCTTTGGATTTTCTGAAAAGCATGTAAGCAGAGCCACATGGTGATAAATGCATAGGTAATGCTGCCAAAAATAAAGAATAGAGCTGGAATTGCTGTCATGATGAAATAAACGAATACAAGGCATAAAATGATTAATAAACTATGAATGGGACTAATCAACATGATTAGAAAAGCATTCTTCAATAGTCTTGCTACTTTTAAGTCATAGTGCACATAGGTTGGAAAAATATAAAACAAAAGTAAAAGAAATAACAATATGAATGAAAATAATGGAATAGAAGTCCATGATAATAGATTATTCAAGTTGGCTTGGATATAAAATAAATCAAGACCTACAAGAATTAGCATTATTGTAATAAATATACCTAATTGATTACTTTTAACGAATTCACTTTTAAAGTAATTCCAATAGGTTTTAAAAATGGGTAGATCTGGTTTTCCTCGTAACCAATCCCTAACAATGGCAAACATTGCGATAGTAGATGGGAAGAAACCGAAAATGATTCCACCAACTAGTGAGAATAAAACCCATAAAAGATTCACATACGCAAATCGGGTGATCCACTCAAAAATGGTATAAAGTATGTTTCCAGCAGAGTTCAAAATAAAAACCTCCTACACTATGAGCTCGGTATATGCGAGTCAGGAGTTGTGATGGTAAGTAGTAACTATTATACGGGAAAATCGTTTGTTTTACATTAATCACGTAAATATTAAGTTAGTTCATCTAATAGACAAACTAATATAGCGTTGATATAATTGCTTTGAAAACATTTACATTTTTAAAAATTTCAACTTAAATTTAGGAGGTACTAACATGTCCTACTTCAATAACATAAACAAAATTAATTATGAAGGTTCTACATCAACAAATCCATTTGCATTTAAATTCTACAATCCGGAAGAAGTAATCGGTGGCAAAACGATGGAGGAATATCTCCGATTTGGTGTAGCTTACTGGCATACATTCACAGAAGATCTATCAGATCCATTTGGTAGTGGTACGGCAATTCGTACATGGGATAAGTTCTCTGGTATGGATTTAGCTAAAGCACGTGTAGAAGCGGCATTTGAATTTTTTGAGAAATTAGGTGTGCCATATTTCTGCTTCCATGATGTTGACATTGCTCCAGAGGGAAGTAATTTAAGAGAGTCCAATCAAAATTTAGATACAATTGTAGCGATGATCAAAGATTATATGAAGGATAGCAAAACGAAGTTACTTTGGAATACCGTAAATAACTTTAGTCATCCTCGCTTTGTTCATGGTGCAGGATCAGCGAATAATGCAGATGTATTTGCATATGCTGCAGCAAAAGTGAAAAAAGGATTGGAAGTAGGTAAAGAATTAGGTGCGGAAAACTATGTGTTCTGGGGTGGACGTGAAGGCTACGAAACGCTACTAAATACAGATATGAAACTTGAAATGGATAACCTAGGTCGTTTCTTCCATATGGCTATCGATTATGCTAAAGAAATTGGTTTTGATGCTCAATTCTTGATTGAACCAAAACCAAAAGAACCAACTACACATCAGTATGACTTTGATGTTGCTAGTGGATATGCTTTCTTACAGCATTACGATCTACAGGATCACTTCAAATTTAATATTGAAGCAAACCATGCAACACTTGCTGGTCATACTTTCGAGCATGAACTACGCTATGCGCGTGTGAACAATATGCTAGGTTCTGTCGATGCTAACCAAGGTCATCCTTTATTAGGCTGGGATACAGATGAATTTCCATCTGACTTATATTCCACTACATTAGCAATGTATGAAATTATTAAAAATGGTGGACTTGGAAGAGGTGGATTAAACTTCGATGCGAAAGTCCGTCGTGGTTCATTTACACCAGAAGATTTATTCCATGCACATATCGCTGGAATGGATAGCTTTGCAGTAGGATTAAAGGTTGCTCAGCAGTTAATCGATGACAAAGTACTCGATACTTTTGTGGAAGATCGTTATAGCAGCTTCAAAGATGGAATTGGATTAAATATTGTGGAAGGAAAAACTAATTTCCACGAGTTGGAAAGTCATGCACTTGGATTAGGAGAAATTAAGCATCAATCCGGACGCTTAGAGTTAATCAAAGCAAACATTAACCAGTATTTGTTAAGAGCTTTTGCTGGAGAATAAGGTCATTATCATTGCTGAAGATGAGGTGCTGATATGAAGTATGTAATTGGTGTTGATTTAGGGACGAGTGCTGTAAAGATCCTGCTAGTAAATCAGCATGGAGAGGTTGCACAAGAAGTTTCTAAATCTTATCCATTAATTCAAGAAAAAACAGGCTACAGTGAACAAAACCCTCAAGAATGGGTAGATCAGACAGTTGCGGGATTGTCTGATCTTCTCCTTGATTTCAAAGGGAATCGCGAGGATATCCAAGGAATAAGCTTCTCTGGACAGATGCATGGACTAGTTCTACTGGATGAGGACCATGAAGTGTTACGTCATGCTATTCTTTGGAATGACACAAGAACGACTGCAGAGTGTAAAGAAATTTATGACGCAGTAGGAAAAGATCGTTTATTAGAATTAACAAAAAATCCAGCATTAGAAGGGTTTACATTACCAAAAATATTATGGGTGAAAAAGCATGAATCTGCTATTTTTGGGAAGGCTTCTACGTTTGTGCTTCCAAAAGACTATGTACGTTATAAACTAACTGGCAAATTACACATGGAATATTCCGATGCAGCTGGAACACTCTTATTAAATGTTAGTGAAAAAGCATGGAGTAAGGAAATTTGTGATGCATTGGATCTTAACCCAGAGCTTTGTCCGCCATTAGTAGAATCGTATGATGAAGTTGGAACGATTACAGAAGATATTGCTGAGATTACCGGACTATCACCAGAGACTAGCGTATTTGCAGGTGGTGCTGATAATGCCTGTGGTGCCATTGGTTCTGGAATTCTTGAGGATGGAAAAACGCTTTGTAGTATTGGTACATCAGGTGTTGTCTTATCCTATGAATCAAGTGACGATAAAGACTTTGGTGGAAAGGTGCATTATTTTAATCACTCCTCACCTGAGGCGTTTTATACGATGGGAGTTACCCTTTCGGCAGGTTATAGCTTAACTTGGTTTAAAGATGTTTTTGCCTCCGAAGAAACGTTTGAAGATTTATTAGTAGATATTGGATCTGTTCCAGTTGGGTCTAATGGGTTACTGTTCACTCCATACTTAGTTGGAGAAAGAACACCACATGCAGATGCAGCGATACGAGCTAGTTTCATTGGTGTGGATAGCTCGCATGAACGGAAAGATTTTGTCCGTGCAGTACTGGAAGGGATCACGTTTTCATTAAATGAATCTATTGATATATTCCGTCAAAGTGGAAAAACAATTAATACCATTGTTTCAATTGGTGGCGGAGCAAAAAATGAAGATTGGCTACAAATGCAAGCAGATATTTTCGATGCTAAAATAATCAGATTAGCAAGTGAACAAGGCCCGGGGATGGGAGCAGCAATGTTAGCAGCATATGGTTGCGGATGGTTTGCATCATTACAAGCTTGCGCAGATGAATTTCTGAAAGTGGATAAAGAATATCTGCCGAATAAAGATAAAGCAGAAAAATATAAAGAGCTATTCACGATCTACCAAGAAATTTATGAACAAACAAAAGGTCTCAATAATAAATTACTAGAATATAGAAAATAGAAAAAAAGTGCCAGGCACCTGTGAATTTTTTACAGGTGCCTGGCACTTTTAATTTAGTTAACTTCTACTTCGTGTTGTTCATGCTCGTGTAATCCTTCTTCGTTTTGAACGTGAATCTGGATAGTGTAAAGCCCTTTATGTTCGAAAGTGTGTTCAGCTACATATTCTCCAGGATTTGTTTCCTCCGCTTCAACCCATTCGTGTTTACTATTGTCAAGGTCATCATTCCAGATTTCATATTGCACTTCTGCATCGGTTAATGCGTCGTTATCCATTTCTAGAAGTACGTTTAATGAGATTTCTTCATTCATTGAAACGTCTTCAAGATTGGAAAAGTTCATTTCGAATCCATTTCCGTGATGATGGTGATGATCTTCATCTTCATCATGGGAATCTGTATCTTCTTCATGACTTTCATGGTCGGAGTTTCCTTCTTCTGCATCTGAATTATGACCACCTTCTCCAACCGTAACTTCTTGCGTAGGCATCGTGTGTAGATCCTTAGCTGTTACATGTACTTGTACATGAAATAAGCCGTCTTTATCGAAGGATGTTTCAGCAGTGTAGGAGCCATCTTCATTGTTGACTGCATCTATTTTCATGCTGTTATCTTCTTGTCCTTCTTCCCATACTTCGTATTCGACTTCATCTGCATCAGTTACAGCCTCATCGCCATATGTAACCACTGCTTTTAGTTCAAGTTTTTCATCAACTTCCACTGTATCTGCTACCTGAAGGTCAACTTCTAAAGTAGCCAGCTCATCCGTGTCATCCATATCATGCATATCCTCATCTCCACAGCCGATAAGGATAACTCCTAGAGATAAAATCATTACATACATCCATAATTTTTTCTTCATTATTATGTCTCTCCTTTTCTTGTTATTTTGCTACTTTTTTCAAATCATCTATGATCAAATCGGTTTCTTCTGAAAAAGTACCTTTGTATTTTTTGATTACTTCACCTTCCGGGTTTACAAGATAAAAGCTTGTGCCATGTGTTAGTTGGTCGGATCCTTCTGGCGCTTCCAACAAGGAAGATTGAAAACTCTTAATAGAAAGTTCCTTGATAGTTTGAAAGTCATACCCAGTTAAAAATGACCAGTTACCTAAATCGGCATTATGTTTTGCAGCATATTCTTTCAAAACTTCTGGAGTATCATGGTCAGGATCGACACTAAAGGATACAAGTTCTACATCAATCTCTTCAGCTTTCATCTTTTCCTGTAGGTTAGCCATGTTTGTTGTCATTGGTGAGCATACGGTTGTACAATTCGTAAATATAAGATCGGCAATCCACCATTTCCCTTCTAAATCCTCAAGCTTTAATGTCTCGTTATCTTGGGTTGTAAATTCAAAAGGTAGAACATCTCTAGACATGTTCGTTTGAATATTGTAGCTATTACATGCGGCTAAAAATAAAAATGAAGTTACTAATATATATTTAATATATTTCACGTTTAATATCCTCTCCTTGCGATTCACTTATTCGTGACAACTATTCGACTGCATCTTTCTCAAGTTAGTTTGAATCGCTTCATTGAATGTGTATACTTTTCCACCAAATCCTGTGATAAACTTCTCGGCATGGTCTTTTAATTCAAATGTTAAAATTTGTGGTTGGCAGCATCCGATGTTAACCGAACTATTCATAACAAACCACGCTTGGTGTGCACTTATGGTTGTTTGTCTGAAAAAATCAAAACAAATTGCTTCCATTACTTCATCACCGAGCTGGTTGTGACGAATGAGTCCACAGTGTGAACAACATGCTGTTTCAATTTTAGACCCCGGTAGAATCAGTCTGTAGGCAAGTCTTTCTTGGATATGGTTTCCACAAATTATACAGTCATTAGTAGTAGGACTTGCTGTTTCTTGTAATGTTGTAATACCACCAAATGTTTTTTTAATTATACCTTCAACAATAAGTGGTTTTATATCACGGTGAACCGTCATTTCGGATACACCGAGTTCTTTACTTAGCTCGGAAATTTTCATGCTTTGATTACTTAAAATGAGATCTTTTATTCGATTTTGTCTTTCAACAGGTAGCATGCTTGCACCTCCGCACGTATTCCATCACTCTAACAATTTCCAACATATTCTAACATAAGCATATCAATTGATTATTCGTAAAGCAATGTCAGATATGTGACAGAAATGACAGTTACGTGAACATAATGAGATTGTTGTGGACGTCGACTAACAGTTGCTACAAACATCTGGTAATTCATTTGTAATTTTACTAGAGAACCTGTGAAATGTGATGTTCCTGTTCAGATAACAGTTGATAAAATACTGCTTCATTCTTATTCCAATGCTATGAATGATTTTGGACCTGGTTGGTAATCATGAATGGGCCTATTGGGATGAAAAAATTCAAGACGTATTGAAGTGGTTAACAATTACCAAAATAAAATAGCAATATAAAAATTTCCTTGATAGATTACCCTCTATTAAGGAGATTTTTTTCTAGTAAATCATCTAAATTACCCACCCCCAGGTACTATGACCCAAATACTCCCAATCCTTCATTATCTTTGAAGTCTAAGAATACATTTTTTGTGAAGTGAAAAAAACTTAGGAGGAAGAGGATGCAACTTAGAATAAAGCGGCTGCTAATCATTGGTTTCATAATGGTGATTTCGTTTAGTTTAAGTTATCCGGTTTCGGCAGGTTCAGATCTTACCGATGATATACCTACGCCAACGTTAGTAGGTGATTCGAATGACTATACAATCATGGGAAAGGTGGACAACGGAAATGATGAAACACCAGGAGAGTGGTATATTGGCGCAGTACCTGCTAATCCAGTTCCGAATTCCCCCGTAATTTTATTTGTCCCGGGACTAAATAACGTTGCACAGATTTTTTGGGAAGATAATGATATGTACCAAACAGCTGTAGATGCAGGATATCAAACTGCTTTTGTGCAATTGCATGATGCAGGTGGAGCATCGGCAGATATGTGGGATAATGGACAGTTGTTAGCAGAGAAAATTAGTGAGATTTCCGCTCATTTTGGAAAACCAGTTACGGTTGTAGCTTATAGTAAGGGTGGCGTGGATACGCAAACGGCACTAACCTACTATGGGGCTTGGCAATATGTAGACAATGTTATTACATTATCGAGTCCGCACCATGGATCGCAACTGGCTGATTTGGCGTATAGCTCTTGGGCTAGTTGGCTCGCTGATTTAATTGGAGCACAGGGTGATGGGACATATGCATTGCAGATGGCTAATATGGAGCATTTTCGTTCTCAAATTGATAACCAGTCGATGGCATATTACAACGATTACTACACGCTAGGTGGTACGAATTGGGGGTCAGTATTCTCTTCCACATGGTATGGCGGTGTGTATTTATCACAGTACGGATCTAATGATGGCGTTGTAACTACATCGAGTAGCAGGCTTCCTGGTGGGCAACAGCTAGCAATTGGTGATTGGAACCATACGACAATAAGAACCGGGGCAACTTTTCCGGTTTTCGAAAATTATGTAATGGGAAATCAACAACCTAGTACAACTTCCATGCCTAATGCAAGTGAAGATGTACATTCATCGGCAGCTACTCAATGGGTACATGGTGGTTCTTTGGTTGAAAGGGAGAACAACGAAGTAACTGTTTTTGTAGAAGATGGTGTGCAACGGATAGGGCTGCATGTTATGACTTCTGATGATTTATCTGAAATCAGATTAATAGACCCAAAAGGAAATCTGACTACACCGAAAATAGATGCTACTAAAAATAAAGACGGAGTATTTATAGGTTCAACCAGTTACTACCTAACTATCGATAAACCAATCGCCGGAAATTGGAAAGTCAAAATGACACCAAAAGAGGATGGTGCATACGTATTGTTGGCTGATTATACGGCCAATCCAATCGTTCTTCGGAATGAAAAATCAGATTCGAATGATCATCTTCAGGTAAACTATCATTTAGAAGTGGATCAATTACAAGTACAAGAGAAAACATTAAAAGCAACATATCGCATAACAGAATCGAGAAATCAGGAAAATAGAAAAACATACACGGTAAGTGGTGGTACGGATCTATCAAAAGTATTAGTGTTTGATCAAACGAACGAAGTTTATAATATAACGATAGATATAGAGGGTATAACAAAGGGAGGAGAAGCTTTTAAGCGAACAATAATTGATTCCGTTTATACAGATTAATAAAAAGCTGCTATGTAAGTGGTTGTGACCCACTAACATAGCAGCTTTTTACTTGGAATCTATTCATTTAGATATTTCATTGACAAGCTATTCATTCCCTTATATAATTAGTCGAGTGAAATGGATCAATTATATATCCGTTAACAAATAACGGAAGAGGTTCTTAGCTTCAACCCTCTATAAAAAACTAAGGACAGATGATGCGATTATAAACCATGTGCCTTAGGCCGTGGTTTTTTTGTTTTTGGTTCTTTTTGAATAGTTTGTTGCTACTTACTATAAACTGCGAAGTAACTTTTTCATGAGATTGCTAGGCGAAAAACTCCACTGTCCGTAGCGGTGTTAAGAGCTGTAGGCTACTTGGCAGTTTATAACAATTACCATAAGATTCATTACTTGGAAAAAGCAACACTCTATTAGAAATCAACCTTGTTAGGTAGTTCAAAAAGTCGGGTAAAAACTCATTTTTGAACAATCACAATTAATGAACGAAGGAGGAATACAAATGACTGGACGAAAAGATGAAGACTTAAAAGATGTGACACTTCTTGGGAGTCAAGGAACAGATTATGCTTTTGACTATACGCCAGAGGTGTTAGAAACATTTGATAATCAACACCCGAACCGAGATTACTTTGTGAAATTTAATTGCCCGGAATTTACGACATTGTGTCCAAAGACAAGACAACCAGATTTCGGAACGGTTTATATTAGCTATATTCCAAATGTGAAAATGGTGGAGAGTAAGTCATTAAAATTATATTTATTTAGCTTTCGTAATCATGGTGATTTTCATGAAGACAGCATGAACATTATTATGAATGATTTAATTGAGTTAATGGATCCTCGATATATTGAGGTATGGGGAAAATTCACACCACGTGGAGGAATCTCGATTGATCCATACTGTAATTATGGAAAGCCAGGGACAAAATATGAGCAAATGGCAGACCACCGGATGATGAATCATGATATGTACCCAGAAAAAATTGATAATCGCTAAGATCCTGAGGGTAAGAGCTTTGTTCCTTTTCTAAATCAAAGGGAGAATTTTACATGTTTATATATTTAAATGCGTTATTTGTAGGACTTTTATTAATATCTAATATTTTAGGAGTTAAATTATTTAGTGTTGGGGAGTTTATTTTACCTGCAGCAGTAATTGTTTATGTTGTTACCTATTTGATTACCGACGTTATTGGGGAATTATATGGGAAAGAAGCTGCAAGAAAAACAATTCAAGCAGGTTTTGTTACACAAGTAGTTGCACTAATTTTCCTATTTATAGCTATTCAACTTCCAGCTGCACCTGTTTTCGAATCTCAAGCGCAATTCGAAGAAATCTTAGGTGGTAGTTTTCGAGTGATTTTGGCTAGTTTACTTTCATATTTAGCTAGTCAAAACGTAGATGTTTCGATATTTCACCGGTTAAAAGCTAAGCATGGTGAAAGTAAACTGTGGTTACGCAATAATTTATCAACGATGACAAGCCAATTAATTGATACAACACTTTTTATTACCATTGCTTTCTGGGGAACCGTTCCTACAGGAGTACTTGTAGGTATGATCGTTACCCAGTATGTATTTAAATTAGGTATTGCATTAATTGACACACCAATCGCTTACTTGTTAGTAAAGATTGGGAAGAAGTATCAAAAAACAGAAGCTTACGTGTGATGATACTAGACATCCTTCAGTTGAAGGATGTCTTTTTTGTTGTCTAGTCGATAGATCAATCGTAGCAAGTTGTAAGTTGTACTGCCTAAACAAACATCAACATTCTTAGTGAGGATTGGCGTGTATTTTTGGAATATTGACAACTAATTAATCAGCATTTGCTATAATAGATATAGATAAAAAGGAGGTGATGGTATGAATTGGTCAATTTTTGAGAAGCGTATGCAACAACGGATGGAGCAAGAGCATATTCCTGGTGCTGCTGTTGCAGTTAGTAAGCATGGTAAGATTATATATGAACAAGGCTTCGGTGTAAGCGATGTGAAGACACAGGAACCGGTAACACCTGATACTATTTTCGGGGTTGCTTCTGTAACGAAATCATTTACTGCACTTGCGATCGTTACATTAGCTGAAGAAGGAAAGCTATCTTTAGATGATCCAGTCATTAGGCATTTACCTAACTTTTATATTCCGAATATAAATCCAATGGAAGCGGTCCAAATTCATCACTTATTAACCCATTCAACCGGACTAACCCCAATGCAGAGAAGAGAAGATTTAAACCAAATTAAGGAGCATCTAGACTATATAGCAAAGGAAGAGCATGATTTGCTAGGAAAACCAGGTGAGTATTTTAGTTATTGTAATGATGCATTTTTATTACTTGGTGCAATTATTGAAAAGTATACAGGTAAGTTGTATCGTAGATCATTGACCGAACAAATACTGAATCCATTAAAAATGTTCCGATCGACATTTAGTGTTGAGGAAATACATAAGATGAGCAATGTTTCAACGCCATATGTATATGATTCAAAAAACGGAGAATTTCAAGAACAAGATTGGCCGACGCTAGGAAACTATGAAGTTGGCGGTGGCATTCGTTCGAGTGTTATAGACTTGTTAAAATATGGGGAACTGTATATTAATAAAGGGTCTTTTGAAGGTAAACAATTGGTATCTAGTGAAATGCTGGCAAAAATGTCTCAGCCACATATATCGATTGATAAGGATTCTTTCTATGGTTACGCCTTTAAAATAACTCCAGATTACCATGGTGTTACACTTGTTGAGCATGGTGGTGGTCAACCTGGTGTTTCTTCTAATTTCGGTTTTGTACCTGAAAAAGGACTAGCAGTTGCAGTTTTAACGAACGTATCTAATGTGTATGCCAATGAGATTTGGCTAGATGCTGTAAATGTAGCATTGGGTAAACCAATAGAGGAAAGGATAAGCAAGGCTAGCGCTATCAGCCTGCCTTTAGAAAAAATGAACCGTTTTGTAGGTACATATCGATCTAAAGAAGGAACATCTCTTGAGATTGTAATTGATAATGCGTCGTTATATGCAAAGATAGAGAATACAACCTATCCTTTGGAAATTAATACAGAAGATACACTCATGAATGTAGAGCTAGGTCGTACCATACGTTTTTATTTTGAAGAGGAAGAAGCGAAACCTTGGGCAGCATTTTTAGGAATGCGTATGTTACCAAGAGTGTCGTGATGGTGAAACTAAAAACAGGAAAATAGATATTTTGGTGATTTGTCTAGCTATCCATGACATAGTTGGCTAAGAGTAGTTCAGTAGAAAAAGCCTCATTTTCTGTGAGGCTTTTTGGTTTTTTAATATAACTTCCATTTTAATTTTCTTGCTTCGATAAATCGTTTGTTAACATCATCCCAATTTACGACATTCCACCAGTTCTTTACATAAGTTTTCTTGTCATTTTGGTACTGTAAATAGTAGGCATGTTCCCACACGTCTAATACGAGTAGAGGTATGGTGTCTGGTACTTGGAATAACTGATGCTTTTCAAAAGATTGCACACCTAATTTTCCACTTCTAGGAGACCAAAATAACACTGCCCATCCATTTCCTTCAACAGAGTTGGCAACGTCTGTGAATAAGTCCTTAAAGTTCTTCCAACTACCAAAGTCATTTTCGATTTTTTCTAATATTTCACCTGATGGCCTTTTGCGGGAGTTCGGGGTCATGTTATTCCAAAAAATAGTGTGCAAATAATGCCCGGATCCGTTAAATGCCTGATCTCTTAACCAATGTTTGATAGGATCTTTTGGCTCTCTACCAGTATACAATGCTTTTTCCGCTTTATTTAAGCCATCCACATACGATTGATGGTGTTTATCATGATGGAGTCTCATAATTTGTTCACTAATATATGGTTCGAGAGCATCATAGCTGTACGGTAGCGGTGGAAGTTTATGATCGCCAAATGGAATGCTTTGAAGGTCTTTGGGTTTTTTACCTGTTATATCAGATAGAATTCGTTGGCCTTCAGATTGGAGTTCAGAGATCTCTTCATTCGCATCATTTTTTTCAATTAATTGTCCTTTAATTTTCATTTGCCAGCTATCAATCTGCTCCATCCATCGTACTACATCGTCTTTAGGTACATTATGCTTCTTTAATGTATGTTTGATTTGATCTCCCCAGTCAATCAAGCTTTCTAAATAGCTTTGTTTTTTTGTATCCATAAAATCACCTCGATGTAGCATATGCCTATTGATTTAAAGCAGTGCATGTGTGACTGATTTTCATCATGTGTAATTCGTCCTGTGTAAGACCTATGAGTTATATGCAGAAGTAGTAACATCTGATGGAACAGTACGGAGTGAAACACCAATGATTATCACAGTGACAGAAAAAGCTAGCAAGATAAGGTAATTTAGTAATTACAAAGACCATCTCAATTAGTTTGAGATGGTCTTTGTATGTATAATTCTTGTTCGTAAAGGTAATTATTAACTAGTGATAGATTATTCTTGGAATGTGGTGATAAATGTGAAAAAGCTACTTTTAGCTACTGGTTTGACAATATTAGTAATTCTACCTATATATGTGGATGAATCAGAAGCGGCTGTTGAAAAATTGGAATTCGATACCACTGCGACTCAGCATAATTGGAAAATATATAGTACAGATTATGAAGAGATTGAAGTAGGTTCACATGAGTATACATATTGGAAAAATTTTATTCGCCATAAGCGAACATGCCAAATATCACATCGCATTAAAACCGTGGTCTATTACTGTGATGAACATGATCATACAAAGTCCGAGACATTTTTAGAGGAGATTATTCATAGCGAAAAGCATCGTGATTAATGAAGTGGGAAAAGGAGACTATCCTTTTCCCATTTTTTCAGTAATATCCTAATACCATCCTTTATTATTGTCTGGATCATTATGGTTGGTAATATCCTGTGCATCTGTTTCTTCTGCAAATTCTGTTTGTAGATTATTTGTTGTAGTAATTGGTCGATTGCTTTTAGTTGCTGTATCGTGATTTTCGATATATGCATGAATAAACGGCTCACAGCAAGTTATAAAGAAAGCAGCCATTAATGAAGTACCAATTATTGCTGTATCAAATGCGAATATAAAATTTCCAAGCACCCATAAAGATAAAAAGGCGAGTGGGAAGTCTGCAATTGTGGCTACAATATTTCCAAACCTCGGAAGAATTACGCGATCACCAATGACATAAGAAATACCAGTTACAAGAATACTAACCCAAAATAAATTAATTAAAGAAGCGTTACCAAATATTCCAAAGATAGAGTATACAACAATAATGTTTACGATGAGTTTAATACCTATTGCTTTTAAGTGAATCATTATAGAAACCATCCTTTCTTAGTATTTTTCTATAGTATTTGCAAATGCAATAAAAATATTTGCTATTCATTTAGGAAGTTATAAGTATAGTGAGAATGGGTAGGAGCTGCCGTGACAGAGACTCTCACGAACGATAGTAGAAAAGGCTAGAAACAGGCATATTATAAAATAGGTCAATCTAACAGAGAGAATCGTGATAAGTAGATTCATGTTAAGCTATATCTTATAGTAATATTATTGGTTTATGTAGTTGTCCAAGGAATTTCAAGCAAAGTTGGGAGAGTAGAATATGAAATATTTCGCCGTTTTTTTACCCATGAAAGATGAAGAAAAAAGTAAGCAATATCGACAAGAGCATCTAGATTATTTACAGGAAAAATCAGAGGAAGGTACTGTTTTCGCAAAGGGGCGTTTTACGGATGGTACTGGAGGGCTAGTTATTTTTCTAGCTAGTAGTTTTGCCGATGTAGAGGAACTTGTAAATAAGGATCCTTATATTGTTCATGGGGCTAGAGGCTATAAAATTCATGAATGGGAAATGAAGAAATAAGTAATAAAAAACGACCTATGCTGCGTCTTAAGCAGCCTATAGGTCGTTTTTAATATGTTACTTTTCATCTGACAAATAGTCCAAGGTTGCAGTAATAAACATGTTGCTGATATCGATAATAGAACGTTCATCAATATTAAATTTCGGATGATGGTGTGGATAGGTTGCATTTATGTCCGGATTTCCACCACCAACTATAAAGTATACACCTGGTATTTCTTTTTGATAGAAAGCAAAATCTTCACTACCATTCATTGGTTCAGATTGTTTTACAATTTCGGAGCCAAATAGGGAGGTAGCTATTTTAGCTACTCTCTCCGTTTCCATTGGATCATTCCAAATGGATGGGCAATCTCTTATATATTCATATTCAAGACCTGCTCCAGTACCTTCACAAGTTGTTTTCGTGATTTGTTCCATTGCTTTTTCAATGATGGTACGTGCTTCTTCGCTATACGTTCGTACCGTCCCTTTAATTATAGCTGTGTCTGGAATGATATTGTTTGCTCCGCCACTATGGAAAGAACCAACTGTAACGACTGCTGGATGCTGCGGGTTTACTCGTCGGCTTACTAGTTGCTGAAGGTTCATTATCAATTGACTTCCCGTTACCAATGGGTCAACAGTTAGATGAGGCTCAGAACCATGGCCACCTTTACCATGAATTACAATATTAAAATCATCTTGTGCAGATGAAAAATAACCTTCCTTTACACTAACAGTTCCCAATGGTTCGGTAGACATTACATGTGCACCATAAATAATGTCTACACCGTCTAAGCATCCATCCTCTATCATAGGTTTCGCACCACCCGGAGTAGCCTCTTCTGCGAATTGATGGATAAATTTAATGGTTCCTGGAATTTCATCTTTTACTTCACTAAGCACTTTAGCGACACCGAGTAATGTTGCTGTGTGTAAATCATGTCCACATGCATGCATAACTCCTGGGATACGAGATTTAAATTCTACCTCAGCTTCTTCTTGAATAGGGAGTGCATCAAAATCAGCTCTCAGTCCGACAGTTTTGCCAGGTTTTCCGCCAATTAAAGTTCCAACTACACCTCTACCTCCGACAGCGGTTTGAACATCGATTCCTAGATTAGTTAAATATTCAGCAACTTTCTTTGGTGTGTTAACTTCTTGATGTGATAATTCTGGATTCATATGAAATTCTCTGCGAATATGAACCAATTCTGGGTAGATCTCTTGAATTCTGTTATATAACTTTTCTAACATAACTGCTTCCTCCTGTTGTCTATGAAACTCTTATCGACAAAATACGACAAAAACCTGGGAGTGACAGGCACCTTACCACAAGAAGATGTGTGCAATGGTTACAAAGATGATTGCTATGATGTGGTGGATGACTATGAGTGGCCAGATCCACTTTACCCATTTAATCCATGATATTTTGGCGATAGCAAGTCCTGCTAATAATACGGCTGCTGTTGGTGCGATCATATTTGTAATACCGTCTCCGTACTGATATGCAAGTACAGCGGTTTGTCTATCAACACCGAGTAAGTCACTTAATGGTACCATAATTGGCATGCTAAGTGCTGCCTGTCCACTTCCAGATGGAACAATAATGTTTAATAGACTTTGTGTAAACAACATCCCAATGGCTGAGAAGCTTGTTGGCAATCCGGATACTAGACTAGATACACCGTATAAAATGGTATCAATTGTGTTCGAGTCTTGTAGAATTGTTAGTATCGCATAGGCAAATCCTACAATTAATGCCCCCATGACTAATTCTTCACAGCCTTTTACAAATGATTCAGCGATTTGATTTACTTTCATTTTACCAATAATACCAACTAATACACCCATCACAAGGAATAAAGCAGCAATTTCAGTAATATACCAACCTTGTAATGTGACACCAAGTGCTAATCCAACGATCGTTAGGATTAGTACACCTAATATGATCCATTGTCTTTTTGTTAATGTTTGTTGCGTTGTAATTTCTGTGTCAACTTGACGTTGTAAATCTTCTTTATACATAATACTTTTCGTTGGATCTTTTTTAATTTTTCTTGCATATAGCATGACATAAACAATTGTCACCGTCACAAATATTAACCAAAAGATAAAGCGCACGCCCATTCCAGAGAATGTTGGAAGACCTGCTATACCTTGCGCAACACCTACAGTAAATGGATTCATAAATGCGGAACCAAATCCGGCATAAACACCTACGATTACTATGGCAGCTCCTGTAATCGAGTCAAAGCCCATCATGATTGCAAGTGGTACCATAATTAATACAAATGGAATAGCTTCTTCTGCCATACCAAACGTCCCGCCAGCTACAGCAAAAAATAACATGATGGCTGGAATCATTAGAAGTTCTTTTCCTGCTAGCTTTTTAGACATGGATCCAAATGCACCTTCAATAGTATTGGTTGCACGAAGAATTCCAAAAGCGCCTCCAACAATAAAGATGAAAAAGATAATCCCTGCTGCATCAACCATACCGATATGAATCGATTGGAAAATATCAAAAAATCCTGCTGGGTTTGATTCAACAGTTTGGTAAGTACCGTCAACGACTACTGTTCTTCCATCTTCTGTTGTCGTACGTTCATATTCTCCAGCTGGAATAAAATAGGTGAGAATAGCTGTTAAAACAATAAATGCAAATAAAATGACGAATCCGTGTGGGAATTCAAATTTTTTCTTTTGAGTTGAATTTGTACTCATGATGCCCATCCTTTACTTCGTATATTTGTTTAAAAGGTGTGCATAGAGTGTAACTGAAAGAGGAGTTGGTGGGGAATGAAGTGGCCAATTTCATCCTTTTTAAAACATAAAAAAACAATGATAGAAAATAACACATCATTGTTTTACAATATCCGTTATCCTCCATTTCGATCAGTAGTCCTCCATGCTTTTGTAATAGCATGACAGTATGCTTCTTATTCAGAAGTCATCCCAGCAATAATAAGGTTGACTGCTTATTATGCTTCGGCAACTAATCCTTTCATCAACAATCATAGGTGTCATTCTCCTGTTGAATACTTATACTAATTGCGCCTCTACCTCACCGATCTGATAAGGTCTACTATTAAATTTTACGATTTTTACTATACTAGAATAATAGTGATAATGCAAGTATTAATTAGAAATTAGGAGTATAACAGAATATTATCAATTTAACTAATTTTATCTACTATAGGAACCGACACGATATTTTTGACTTTCTTCTTCCATTTTGGTTGCGACATTCTCTGTCAAGTTTTTGGTCATTTTGGGAACCATTGTTTTTAACACTTTATTAATCATAGGTCCCATCATGCCTTTTGCAGTGATATTTAAATTACTAGTCATATTTGTTTCTTTATCATTAAGTGATTCAGCTTCAAAATAACCATTTCCCTTTACGTTTTCATTAATTCCCGTTAATACGAAAGTTACCTTTGAAGGTGCTTTCCATTCCGTAATATCGACCTGTAAGTGGACTGTTTTTTGCATGATACCTATGTCACCTATAAACTTCCAAGTAGATTGTTTTTCATTGATTATTTCGTGATTCATATACCCTGGAACAAGTGGTGCCCATTTGTCCATATCACTAACGAAATCCCACACCCTCCATATTGGAATTTCAAGTGTCATTCGATGCTTTCCATTTGGCATATGTAAACCTCCTTCAGTCTGCTTAACAGTATATTAAGAAAGGAACAATCATATGATTAAAAAGTTTATTAGACAAGCAGGGAATTTTACTTCGTGAGTCGAAATAAATACAATAGATAAAAAGGGGGAATTTAACGTGACAAATGTAGCAAAAATTATTTTTACCCATGACAAAATGATACAAGCAAATGAACAAGTAAGAAATTTTGTAGAAAATACGCCATCATCGTATGTCACAACAATTTTAGCTGAAGAGTTAGTTGTTGTTATGAAGGAAAACGATAGCGCATCCTATGAAGATATGAGGATGACAGCTGGATCCATAGCAAGAGAACTAGGAAAAAGAAATATAGATACAGCATCGATCGAGATGAAACAGCTGACGAGTACTTTTTCCAATTTAGAGGCGGAATCAGTTGTCACAGCATTTGTTGAGGGATGGAATTTAGGTACATATACATTTCAAAAATACAAAACCGATGCAAAGAATTTATCAACTACATTACAAGTAACGGATCAAGAAGCACATTCTTCTTTCGTACAAACTGGGGTACATCGTGCAGAAGCAATTGCCTTTTCAAGAGACCTTATGAATGAGATTCCAAGTACATTAAATCCAAAGTCTTTTCCAGAGATTCTAACGAATGAATTTAAGGATACGAGTGTAGAGGTTAATGTGTTAGATAAAACGGCGATTGAAGAAATGGAAATGAACGGAGTACTTACCGTTTGTCGAGGTAGTAAATATGATCCAGCATTTGTGGAACTTACCTATCGTGGTGATGAATCGAAGCCATTAGTTGCACTTGTCGGAAAAGGAGTCACTTTTGATACAGGTGGAATCAGTTTAAAAAAGGGGAAAGATATTAGTAGTATGCGCATGGATATGGGAGGTGCTGCTGCTGTTTCTGGTGCAATGAAATTATTAGCTTCTTCATCAGCAAAGGTCAATGTCGTTGCATTAATTCCAATTGTTGAAAATATGCCAGATGCAAATGCAGTACTACCTGGAGAAGTCATTCATTACAAGAACGGATCAACTGTTCAGGTGGGCAACACTGACGCAGAAGGTCGTCTGATTTTAGCAGACGGATTAATCCGTGCTGGTGAAAAAGGAGCAGAATATGTGGTTGATATAGCCACGTTAACTGGTTCTATTTGGAATGCACTTGGAACAAAACTGGCAGGTGTGTTTGGAGATGAAGCGCTTGCCTTTAAAATGAAAGAGATAGGGGATACAAATGGTGATTATAACTGGCCAATGCCTTTAGTAGATGCATATGATGACTACCTAAATAGTGACTTTGCTGATTTTAGTAATACGAGTTCAAAGACAGAAGCTGGTTCGATTACTGCCAGTCTCTTCCTTCGACGCTTTGTACCAGAAGCTTGTAAATGGCTTCATGTGGATATGGCAGGAGTAATGATGAGTCAAGAAAAAGGATATTACTCAAAAGCAGCTACTGGATTTGGTGCTAGATTGCTAGCTGATTTTACTGAGCATGTTTCCAGTTAATTGCATTATATTAAACAAGATGGGACATTAATAAACTTCCCACTCTAAAGACTGATGATTAAACGGTAGGATGTTTAGAATGTACCACACTATTGAATTAGACTACCAAAGTAAATCTACGCAAAAGTTATGGCGCAGTCTAATATGATTAACAACAAGGTTTACGAAAAAAGTCTAAAAGAAAAATCCTAACTAATTCGAATCCGACTAATAGAATTCTTAATCATAGTTAGGGTTTTTCTTTGACTACAGACTCTTGCTCCAGTCTCTTGGTTTTACATAGTTATATTGTCACGGGTAGAGTAAATGAATGCGCATGTCGAAATTTGTTGAACGATTATGCATTTTTTTATTTTATATGAAAAAATTGTTGATTTTTTCAATTTTTATTGGAATATGTTGTGAAAATCGGAGTTTTTGATCAGTTTGTTTGTCGAATGCAGTAGTAAATTTGAAAAATACCGAATAGAATTATGGAAATAAAAATGGTTAAATAGACTTAGCATATG
Organism: Ornithinibacillus salinisoli; assembly: GCF_042684965.1. Lineage (NCBI taxonomy): Bacteria > Bacillati > Bacillota > Bacilli > Caryophanales > Bacillaceae > Ornithinibacillus > Ornithinibacillus salinisoli. Next base: position 26,197 of record NZ_JBHUMI010000017.1, read on the forward strand.
ACAGAGAGGGGAGAGAGTCATGGGTGAGTCGGAAAAAATGGCAATAGCAGAACTCAGGCAAAAGGTAGAGCAGCACGAGAAAACAATTGTCCAATTGTTAGAAATCATAGCTGCAACAAACTGTCGCATTGCTGAGCTTTCTACAAATCGCTCCATTTCATCAAATTTTATTAAGAATCCATGATACGACAACATCTTTCTATCTTCTATGCTTTCTAAAATCCTCTTTTAGCCCCAAAGTCAGGAATAGCCTATCCTCAGGTTATTCCAACGCCCTAAGATCTAAGGAAGCCAATGTTTATCCTCGGCTTCCTAGTGTTAGGACTTCTTATATGATTATAGTTCTGCTAGCATTTCTTCTATCGCATGAGCAACACCGTTCTCACTGTTTCGTTTCGTAGTATGTGTGCATTGTTCTTTTATTACTTCATCTGCATTTCCCATAGCAACTCCACGACCAGCCATTGTTAGCATACTTAAATCATTGTAATTATCCCCAAGTGCCATGACATCTTTCATGTCTATTTGTAATGTTTCAGCAAATAGAGATAAAGCAATCCCTTTTTGTGCTTGAGGGTCATTGAATTCTAAATTAATACTACCTGATGATGTAATTTTTACATTTGAATCTGCTTCAAATTGTAGGCGAGCTTTTTGAAGTAATTCTTCATCAAGTGAAAAAGCTAGTAATTTATATAATTGAATTGTTTCATCTTTAAAAAGTTCATCATAATCTTTGATAAATTGTACATCTTCATCTTGGAATCGTTGGTCCACTGCAATTTCAAGTTCTTCTTTAGATATGTCTGGATGTGCAGTGATCATAATATCCATGATTACGGTTTTAAAATCGTCTCGACTAAGGGAGAAAATCCCTTTACTTGTAAATAGTTCAAAATACATATTTTCTTTTTGACAAAAGAATTGAATTTCTTTGCACGTAGATCGATCCATAGGAATATCCCGTAATAATTTTTTATCTTCAGTATATGTATTGGCACCGTTTAAAGATATGATGGGTAATGATAATCCAACTTCTTGGAGTGGCTTATTTGCTGCATCATAGGTTCTTCCAGTTGCTACAACAACTTGTACACCCTGCTTCAGAGCCTTTCGTATAGCTTGTGCATTCTCTATACTAATGTTCCCTTTATCATTTAATAAAGTGCCGTCTAAATCGGTCGCTATTAGTTTCATGTTATTTCTCTCCTGACTGCTACTTTTGATACTATTACTGTACCATAAGTGGAAGTAGGAGTCTTGTTAAGAAATTGTAAAAGACTTGTATATTATGAATAAGTCTTTTTTGTCTTCCACAAGTTATACTGTTCCATTTGTTCGTGATACTTGGTCAGATTGTGCAGCATTGATCATGAGGAAGATAGCAGAGAGGGTATGCATTATCATACCAACGATAGGAATCCAACCAATACAAGATGTAATAATTCCTAAAATACTACCAGTTGTTTTCCCACCGTCCTGTCTTGTTAACACTAAAGTTATGATATGGAGTATTAACATGACAAACAGTGGCGTCCAGTAAAGACTTAGGATAAATGTTCCTCCAATAATGGGAATTGCTAGAAAGGCCTCTAATCCTCCGGTTACCCATTTCATTATTCGTGATGTGGACATAATTCTCCTCCAATCCTTATACAGATATATTTATATAGTATGCGTTCTTGAACTATTTACTACTTTAATATTTTCCTCTCTTTCTGAATATTAATAGTACAAACCTAGGTTAGGACGTGTTTCCATGAATACAAAAGGTAAAAGTAATCAAATTGTGATATTATTCATCATGGTAATTGTGGTAGCGCTAGCTATCTTCCTATTTTTCACCTTATTTAAATCCTCTGAAAGAAATGCTATAGACACCGTACGAACATTTTATGAATATGAAAAGAATGGTTCATTCGCAGAATCGTGGGAAATGTTTCATCCATTCATGAAAGAAAAATTTGATAAGGGGCATTATTTACAGGATCGTGCGCATGTTTTCATGAATCACTTTGAGGTTACCACGTTTGCATATTCTCTTGAAGATGCAGAGAAGGTTACAAACTGGGAAATGGAAGAAAATAGTGAAGTCATATATGAAGCCTATAAGGTACCCGTTTTACAGGAGTATAAGGGTAAATATGGAAATTTCACCATCATACAGGATGTTTACGCTACAGAGGTAGAGGGAGAATGGGTAATTTTGTGGGATTATCGTAAATAATAAGATTGTGCATAGATAAAAAAACAAACGTTGCTAATAAAATGTAGTAACGTTTGTCATGGCATTATGTTAATTTTTAGTTTTATTATTTATTTTTGTTATTGCTCTTTCAGCGAGTTGTATGATCGTCATATCATCCATTGGTGGATTATGAAGTCCAGCTCGGACGTCGCGATAATATCGTTGTAAGGGGTTTTGCTCAGAAAGACTCCGTGCTCCTACAATGCGCATTGCTAAATCCACTACTTGAATAGCATGGTTGACTACGGATAATTTAACAGCCCCTAGTTCTGTTTTCATTGATTGTCGAACTGTATGGTTACTATTATCCCACTTTTTAGCTACTCCATAAAGTAAATAATCATTTTGCATTGTTAGTAGCTCCATCTCACCAATCTTTTGTTTTATGTTTGGTAAGTCTGCGATAGTACCTTGTATGCTATTTGGTGAATAGGATGATGCAAAATTTATTGCATATTCTTGTGCTGCTTTTGCGATTCCGTTGTAGCAGGCTGGAATGTGCAATAACCATCCAGTCGCTGCCTGATTTCCAGGTGAAATCATTTCGACAAGGTCATTTTCTGCTACTGAAACATTTTGAAGGACTAGGTCATGACTGCCAGTTGCTTTCATGGCAATGGAATCCCATGTTTCTTCTATTGTTACACCATCAAGGTCGCGCCTCACTAAAAAGTTCCCTACATCTTCTGTTCCTTCAATACTAGCTCGGACGAGAATATAATCAAGCACAGGTGCCAAGGTTGTAAATGTTTTTCTACCATTAAGCACCCATTTAGTTGCTACTTTTTTTGCGGTGGTTTCTGGTTTTCCACCTCTTGTTGGGCTTCCTGTAGCTGGTTCTGTAGCTGCACTATTGAGGAGCGCACCAGTTTGCAAGACATCGTTGGCAAAAGCTTGATACTTTGCTTCATTCCAAATGCTATTTTCACCAATATGCTTCGTAATTCCCATATGCCATCCAATTGCAAGTGCTGTAGATCCATCAGCTTGAGCAATGGTTTCTTGCAATCGTAAGAATTCAACTAAAGATATCCCAACTCCTCCAAATTTTCTAGGGATGGTTAGGGCAGGATAACCAATTTCTTTTAATTCATTATAATTTTCAAAAGGAAAAGTTCCTTCCTTATCGTGCTTGTATGCTCGCTCAGCAAATGGTTTAACTTTTTCAGTCAAGGCTTGAATTCGTTCATCAGTTGTTTTTAATTCTTGTAATTTCACAATTTCATCCCCTTAAATCTGATTCAATTGATCGGAATTATATCATATATTATTTCACGCACGATAAAAAAGTTCAATGAAGGAGCATATTTCAGCGTGATTACTATAAAAAATAGGAAAATAACCTCTTAAAATGTATTTTTTAGTTGCGTAAGATGGTAGTAACACGTAATAAATAGATTTTGAAGGGATGAAGGGAGAGGAGTAGTGTGAGCCAAAAGATTGCTGTATTGTTTCTTCATGGTGCAGGTACACCAGATGAGGATTTTGCAGATGATTTAATTGAACGAATTTCCCAAAACGTTGCAAAAAAGCTTTCCGTGAAAAATCTGAAGGATCATTTTGTTTTCGAAACGGTATTTTGGTCATCCATTTTTGAGCCAGAGCAGGCGGAGTTGTGGGATCGATTGCAAACAAGTGCCGAACTAGATTTTCCTCGAACAAGACGTTTTGTATTGGAATTTCTAGCAGATGCAGTAGCATATCAGCCCACAATGCTCGGAAATCAAAATTATGATAGAGTTCATACATTAGTAGCTGAAGCGATTCAGCGATTAAGAAAAAAGGCGGGGGAAGAAGCGCCATTGTGTGTTATAAGTCACAGCCTAGGGACGGTTATCGCAAGTAATTACTTTTATGATTTACAATTTAAGCGGGAAAACATCGGTGCCATAACAAAATATCAAACACATAACAATCCGATAGAACAGTGTCATACGTTAACATTATTTTACACACTAGGAAGTCCAATGGCGATGTGGTCATTACGCTATATTGATTTTGGTTCTCCGATCAATGTTCCTTCACCAGCAATGGCGATGCTTTATCCTGAGATAGAAGGGGAATGGTTAAATTTTTACGACAAAGATGATGTATTAGCTTTCCCATTAAAAGGAATTAATGAATCCTACGATCAGGCTGTGACAGAGGATATAGCTGTTAACGCTGGAGGACTGTTGACGAGTTGGAACCCTTTATCCCATTTAAAATATGAATCAGATAAGGAGGTTATTAAGCGAATTTCAAAAGGTTTAATAAACACATGGAAAAAGATAAATAATTCGTTCATTGAATCATAGATTCGTATCCATCTGTCCATTTGGGCAGTTTTTTTTTGCTTGTTTTTCGTTGATAGTACGGCCAAGTAGATTATCGTGATACAAAAGCGGTAGTTTCATTTTCCTGTAGGATAAGTAAAGTACCAACAGCATTACATCACACGAAGAAAAAGTCTTCGTGTTTTTCCTGTTTTCTTTTTTTATGAAATTGCAGGACATAGTTATGTACATGTAGAAATATATTATAATGAAAATTCATTAAATTAAGATTTGTATACGCTTTCAATATTTTATAGTATTCAAATCTTATCGTAGAGGAGGGGATTAACTAGAAAGGTTCTTTACTCTTTTTGTCTATAAAAATATGGAAAGGAGTTGTGAAAAATGGAATTCGGTATTTTTTCTTTGCTTCCTCCACTATTGGCAATCGTATTAGCTCTAGTAACACGTAATGTTATTCCAGCTTTGTTTGCTGGCGTCTGGTTGGGAGCAACGATGGTTCATGGAATGAATCCATTAATGGGTATCTATGCTAGTTTTAGTGAATTTATCTTGCCGAACCTAGGGGATGAATGGAGTGCAACCGTATTACTTTATTGTGGTTTATTTGGTGTACTTGTTGCTGTTTTACAAAAAACAGGTGGAGCACACGCTATTGCAAATGCGATTTCCAAGCGAGTAAAAACAGACCGAGGTGCACAAGGATCAACGATGTTATTCGGTATCATTATTTTCTTTGAGGACTATTTTAATGCTTTGACAGTAGGAAGTGTTATGCGTTCTGTAACAGATAAGATGCGAGTGTCGCGAGAAAAACTCGCATACATTGTCGATTCTACTTCTGCTCCAATGTGTTTACTTGCTCCTGTTTCTACATGGGTCGTATTTGTCATGGGATTAATTGGAGCACAATTCGCCACATTAGGTATTTCAAGGTCTGAGTATATGACTTATTTAGGTACAATCCCATTTAACTTTTATTCCATCCTTGCCCTTTTACTTGTGGCAATTGTTATTTATAAACGCTGGGATTATGGTCCAATGGCTCGCGCCGAGCATCGAGCAAGAACAGAAGGTAAATTGTTACGTGATGGTGCAGAACCACCATCTGATGATTCGTTGACAGATGTAGAAATGGTGGAAGGACATACACCTAAAATGCGTAACTTGATTGTACCACTAGTTGTATTAATCGGACTAATCCCACCGCTATTATTATGGACAGGTGGATTCCCAGAAAATGATTTAGTTACGGCAGTAGGGGAATCAAATGGTGGATTGTCTATTTTAATGGCTGCTTTTGGTGCAGTGATTGTTGGTCTTGCAATGGGTATGCAGCAAAAACTATTTAACTTTAAAGAGTCTGTTAATCTTGTTGTAACAGGATTTAGAAGTATGATGCTTGTGTATATTATTCTAACGCTAGCTTGGTCAATTGGAAGTGTAACGTCTGAACTTGGAACAGCAGACTTTATTGTGAATTTAGCTGAGCAAACAACAGCACCGGCCATTATTCCAGTTTTATTGTTTATTGTAGCTGGTATTGTTGCATATACGACAGGTACATCCTATGGTACATTTGCGATAATGGTTCCAATAGCAATGCCGCTTGCCGAGTCGATGGACATTTCGATGTTTTTAGCTATTGCAGCGGTATTGAGTGGGGGGATTTTTGGGGACCACTGTTCTCCAATTTCTGATACTACCATTCTTTCTTCTGCTGGTGCATCTAGTGATCATATTGACCATGTTAATACACAGATGCCTTTTGCGATTACTGCAGGAATTAGTGGTATTGCATCATTCTTAATTGCTGGAATAACAGGTTCTTCAATCGTTGCACTTCTTGTAGGTGTAATTGTACTCGTTTTACTAGCTTATCTATTTAATAAAAAGTGGGGAAATATAAATGCTGAAGAAATAAAAGCTTCAGCGTAATTTAAAAGAAGTAACTACTCACGAGGTAGTTACTTCTTTCAAAATTACTTCTCTTCTCAAGGAGGGGTGCTCAAAAAAAGTTTAGTATGTTCCCTATATTTGAGTCTTTGCCGTCATTTTCGTGTACTGAATGTCTCCGCCTATGATTGTTTGTTCAACTTCTGTTTGCAGTAGTTCATCAGCATCTTCCATCATAAATGGATCTTTCGAGTAAACAGTCATATCGGCTAATTTTCCTCTAGAAATGGTACCTTTTATAGTTTCTTCATTTGTTGGGTAGGCAGCTAATTCTGTAAATAAACGAAATGCTTCATACATGGATAATTTCTCACTTGGGTTCCAACCATGATGTGTTTGCCCTGGAGCTTTTCTCGTTACTGCTGCGTGAATTCCTAATAGCGGGTCTGCTGGTTCAACTGGCGAATCAGATCCTCCTGCACAAATAACTCCAGCGTCCATTAGTGATTTCCATGCATAGGATAATGGGATACGGTTTTTGCCAAGACGTTCTTGCACCCAAGGAAAATCACCTACTAAAAAGCGTGGCTGAATGTCTGCTATTCTACTTGGATTTGCTAATCTCTTTATTAGATCTTTTGTTAGTACCTGTGTATGAATCAAACGATCTCGGTGTGCTACAGTAGGAAACTGATCGAGAATATCAAGCACATTTTTTAAAGCTTGGTCACCAATTGTATGAACAGCAATCGGCATCGATAAGTCACGGGATTTTTTAATTAGAGTGAATAAGGTTTCTTGATCGTACATTGCTTCACCATAATTTCCCGGATCATCCGCGTATTCCTCTGAGAGTAATGCAGTTCTTCTACCAAATGCACCATCAGCAAATATTTTCACCGCACCAATCTTCAATGTTTCATTCCCATAACCTGCATACATTCCTGCATCTCGTAAATCCTCTAAGAATTCGTGATTGATTAATAGATTGGAACGCAGTCCAAGACCTTCCTCGTTCAATAATTCATGATAGATTTGATAGGTTTGATGAAGTCCACCCAAGTGGAGTGGGTCATTCGTATGGACACTTGTTAATCCTTGCTGGATCGAAAATTGAATTGCTTGGCGCATAGCACTTTTTAAATCAGTGTATGATTTTTCAGGTATATGCTGTTTGAAAATTTCTGCGGCGGATTCAAGAACTAGTCCTGTTGGTTGTTTTGTTACTTCATCAAGTACAATGGATCCACCTTCTGGGATCGTCATGGTTGGATGATAATTGCTCACCCTTAACGCGCTGCTATTAATGACATTTGCATGGCTACAGATTCTGGAAATTAATAATGGGTTATTCGGTGCCACATGATCAAGTTCGTGAATGGTAGGAATTGTCCCGTCTGTAAATAAATTTTCATCCCAGCCGAATCCCAATAACCATTCATTCGGATTGAGGGTTTTTGCTTTGGCTTGGACTTTCTCTAGCATTTCAATTTTGGAGCGTACTCCCGTTAAATCTAAGTTAATAAATTTGTCTGCAATCATTGAAAGGTGAAGGTGGCTGTCCACCAATCCAGGGGTAACCGTTTTACCTTCTAATGAAATCACTTCACTTGTTGGAGAATCCCAGTGAAGTAACATATCTTTTGTTGATCCCATGTCAATAAAGCGTCCGTTTTCGATAACGACAGCTTCGACATTTGGTTTGGTAAAATCAAATGTGTAGATATTTCCGTTGGTATAAATTTTTCTCATGGTGTACCTCTCCTTGTATATTAACGTTGTACAAAAGAGAGAAAAACTGAATGAAGGGGAAAGGAGATATGAGTGAGGTACTTAATTATCTTAAGTCCAAAACTACAATGATAGAAATCAACCAATCATTGTTTCACATTATACGTTATTCTCCGTTTCGATCAGTAGTTCTCCATGCACATTGCTTGCATGACAGTATGTCTCTTTTTCAGGGACATCCCAGCAATAATAAAATTGACTTTCATTATGCTTCGGCAACAAATCCTTTCGTTAACCATCATCGTTGTCATCCTCCAGTTAAATACTTATATATGCTGCACCTCTACCTCACCGATCTGATAAGGTCTTCTATGAAATTGTGTATATCTTATCAAAATAAAATGAATTGTACAAGAAAATATTTTAATAACAGCTTTATAACGAAAATCTGTTATTAAAAGACTGTTGTTTGATTCAAGAAATGAATATTGATGAGGGATTTATAAGACTGCTTCATTACATAGGGTTGCTTCAGAGTAAAGTGCCATTCGGTCGATCATAGCAGTGATGAAAGCCCGAATGAAGATAATAAAGTGCCATTTGTTCGTTCATAGCAGTGATGAAAGCCCGAATGAAGATAATTAAGTGTCATTCGGTCGATCATAGCAGTGATGAAAGCCTGAATGAAGATAATACAGTACCATTCGGTCGTTCATAGCAGTGATGAAAGCCCGAATAGAGAGAATAAAGTGTCATTCGGTCGCTCATAACAATGATGAAACTCCAAATGGAGAAGAGAAATAATAAATGGTTCACGTTGTAGTTACTTCGCATTTTACATCAAAACGAGAATAATCAATACGAAAGAGCTTAACGAAAAATATATACCTAGGTATACATTACAAGGCATGAATGCTGTGATACGCTTTTTTGTACAGAAAAGGATCACGGATTGTTAACTAGATCAGCATGCTAGATAACTTTCTTTACTATGAAACTTCAATATACATGGAGGGAATATGAATGGATCAAAAATTATCCGTTGAAAAAAGTGGGCAAATTATTCTTCCGGATCATGAATTATATGAGGTGAAAAGAAAGGTTTGGAATGGTGCTGTCGATCGTAGGCCAGCTGTGATTTTTGAGTGTAAATCTGAAGCTGACGTAGTATCAGCTGTAAAATACGCAAACGATCAAAACTTAACAATTTCCATCCGTGGCGGTGGACATCATGTTGCAGGAACTGCAGTTTGTGATAATGGAGTTATGATTGATCTGTCAAATATGAAGGAAGTACATGTAGAGGAATATCGTCGGGTTGCTATAGTTGAAGGTGGAGCAACTCTGGCTGATATAGACTGTGAAACGCAAAAGTATGGTTTAGCAACACCGACTGGAACCGTATCTAAAACAGGTGTAGCTGGTTTAGCATTAGGCGGAGGATTTGGTTATTTGCGTGGGAAATATGGATTAACATGTGACAATATTGTAGGTGTTCGTATGGTAACAGCAGAAGGTGAAATTATATCTGTTAATGAAACAGAACACGAAGACTTATTTTGGGCCATTCGTGGTGGTGGAGGGAATTTTGGTATCGTCACTAGCTTTGAGCTACAGCTTCATGAAGTAGGTCCCAATGTATTAGCAATAGATGTCTTGTACGACTATAAGGATGTAGAACAGGTTTTACAAAAGATACAAACGTACATGAAGACTGCACCAGATGAAATTTCAATTAATGTAGCAATTGTCCAATTACCACCAGAACCTTTTTTACCTGACCATCTTCATCATAAACGTGTCGTTACCGTCTCAGGTATATATATAGGTGAATTAAATCGGATGATCGAAGAGGAAATCATTGAGCCGTTGGTGACATTGGCTGAGCCGATCATAGACAATACAGGTATAGTGCCATATGTTGAGGTACAAAAGAAGCTTGATCCGATGGTTCCGGATGGTGTACCTGTCGATGGAACCTCGTTATTCTTAAAGGAATTAACGGATGAAACCATACAAATCCTATTAGAAGAAATAAACAATGCAGAGCTTCCGATGGTCATGGTACAGTTATGGGCATTACATGGTCAGATGAACCGTGTTTCTTCGGATGATACTGCTTTTGCTATCAGAGATGCCGGATATTTACTAATTATCGATGGCGAGATTCCTAAGGATAATCCTAGTAGTTGTTCTAACTGGATGACCTCGGTTTATGAAAGAATATTACCTTTTTCACATCATGGTTCTGCTTATCTAAACGGTGTAAAGGTGGATAAGGATATAACAAAGAAAACATACCGAACTAATTATGAAAAACTAAGCATCATCAAAGGTAAGTATGATCCAAGAAATATGTTCTGCCATAATCATAATATTGAACCGAATGAGTGAAATTATCCCGCATGTAATAGGCAGAAGGCTTCCCACTTTAAGACTTGGAGGTCAAGCAAAGAAGGATAAGAGAGGGAGCAACTGCCCGTAAATGTCCGATTCATTCAATGGCCTTTAGGGCATACCCTTGCGTTACTAACATTCAGTGGGGGACAAAGAACCTCACTGAATGAAGTTTCACTTTATCTACATTCTGTTGAACTAATTTTTATTTTTCATCATATAGATTAGTGATGAAGCAGTTTGTGATGAATGTATATTTTATAAGGAGGTGTTTAACGTATGACAGAAGAAAATATGGAGTCTACAGAAGAAAACGTAACGGAAGTGGAGTCCGAAGATGTGAAAAATAATAAAGGTTTAGCGATATTAGCATACATTGGATTCCTATTCATCGTTCCTCTTCTTGCTGCAAAAGAATCAAAATTTGCTATGTATCACACGAATCAAGGGCTTATTTTATTTATTATTGGAGTCGCTGTGTATATTGTTGGAAGCATCATTCCGGTAATTGGCTGGTTTTTAATTTTACCGGTGGGAAGTGTACTATGGTTAATTTGGGCAATTATAGGTATTATCAATGCGGCGAATGGAAAAGAAAAACCTTTGCCTTGGATTGGTAATATGTCGATTATTAAGTAATAAAGACACGAGATAGGAATGGGCCTTCCTATCTTGTGTCTTAGCTAGACAAGTTCCATGATCTGTTTGATTAATTGTGTACGATTTTTTACGTTAGCTTTTTTAAGGATTCTACTGATATGTTTTTTTACAGTTACTTCAGCTAAATATAAACTATTTGCAATGTCTCTATTATTTTTGTCTTCAAGCAACAGTTCTACTATATCTTTTTCTCGATCTGTAAGTGCTAGCGTTTCAGCTATTAAATCTATTTTGACATCATTTGTAGAATGAGTTAAAAATTGCTTTAAATAATCTGCTAACTTAGAACCACGAACATCAAGCATATAGGTAGGAGAAGGCATATCATCACCAAAGTCATATGATGTAGCTCCAGGGACTTCTTGAAAGCCTACGTATGTTAAAATGTCTTGAAAAAAATGAATGGATGATGAAGTTATAATCTTCCCATCAAGTAATAATAATGGAATTAAATTGTATAATAAAAAGGATTGTGCCGATATATTAGCCGGATCAATGTAATCAATATGTCTGATATACCAACCAGCATTATTTTCTTCTGTAACGTTAAATGTTTCTAATTCTTCGATCGATAGTTGATCAAAATAGTTTTTCGAAATAGGCTCAGTTGCTAAGTATTTCAACGTTTTATTGTTAATTGGAACGATAATAGTTAATCCAATCGTTTCTCCAAACTCGTTCTTTAATAGACGTGTTGTATTATAGCCCACCTTTTTAATATATTCTGGCCCAAGCAATTCATTTTCTTTTTTATTATGTTGTATGGAAGCATAAAATTGGTATGTTTTATTATGTGAACGATTGTAGAATTCTGCTTCACTTTCGGCGATATGTTTTCTTTTATAATCAAAGAATGCTTCAACTTCATGGAAGTTATATTCTTCGACAGGTTCTAAGTACATGGAGTTTTCTATGTACTCCTGAAAAAGTACAGATTGTATAAAATCATTTCTTAGATGATAAAAAAACTGAGCCAGATCATGTGGCGATCGGCTTTCAATGGTTCGGTTATAGTAATATGCAACAATCCGTTCTGAAATAGATTGATAATAAACTGGATTTCGATGCTTTAAGTCCAACTGAATGGCATCCCGAATTAAATCATGCATTGACCATCCATGCTGATTTGCGCGGATAAACGAAAATGACGTAAGGTCACTAAACGTTTTAACAGATATTTCTTGTTCAAGAACTACCGATAAACTCGCTTGATCGAAATTATGGAAAAGTGCTGCAATATAGATTAGACGGTGTACTTCCTCATCATTCACTTCTTTTAACCATCTTTCGGTCAATTCTAATAGTATATGTGATGTATTTTGATTCAGATCTTCTAATCCATTATCCATATTTGTCAGTGTAGTTAATGAGAGTGTCAGCGGATGGCCTTCTGAAAACTTCCAAATGGTGTGTATTAGTTGATCATCTTTAATGTTAAACCTATTTAAATAGGTTCGTGATTGTTCAAAGTTAAATTCTGTTAACTCTGTTTGTTTTGTTACCTGACTCCAGGTAGATGATGTAATCCATTCGTTTTTCAATTTACCTCTGCCTGCCATCACAATAAATACATCCTTTGGTAAATTCCGAACAAATACTTGTCGAAACCATCGATCTAAATCATCCATCTGTTCATAGGTATCAATAGCTAGTATAATACGTTTTTTAGTAGCAATTTTCCCTAAGAGTTGTAAACATGTTTCTACGGAATAGGATGGAATCGTATTATAATTTGTACTGATTGTAAACTCTATTATTTGAAGAAGATGTTCAGCAAATCCTGCTGGTGTATGATTAAATTCCTGACTATCAAGTTGTAAAAACAGAACGTTTTTTTCTTTAGCGATACGATGATATGCATTTAATAAAAATGATTTTCCCACTCCTCCAGTACCATAATGATGGAGGACTTTCAGTGTTGGAGATTCCTCCGTGATCCACTCTTGAAATAGTTTTCGTTCCTTATGTCTGCCAATAAAGAAATCTTCCTCTACTTTTTCAATAAAATCACTTGTTTTGCTGGCATACTCCGAAATATCATCATTGGTGTTGAAAGCCATTCTATTCCCCCTTGGATAATTTTTAGAACAATCTAACTATTTTTTATAGTAAAGTAGCGGAATGAACATGTCAATAAGGCTCGTAATAGCTTCACTATCAAAGGTTAACTATTTATCGTTTGTTTATGCTAAGATAAACTTATCAGAATTTACAAACGATAAAGGGGGAGGTAGGTTTTGAATCAAGCGGAAGCTGTTCAGCATGTATCAAAACAAAAGAAAAAAAGAAATTGGAAAAAGATTAGTCTTATTATAGGTGGGAGTGTTCTCATTGTTTGTATTACAGTACTCATTTTTGTAAACGTATTCATGAATAAATCACTTCCACAAATAGAAGGAACGATAACACTACCAATGCTGGAAGAAGAGGTAGTCGTTCTAACTGATGATAGTGGTATACCACATATCAAGGCACAAAATGATCATGATTTATTTGTCGTTCAAGGTTATTTACAGGCCCAAAACCGAATATTTCAAATGGAGCTATCACGTAGACAGGCATCGGGAACACTTAGTGAAGTAGTTGGTGAAGCGGTAATTGATCAAGACAAGTATTTTCGAACGTTAGGATTAAGACGAGCTGCGGAGAAGTCATATGAGATATATTCAGATGAAGGAAAGGAAGTTCTAAGTTGGTTTGCGGAAGGAGTAAATGCGTATATTGACGAAGCAAAAGATAATAACAGTTTACCAGTTGAATTTTTACTGATGGGATCGGAGCCGGAACCATGGTCACCGATTGACTCTTTAACTATTGGAAAATTTATGGCTTTTGATCTCGGTGGTAATTGGGAACGTCAGGCATTTAACTATTATGTATTAAACCAATTTAAACAAGAGAAAGCGTATGAACTATTCCCACATTATCCTAATAATAAGCCAACAATTATGGAAGGGGAAGAAATAGATATTGCGTCCAGCTTTGAGAATGCGGTTATCCCACATGCTTTTAATGGAAGTAATAACTGGGTAGTAAGTGGGGAAAAAGCAGAATCAGGGTTACCGCTTTTAGCTGATGATCCTCATCTAGGTTTAGCAACTCCATCCATTTGGCTACAAATGCATTTGGAGTCTGAAGCAGTAAATGTAAGTGGTGTTATTTTTGCAGGTGTTCCTGGGATTATTCTTGGTCACAACGAACATATTGCTTGGGGAGTAACGAATACTGGGCCTGATGTGCAGCAATTATATATAGAGAAGCGAAATCCAGATAACGACAATGAGTATTTGTATGAAGAGGATTGGGAAGAAGCAACTGTAATAGAAGAGCCGATCCATGTAAAAGATGGCGAGACTATTGACTATCACGTAACAGAAACGAGGCATGGACCAATTGTATCTGAGTTTGCGGAGGAAAGTGGGAAAGATACTGTTTTGTCACTACGATGGACTGCTTTAGACCCAACAACAGAACTAGAGGCAATATTGGAAATTAATCGTGCGACGAATTGGGAGGAGTTTGAAGAGGGATTAGAAAAATTCCTTGTTCCTGCCCAAAACTTTGTGTTTGCAGCTAATGATGGCACTATCGCTTATAAAGCCAATGGAAGAATACCTATTTATACGGATGGTGATGATGCCTTGTTGCCATTACCAGGTTGGAATGCAGAGCATGAATGGCAAGGGTTTATCCCATATGATGAATTACCAACATTAGTGAATCCTGAAAAAGGTTATATTGCTACTGCGAATAATAAAGTAGTTGGTGATGATTACCCTTACCATATCAGTAATGTTTGGGCACAGCCATATCGATATGAGAGAATAGCGGAAGTATTGGAGGCAGGCGAAGATCTGACTGTTCAGGATATGCAAGCATTACAAATGGATATAACAAATTTACAAGCTCGTGAGTTTGTTCCTATTTTTATCGAAAACTTAAAAGGTGTAAAACTGAATGAAGATGGCGAGATAGCTTTATCTTTACTTGAGAAATGGGATTATACAGATGATGTCAACTACCCTGAGCCATTAATATTCCATCATTGGATAGATGAAATGGAAGCCATACTATATCATGATGAGATTCCTGAAAGCGTCATGGGGCTTTTTGGTAGTCGTGGTCAAACCACGGACGAACTACTACGAAAGGCAGCAAGTGGTGAAGAGTCCATTTGGATAACAGAAAATGGTGGGTTGGAGACCGTATTGAAAAGTTCTCTTGAAAATACGATTGCCAAGCTTACGGAAGTATATGGAGATGATCTAACAGCATGGAAGTGGGGAGATTATCATACGGTACAATTTGATCACCCACTGTCAGCAGTCCATCCAGTACTTACATACTTATTTAATAATGAAGATCCTATGCCAGTAGGAGGGAGTGCAGTAACACCAATGGCTGCAGCTTATCATTCCGAAACTGGAGAAGTAAACCACGGAGCCTCCTGGCGTTTTGTGATTGATACAAATGATATGAACGCAGGGTATCACATCGTGGGTCCTGGTCAAGAAGGACATTTTAAAAGTGAATGGTATGATGATCAGATAGATGATTGGGTCAATGGCACTTACCATTTAACTGATTTAAATACAGAAGTAGGAAAGACATTAACTTTCTTACCAGAGTAAAGGTATAGAATATCGGATCTATCAAAACATAAGATAGAACAGATGTAATCTGTTCACAATTCCCACGAGGAGTGATCGGTTATGGCAAGGAACAATAATAAATTGTTAGTGCCAGGTGCAAAAGGTGCAATGGACCATATGAAAGAGGAAATTGCAAATGAATTTGGTGTTCAGCCAGGAGCTGACACAACTGCACGTGAAAACGGATCTGTAGGTGGGGAAATGGTCAAACGCATGGTTCAAATGGCCGAATCTAGTATGCGAAATGGGGAAAAGTAGCATACCAAAAAGAAGCCTCTCAGGGGGCTTCTTTTTGTTTGTGTCGTTTATGAATGAAATCAACTGCATAGTTCCTCCATTTGGAAAACGTGCATATTTTACCATAATCATCTATAAATTGCCGTTTTTTATTATTCGAGTAATTATTTATTGAGAATACTTATAAATAATACAAATATAGCTGTTATTGATATACATAGTCCATTTGTATCACTATGTCATCATTGCTAACATTAATATGTTGGAGTTTTTTCTACTAGACCAACAGGGGGTGATACAGATGGTGAAATTTTTTAATTACTTAAGTAGCAACTATGATCAAGTTCTAGGTTATACAATTGAACATATCCAACTA
Source organism: Ornithinibacillus salinisoli (assembly GCF_042684965.1). Classification (NCBI taxonomy): domain Bacteria; kingdom Bacillati; phylum Bacillota; class Bacilli; order Caryophanales; family Bacillaceae; genus Ornithinibacillus; species Ornithinibacillus salinisoli. The sequence goes on from NZ_JBHUMI010000017.1 coordinate 42,670, forward strand.
GTAGGGCTAGCAATCATAATCGCAATATTAATTGGTGTCCCACTTGGTATCTATTTAACTACAAATCAAGCATTGGCAGAAACAGTTCTTCAAATTACTTCGATTATCATGACTATCCCAAGTATTGCCTTATTCGGCATAATGATTCCGGTATTATCTGTAATAGGTCAAGGCATTGGTTTTTTACCCGCATTAATTGCTCTTGTTTTATATTCCCAACTCCCAATTATCCGAAATACCTATACTGCAATTAATGATGTTGATCCTAATATTCGTGATGCAGCAAAAGGTATTGGAATGACAACCTTTCAACGATTGATGCGGGTAGAAATTCCTAACTCGATGCCACTAATAATGGCTGGTATTCGTACGGCAACCGTATTAAATATTGGTATTGGTGCAATTGCTGCTTTTATTGGTTCTGGTGGACTCGGTGTTTTAATCAATCAAGGAATATCACGGTCCAATAGTACGATGGTTTTAGCAGGTGCCGTTGTCGTATCTATATTAGCTATCATTGCTGATTTCTTATTGAAATTCTTGCAAAACAAATTTACTCCTAAAGGAATTAAAAGTTAACGATGAGGTGAAAATGTGATCCAATTTCAAAATGTATCGAAAATATATAATGGGAATGTTCAAGCATTACGTGATGTAACGTTTGATGTAGAAGATGGTGAGGTCGTTATCCTACTTGGACCCTCTGGGTGTGGTAAGACAACATTACTTCGTATGGTCAATCAACTAGAAAGCATTACTTCTGGTGATATTATCTTAAATGATCAAAAGGTTCAGGAGATGAATCAAATCAACATGCGTCGAAATATTGGGTATGTCATTCAGAGTAATGGATTATTTCCTAATATGACTATTGAGAAAAATGTCATGATTGTACCTGATTTACTTGGTTGGGATAGAAGGAAACAACAAGATCGCTTTAACTATTTAATGGAATTAATAGGTCTCAATCCAGATGAATACCGAAAGCGATATCCACATGAACTATCTGGAGGTCAACAACAACGTATTGGTGTTGCGAGAGCATTAGCAGCAGATCCACCTGTTATGCTAATGGACGAGCCGTTTGGGGCACTTGATCCAATTATGCGGATAAGATTACAAGAAGAATTCTTACAAATACAAAAAGAGGTCAAAAAGACCATTTTATTTGTCAGTCATGATATTGATGAAGCAGTAAAAATGGGGGATAAGATTGCGTTACTTCGTGATGGTCAAATCATGCAATACGATCGCCCTTCCGAGATATTAAACCATCCTAAAAATGAATTTGTTAATGAATTTGTTGGAAGAGATCGTGTATTAAAAAGTATGAGTTTATATTCAATAAAAGAATTGGCAAATGCACTGGCGTTAGAGGGGATCTCTCAATCTAGTGAAGCAAAAACAATTCAAGAAGAAACATCTCTTCGAATTGCTATATCTATGCTGTTAAATCAAGAAGCGGAACAGTTAATCGTCATAGATAAGGAGAACAATCAAAAAGGAAGTATCACACTCAGTCTGATTGATAAGTTTCTTCAGTTAGAGGTCAGAGGAACTACTGTTTCATAGGAAAGGACTGAAAAAATGGATAGAAATAAATACATCGCAATAGTTGTAAAAGTTTTTTTCAGTATCCTAGTTATCGCATTTTTCTATTGGGCATTCGCTAACCAAATGTTTTCACGAATTTTTGAAGACAGTGATAAGTTTTTAACTCTATTACAACAGCACATCGTTATTATACTGATTTCTGGAGGATTAGCGATTCTAATTGCGGTACCGATAGGAATTATATTGACGCGACCGAGGTTTCGAAAAGCGGAATGGCTCGTTGTTAATATTGCAAATCTAGGACAAACGATTCCAAGTCTAGCTGTGTTAGCACTAGCAATGGGTTTTCTAGGAATAGGAATGAAAGCAGCAATTGTTGCACTATTCGTCTACTCGTTATTACCAATTCTACAGAATACTATAGCAGGTTTGGATTCAGTGGATGAGAATGCAAAAGACGCAGCAAAAGGTATGGGATTAACTTCGTTACAGATCTTATTTAAAATCGAATTGCCAAATGCAGCTTATTCGATAATGGCTGGTGTTCGAACAGCCCTTGTCATCAATGTTGGTACAGCAGCACTTGCTTATCTAATTGGTGGCGGTGGCCTTGGTGTATGGATATTTACTGGGATTCAATTGTTTGATAATACGTATCTTATGTCAGGCGCCGTTCCAGTTACATTGTTAGCTATATTTATCGATTATCTTTTACGAGGACTACAATATGTACTTGATCCAAAAGGATTAAGAATGGCAAGACAGGTATTAAAATCATAAATTAGGAGGATTTTTTACATGAAGAAATTATTATTAATAGTAACAACGGTTATACTAGCAGTTACATTGGCTGCTTGTGGAGATAGTGATAAAAAAGAAATTACGGTTGGAGCGAAGAACTTTACAGAGCAATTTTTATTGGCTAAAATGACAACCCTAATTTTGGAAGAGAATGGTTTTGAAGTAGACGAAAAAAGTAATATGGGAAGTAGTGCATTACGACAAGCACTTGAAAATGAACAGGTTGATTTGACTTGGGATTATACCGGTACAGGGTTAGTAACTTATTTAGGACAGGATCCAATTGCAGAAAAGCAAGTTGCATATGAAAAAGTAAATGAGATTGATCAAGCAGACAATGGAATTTATTGGACAAATTTATCTGAGGCTAATAATACGTACACGATCATGATGCGCCAAGACCATGCGGATGAGCTAGGAATTACATCCATTAGTGATTTAGCAGATTATATGAATAATAATGGAAATCCATTTAGTTTTGCAACCGATGCAGAGTTTGCAAACCGTCCAGATGGACTGCCTGGAGTGGAAGAGACGTATGGCTTTGAATTTACGGATGAAAACGTGAAAGAAATGAGTATTGGTCTAAACTATGATGCATTACGTGACGAAGAGGTGGAGACATCAGTTGGATTTGCAACCGATGCACGAATCGATGCATTCAACTTTGTAAATCTAGAAGATGACATGCAATTTTTCCCCTCCTATAATGCAGCAATTGCAATGACCGAGGAAACTTATGAAACGTATCCTGAAATTGAAGAAATCATGCAACCACTTGCAGAAACATTAACAGATGAGTCATTACGTGAACTGAATTACCTAGTAGATATCGAAGAGAATAGCGTGGATGATGTAGCAAGAGATTTCTTAGTAGAGAACGGATTATTAGAAGAATAGGTAGGCAAAAAATAGCACTAGATTTGGTGCTATTTTTTGATTGTATATAAAGGATTTTCATAGATAAGAATCGAATTACTTTAGAATGAGGAGGGATGGTTTTGGATATATCAATTCCAATCGGTCCAGGTCGATTTAATTTTCGTACTGGTGTAATCGTAATTGATCAGGATCGAGTATTATTACATAGAAATGAGTATGATGAACATTGGGCTCTTCCTGGTGGCAGGGTAGAAATGTTTGAAAGTACAGAAGATACAGCTGTTAGAGAGATGAAGGAAGAGCTCGATGTGGAGGTTGTCGTTGATCGCTTACTATGGTTTACCGAGAATTTTTTTCAATTTGAAGGGGAAGCATTCCATGAAATTGCTGCTTATTATCACGTGAGTTTAAGGGATTCCTTATACAAAGGGAATGAGCCTTTTACAGGTAAGGAAGGCGATCGTGTATTAATCTACCAATGGTTTCCAATTAGTAGATTAAATGAAATAGAATTGTATCCAGAATTTTTAAGGGATGGTTTGAAAAAGCTTCCATTACATCCAGAGTTTCTCACGATTAAGGATGAAATGGGCTGAGAATAATATAGCGTTTATTAGGAGGTATAGGTGTGGATGTTTGGTATGTAAGCTATGGCTCTAATCTTTGCGAAGACCGGTTCATGTGCTATATCTATGGAGACCGCCCCCCTGGTTCTGCCCAAGCGGAGATTGGCTGTACAGATAAAACCCCTCCACAAGCGAATGGGAAAATAGAAATACCATATTCCTTATACTTTTCAAAAGAAAGGAGCAAATGGGGAATCGGCGGGGTAGCTTTTATCGATCATGAAAGGAAGCACCAAACAAATACGATTGGAAGAAGATACTTGATTACAGGTGAACAGTTTAGTGAAGTTGTGGCACAAGAAAACAATAGATCCACCATGTACATCGATTTGGAACAAGTGATTGCCAACGGCTCCTTATCTATTGGCTCTGGATGGTATGGTAGAGTTGTATATTTAGGCGTTATGGACGGTGCGCCGATGTTTACGTTTACGAATAATGATCCAAAGAAAAATATGAAGATAAATAAACCTGCTACTGCATATTTATCTACAATAGCACGGGGGTTATTGGAGTTAGGGTTAGAAAGGGAAGAAGTAGTGGAATATTTTATGAGTAAAGAGGGTATTCGAGGTTTTATAACAAATGAAAAATTGAAGGAATATATCATAGAGGTGATGAAGCGCTGATTCTTGTTGTGAATCAGCGCTATCTTTATTTTAAATATATAAGTCTAGTATTGTACTATTTTTTAAAGTATTATGATAAATTAGCAATATGCAGACAACAGAAGGGGATTTTATGTAGTATGAAAAAAATATCTCTGAAGACGAAAATTCTCGTATTAATAATCGGTTTAATTGTTATAATCACCATATTATTGACGGCAATAAATGCATATTTTGAATCACAGGATATTGAAGAACAAATCGGACAGCAGGCACTTCATGTAGCTACCACAATCTCCGTAATGCCATCAATCATTGAAGCTTATGAATTAGAGAATCCAGCAGAGGTAATCCAACCGATAGTAGAAGGAATTAGAGGATTAATTGGAGCAGAGTTTATTGTTTTAGGAAATAAAGATAGTATTCGGTATGCCCATCCAGATGTTAATAAGATTGGTAAAAAGATGGTGGGAGGAGATAATGATCGTGCTTTACTTCATGGTGAATACTATACTTCAAAAGCAGTGGGTAGTTTAGGTCCTTCACTAAGAGGGAAAGCACCAATATTTAATGACAAAGGTGAAGTTGTTGGCATTGTATCTGTTGGTTTTATGGTAGAAGACATTAAGACAATTATTTATAATCGACTACTAAAAATTAGTGGTGCATCGTTAGTTGTGTTAGTAGTAGGGAGTATAGGTGGGATACTACTGGCAAGGAATATACGAAAAGATACATTTGGTTTAGAACCACATCAGATTGCTTCCTTGTTCCGGGATCGAAACGCTATTCTATTGTCGATTAAAGAGGGAATAATAGCCATTGATCATCAAGGGATCATTACAATGATGAATGAATCGGCCCAAAAAATATTAGGTTTATCAAAGTATAATGTTAATAAAAAAGTTGAAGAAGTATTCCCAAATACGAAGATGTATCATGTGCTAAATTCTGGGGATACGATGAAGGATGATGAAATGTTCTTGAACAATCGGCAAGTAATCGTGAATCGAACACCGATTGTTAATGAAGAAGGAAATGTTGTTGGAGTAGTTGCTAGTTTTAGAGATAAAACAGAGATTAATGAGATGTTAAATACGTTAAAGGAAGTTCGCCAATACTCAGAAGATCTACGTGCTCAAACACATGAGTATACAAATAAATTATATGTTTTATCTGGGTTACTACAATTAGGACATTATGACGAAGCAATTGAGTTAATTCAGGCAGAGTCAAAAATGAATGTTGTTCAGAATAAAGTATTGTTGGAGCAAATAAAAGAAAGAACAGTACAAGCAATTCTTTTAGGGAAAATAGGAAAATCCTCAGAGAAAAAGATTGATTTTAAAATTGATAGAAATAGTCATCTGGAAAAATTACCTAAACAAGTGGATCTTCCAAAATTAATTACTATCTTAGGGAATCTGATTGATAATGCGCTGGAAGCTGTAGAGCATCAGGAGGATAAACAAGTAATATTTTTTGTAACAGATGTCGGTGGGGATATCGTTATTGAGGTTTCTGACAATGGAGAAGGAATATCAGATGATAGGATAACAAGGATTTTTGAAAAAGGATACTCTACGAAACAAGGAAATGACCGAGGGTTTGGACTGACATTAGTAAAAGAAACAGTAGATGAGCTTGGAGGTCAAATAGAATTTCATAACCAGCCTAGTGGTGGAGCAGTATTTACTATCTTTTTAACAAAAAATATTGGCAAAAAGGGGGATTCTAAATGATTCAGGTTATTATTGCAGAAGATGATTTTCGAATTGCCAATATCCATGAAGAATTTTTAAAGAAAGTTAGTGGATTTGAGGTAGTTGGAAAAGCATTAAATGGAGATGAAACGATAAAGCTAGTTCATAGTCATCATGTAGATCTTGTTCTACTAGATGTGTACATGCCTGATATACTTGGTTCGGAGCTTATTCAAGATATTCGTAACATTGACCCTAACATTGACATTATTATGATATCTGCTGCTACGGAAATGGGTATCGTTGGGGAAGTGATTCGTAATGGTGTGTTTGATTATATAATTAAGCCTGTAAAAATGGAAAGATTTATTGAAACGGTAGAACGATTTAAAGAAATGAAGGAAAAGCTTGATAAAAAAGTGGAGGTTGATCAATCTTTATTAGATGAATATTTTGGCCATTATTCGGAAACAAACAATTTAACGAAACAAACACCTAAAGGGATTGATCCACTAACACTTGAAAAAGTGACAAAGATTATTAACCAACTTGATTCTGGAATTACGGCCGAAAAAATGGGAGAGAAAATCGGAGTATCACGTACCACTGCTCGTCGTTATTTAGAATACTTAATTTCAACTGGGGCTATAACTGCAGAGTTAGAATATGGAATTGTTGGTAGGCCAGAGCGTCGCTATCATATGAATAAATAATAGTTAGAGAAAGCGTATGTATGAATTGCTAATTTTGATGTTTTTTCCAGATTAGTAATGGAAGTTTTATCCGTGATGATTTAAACAAATAAATATCCCTTACACAAAAAAGCTTGGATTAGATTTATTTCTATCCAAGTTTTTTTGTGTTAAACAAGTGATAAAAACGGTACCAAAGAATTTGCTATTCTATTTTGGGTTTAATCGTCTATTCGGAAGAGAACTGCCTAATTTATGATGATGCTTTTTTTTATGATCAATGCATGAACAAAATGAACAAAATAGATGAAAAGAACTTTTTGTTTTTTAAATTGAAAACGGTTACATTATATGAGCAATAATTTATATTGGAGAACAAGTACTTTTATTAATTTTTAAACAAGGGGGAATTATTTAAAATGAAAAAATGTTTATTTTTCATAACGTTTATGTTTTTGTTAGCATCATTAGTTGCTTGTTCAAATGACGAAGCTTCAAGTGGAGATACAAATGGTGAATGGGAACCAGAGCAAGCTATAGAAATTGTAGCACCAGCTGGGGCAGGTGGTGGTTGGGATACAACTGCTAGAATGGCAGCTAAAGTATTCGGTGAAACAGGAATCATTGAAGAAGATATAGGCGTTGTGAATAAGCCTGGTGGAGGTGGAGCGGTAGGTTGGGCTTATGTCGCTGGACATGAAGGAAGTCCACATAATTTATTTGTTGCTTCTCCACCACTTATTCTAGTTCCTTTAAATGGTCAATCAGAGTATGGGTATGAGGATTTTACTCCCTTAGCGAATATGATTGCTGACTATGCAGCATTTGCTGTAAGGGAAGATGCGCCTTGGGACAATTTAAATGAGTTATTTGAAGATATGAAGAAAGATCCTGAAAGTATTACAGTAGTTGGGACATCATCTCCTGGTAGCATGGACCACATTCAATTTGTTCAAATTGCTAAGGCTGCTGGTGTTGATGTAACGAAAATTAAATATGTTACAGATCCTGATGGTGTTGGTTTAACGCAGCTATTAAATGGTAGTGTTGAAGTATTTTCCACAGGTGTATCGGAAACAATTGAGCAGGTTAAAGCGGGATCAATTAAAGTTCTAGGTATTACATCTGAAGAGAGGTTAGAAGGTGAAGTACTTGAAGACTTTCCAACAGCTAAGGAACAGGGCATTGATGCGACTTTTGTAAATTGGCGGGGATTCTTTGGACCTCCAAATATGGATGAAGCAGCAGTAAAGTATTATGAAGATAAATTCCAAGAGTTAAGTGACTCGGAAGAATTTGCTGAGATCCGTAATCAATATGGATGGAATGAAATGTATATGAATAGTGAAGAATATAAAGCATTTTTAGAAGAACAAAATGATGAAGTGCAAGCATTACTGGATGAATTAGGACTTGGAGAATAGTTAATAAGGAAGTCAATGATTACGGGTCATTGACTTCCTTCATTCGAAGTAAGGTGGTGACTACATGTTAAAAACGTTAAATCAAAAATTAAGTATCGTACTTTTATTCATTGCGATCGGCTATTTGTTTCTCACATATCAATTACCGTCATATCCATATGCACAAATAGATTCAGATGTGTTACCAAAGGGATTAGGTTTTTTATTGGTAATATTGGCTGTAGCGCTATTCTTTACCAAGGATTCAGAAACAGAAGAACAGAAGGAAAGAAGAAACATACCTAAAAAGGATGTTTTGGCTCTACTTGTTGTTTTTGTATTTGTATTCTTTTATATCTTTTTATTAGAAGTTCTTGGTTTTGTGCTTACTACAGCAATATTCATTTTTTTCTGTTCTTGGTTCCTAGGATATAGAAAACATATTACGAATGTAGTCGTCGCAATTCTATTTCCTTTATTTATGTATTTTACTTTTACAGAATTTCTCCAGATCAGTTTACCACAAGGAATATTGCCGTTTTAAGGAGGGATGCAGATGGGTTCAATAGAAGGTATTTTAACAGGATTTCAAGTCGCATTTAGTGTAGAAGGAATTTTATTTGTATTAATTGGTGTATTTATTGGTACTTTTATAGGTATGCTACCTGGTCTAGGTCCAATAAGTGCCATTGCTGTTATGATCCCTGTAACATTTGGAATGGACCCAACACCAGCATTAGTTATGATGGCTGGTGTTTATTATGGAGCAGTGTTTGGTGGCTCAACGTCATCCATTCTCTTAAATGCTCCTGGTATTTCAGGAACAGTTGCTACTGCATTTGATGGATACCCAATGGCACAACAAGGTAAAGCTGGAAAGGCACTAGCAATTGCAGCCACTTCTTCATTTATTGGGGGAACGATAAGTGTAATTTTATTAATGCTTTTAGCACCCATGCTTTCAAGTGTTGCCATTTCATTTGGTCCGCCTGCATATTTTGCTCTAATGTTTTTAGGATTGACTGCAATTACTAGTTTATCAGAAGGGTCTACGATTAAGGCATTAATATCAGCGGTTATCGGGTTTATGGTAGTAACGATTGGCATCGACGCTCAAACAGGTACACAGCGTTTTACCTTTGGAAATGCTAATTTGCTAGAGGGAATAGATTTTTTAGTCATTGCTTTAGGTTTATTTGCTTTAGCGGAAGTTTGTACGTTAATCATTAAGCGAAAAGATCTTTCCATGGATCATACACATAAACTTGGTAGCCTTAAAATAACGAAACAAGAAGCAAAAGCGATGAGTGGACCAGTTTCGAGACAGTCTTTCATGGGATTTATATTAGGTGTCTTGCCTGGAGCTGGAGCGACAATTGCTTCGTTTATTGGTTATATTACCGAAAAACGTATTTCAAAGAAACCAGAAGAGTTTGGAAAAGGATCTGTAAAAGGGCTTGCTGCACCAGAGGCAGCAAATAATGCAGCAACTAGTGGGGCGTTTGTTCCTTTACTTAGTTTAGGTATCCCAGGTTCTGGTACTACTGCTGTTTTATTGGGAGCATTTTTAGTGTTAGGAGTACAACCAGGACCATTACTTATGTCTGACCGCCCAGAAATTTTTTGGGGCATTATTGCTAGTATGTATATCGGAAATGTATTCTTATTAATATTAAATCTACCATTAATTCCATATATCTCGAAAATATTAAAAATACCTCGTCCTTTACTAATTTCGCTCGTTATTATGTTTAGTATTATTGGCGTGTATGCAATCAGTTTCAGTACATTTGATCTATACATGTTACTACTATTTGGAGTTATTGGTTTTATTATGAGATTGTTTTCTTTCCCGGCACCACCATTTATCCTAGCATTTATTCTTGGAGGAATGATGGAACAGTCATTTAGACAATCACTTACAATTTCTAATGGTAGTTATATGATTTTTATCCAAGAACCAATTGCCTTAACGCTAATAATTATTGGATTACTATCATTTGCCTTTCCGATTATTGGACAATTACGGAAACGCAAGAGGTGATATAATGAAATTACTTCTAAAGGAAATACAATTAAATAAAAACATGATGCTGTACCTATTTATAGGTATGGCATTGTTTTTTATTATTTCAATAGGGCATTCTGCATTATTAGAAAATTTTTCTGTACAACAAAAGTGGACTTTATTATTGCTAGCGATTGCTATATTTTTATGGATTACGACTCCAATTCCAACTGGTGCAAGCAGTATTTTAATTTTGGCCTTGATGTTACTTTTCAAGTTAGTTGATAACATTGAGCAGGCAGTCGTAGGCTTTCTTTCACCTGCCCTTTATTTCATTTTAATGCTATCCATTATAAGTCAGGCTTTAGTAAAAGTAGGGATAGATAAAATTATAGCTCGTTTTTTATTCAAGATCAGCAAAGGTGGACCTCGTTTTATTATAATTGGATTACCAATATTTATTTTAATACTTCCTATACTGCTACCTTCTGCAGTGGCTCGGTTTAAAATGTTGCTGCCACTAATTAGTAGTTTAAATAAATATTATGGCTTATCAAATAAAAGTCTATTTAAAAAATATTGTATCTATGTCATAGGAATGATGAATCAAAATGCAACCATGATTATTTACACAGGTGGAGGATTTCCGATTTTGGCATCGCAATTACTACGAGATTACAATGTCGCTGAATTGGGATGGTTAGATTGGTTTTTATTAATTGCACCCCCATTATGGATCGGGTCATTGATTATTGTGCTTGTTGTCTGGAAATTCCTTGCACATCATACGAACGAGGAAATACCAAAGAATAATTTCGATGGGTTTATTCAAACCGAGCAAGAACCAATTTCTGCTAAATTTTGGATTGTGGTCATTGGATTTTTATTAATGATTTTGACTTGGATCGTGACTGACCAACAACATGTTCCATTACTATTACCCCCTATGCTATATGTTGTTTTTTTATCAACTTCACGTATTAGACTGGTAACAAATAAGGTAATAAGAGAGTTTGATTGGGAAAACTATTTATTATTAGGAGCATCGTTTTCATTAGGCATGTTAATGGCAGAAAATGGTACAGCTTCTGTCCTTGCTAATCAACTACTTCATATTCTTCCAGAGAATACAAGCATCGAAGTAAAAGTAATCATTATGGCAATAATCATTTTCATATTACGTTTCTTTTTTATTATGCCATCTTCTGCGATGATTGTTATTTTCCCTATTGTTATGTCTTACTCTTCATTGATTGGTCTACCTTTAATACAATTAGCATTTTTAATTGTACTGATAATAGGCAGTATGATGGTTTTACCGATTCATGCAACAACGACGTATTTGGCATATGAAACAGGAGTATTAACAAAAAAAGAACAATATAGTATTGGAATATTTTCAAGTATACTTTTTGTGGGGATTGCCATCATTGCTACACTTTTCTACTGGTAGAAAATTTGAATTTAAAAGTACTTTGGATTTTTTTATATTTTTAACATATTGTATTTAGTGAATGGTATCATTACTACATATACGGAGGGGAGAATGTATGAAACCATTAATTGGAATCACTTCTTCGATGGAAGTTGACCAAAGCTATTATATGATTGGATCGGATAATGTAAACGTGATATCAAGAGCTGGAGGCATGCCTCTAATGCTACCATATTATCGTGCATTAGAGGATGTTGAGCAAATAGCACAAATGATTGATGGGTTGTATGCTACTGGTGGATATGATATTGATCCGACATTATTTGGTGAGGAACCACATCCTAAATTAGGAACAATTATTCCTTCTCGAGATATATTTGAAATTACACTGATGAAAAGAATGCTTGAGCTGGGAAAGCCCATCCTAGGAGTTTGCCGTGGTTCGCAAACGCTTAATATTGCTGCTGGTGGAGATATGTTCCAGGATATATATGCACAGGCTGAGGGTGATTTATTACAGCATCAGCAAAAGGCTCCGAAAGAACATGGGTCTCATTATGTACATGTTTTAGAAGGTTCACTTCTTCATCGTCTTACAGGAAAGAAAAAATTACGAGTTAACAGTAGGCATCATCAAGCAAATCGGAGTGTTGCAGAACCGTTCCAAGTCAGTGGAAAAGCGAGTGATGGAATTGTGGAAGTAATTGAAAGTAAAATTCATTCATTTGCACTTGGTGTACAATGGCATCCTGAAAACATGTCCCCAGCTAAAGATGAAGCATCAATAAGAATTTATGAGGGATTTATTGAGGCAAGTAAAACACAGTAAGAGAGGGATAAGATGAAAATAATAGATACTCATTGTGACGCACTACTAAAATTACAACTAGCAAAACGAGGAAAACCTTATGAAGTACATCCATTACATTTTTCAAATTCCAGGGAATTAGAAACTAATCTTGGTTATCTACAAGAAGGAGAGGTGATGGCGCAATATTTTGCGGTTTTTATTGAACCAGAAGTACCTTCTGATGAAAAATGGCAGCACGCTTTGGAACAGATTGATTTGTTTTATACGGAAATACTAGGGAAAAATCCAGCAATGAAGCACATAAAAAGCTGGCATGATTTTGATTCGTTAAGTGAAGGCGAGATTGGAGCAGTTCTTACACTGGAAGGAGCCGATGCTTTCGGAAATGACTTGACGAAGCTTCGTCACCTTTATCGATTAGGGGTACTTTCGATAGGATTAACATGGAACAACGCCAACCTTTGTGCAGACGGAGCAGGTGAAGTTCGTGGAGGTGGATTAACGCTTTTAGGAAAAGAAGTTGTCCAGTTGAACAATGAAAACCTTGTATTTACAGATGTTTCTCATTTAAGTGTAAAGGGTTTCTGGGATGTTATGGAGTTAGCCAAATATCCAATTGCCAGTCACTCTAATGCAAAAGCGCTTTGTGATCATCGACGAAATCTAGATGATGAACAAATAAAAGGGATGTTTAAGCATAATGGTTTGATCCACGTCGTATTCAATCCACCTTTCATTAATAAAGATCGTCGAGACGCAACGATTGATGATTTAGTAAAACATATTGATTATCTTTGTGAATTAGGTGGAGTGAATCAAATAGGGTTTGGATCAGATTTCGATGGGATTAGTTGTTTTGTAGACAACTTAGAAAATACGTCAAAGTATCAAAACTTAATTAATGCGTTATTAAAACGCTATTCAGAGGATGAAGTCAAAGGATTTGCTTACCGAAACTTTTTGGAACATCGTCCACAGTAGAAAGTACGTAAAGTTGAAGGGAAACGTTTTTAATACTAGCGTTTCCTTTCTTCATATTTTACCAAAAGGGCTCCTCTTCATTGCTAAATTCCATGATAAATGGATACGTTGAAAAGATAATTAATGCGACTATTAGAATAAACAGACTAGTGATCCACCATGAGAAATTAAAAAATACATTCGCAAAAAAAATCACCGGATATAGAAATGCATAAATGGCAGATTTTTTCCTCGATGCAGCACTAGCATATTGCTTTACTCCGCAGCTTGGACATTTGGACCTGAATATCATTTTCAGTGTTTGTTTATAGGTAATGTCCTTTTTACAGTGTTGACAGGTAGGCATAAGAACTCACCCTTCTTCGAACATTTTAACTTACCCCCATTATATCATAAAATTCTGACTAAAAAATGCATAAGGAAGTGAAATCCTCATATAATAATAGATTGCTTTGGAATATTTTCATCACTTTCTGCATACATATGATCTGTAGAGTAATTTTACTCACCGAGAAAGGATGAAGCAGAATGTGTGGAATTACTGGCATTGTTAACTGGCGAAAAGATGTACGCTCGGAACTTCAAACATTAGTAAAAATGACAGATACATTATCGTTAAGAGGGCCTGATGATACTCAAGTGTGGCTAGATAAACATATTGGATTTGGCCATAAGCGACTGGCTGTTATTGATCTTGAAGGTGGAAAACAGCCGATGCATAAACAAGTAAATGGGAAAAAGTATACTATTGTCTATAATGGTGAGTTATATAATACAGACGAGATACGAAATGAGTTACGGAGGAAGGGTTACTCTTTTAAGACGACATCGGATACAGAGGTTCTATTAACGGCATATATTGAGTGGAAAGAGACGTGTGTGGATTATGTAAATGGGATTTATGCATTTGGTGTATGGGATGATGAAAATGAGCATTTGTTTATGTCTCGTGATCGCCTTGGCGTAAAGCCATTATTCTACCTGGAAAATGAAGGTCGCATTATTTTTGGCTCGGAGTTAAAGGCAATTTTAGCACATACAGATGTAAAAGCTGAAGTAGACCGTGATGGTTTGGCTGAGATATTTGGACTTGGTCCTTCAAGAACCCCTGGTCATGGAATATTCAAAGGTTTTTCTGAGCTTAGAGCGGGACATTCTCTTACATTTTCGAAAGATGGATTAAAGGTATGGCGTTATTGGAATGTAGAAAGCAAGGAACATGAGGATTCTGTAGATGAGACTGCTGCACGTGTAAGAGAATTATTCGTAGATGCAGTGGAGCGTCAATTAGTTTCTGATGTACCCGTATCAACTTTTTTGTCAGGTGGCTTAGATTCAAGTGCCATTACCGCAATTGCAGCAAATTATTTTGAAAATAAGGGAAAAGGTAGCTTGCCAACGTTTTCTGTAGATTATGAAGGAAATGAAAAGCACTTTGTAGCAAGTAAATTTCAACCTTCAAATGACAGGCCATGGATTGAAAAAATGGCAAAGGAATTTGCCACTGATCATCATGATGAATATATTTCGGATGATGAATTAGCAAGGTTATTGAAGGAAGCTGTATACTTACGAGACCAACCCGGTATGGCGGATATTGATTCTTCATTATTATGGTTCTGTCGCCGAATTAAAAACCATACTACAGTGAGTTTGTCTGGGGAATGTGCTGATGAGATATTCGGTGGTTATCCTTGGTTCCATAATCCAGAAAGTTCATCAGATGGTTTTCCATGGATGAGATCGTTGGATTCAAGAATCGACTTACTACATCCAGAATGGCAAACGAAGTTAGATTTAAAAGCTTATACGTATGATAGGTATAAAGAAACAATTGCTGAAACCCCATTATTAGAAGGTGAAAGTGAGCAGGATGCCCGACGTCGTGAGTTGTTCTATTTAAATATACACTGGTTCATGGCACAGTTGCTAGATCGGAAGGATCGTATGAGTATGGGAGCTAGTTTAGAAGTAAGGGTTCCGTACGCAGATCATAAATTAGTAGAATATGTTTGGAATATACCATGGGAGATGAAAAAGTTAGAAGGAAGGGAAAAAGGTATACTCCGAAAATCGTTGGAAGGAATCTTACCAAACGAAGTATTATATCGAAAAAAGAGCCCTTATCCAAAGACATTCCAACCCGAATACACGAAGCAAGTAGTAGACTGGATGGAAGAAGTTTTAGCGGATTCGGATTCCCCATTATTTCAATTTTTGCGTCGTGATAAAGTGGAGGCAATTGTACGTAGTGAAGGAAAAGAATTTAAGGATCCATGGTATGGGCAACTGATGAAAGGTCCACAGTTGATCGCACATTTAGGTCAGATTGATCATTGGTTACGGACATATAATGTTACGGTGAATGAATAGATGAAGCCTCTGAGTGATTTCGTGTCGCTTGGGGGCTTTTAAAATTATTAAAAAGTTGGATTAGCCTGGGACATAACTTAAGCTTCTACTCTAAAGATGACCGATTACACGATATACGACGTTAGATTATTTCTATTTCAACGGTAAGACCTTAATTCTTAGTTGATAGAAACTGTGCAGTAAGTGCAACGTGAATCATTTATTATTTCTCTTCTCCATTTGGAATTTTTTCACTGTTATGAGCGACTGTTCGGCATTTTATTCTCTCTATTCAGGCTTTCATCACTACTATGAACGACCGTTTGGCACTTTATTCTCTTCATTCGGTCTTTCATCACTGCTATGAACGACCATTTGGAACTTTTTTCTCTTCATTCGGTCTTTCATCTATGCTATGAACGACCGAATGGCATTTTATTCTCTCCATTCGGGCTATCATCACTACTATGAACGACCGTTCGGCATTTTATTCCCCTCATTCGGGCTTTCTTCCCTGCTATGAACGACCGAATGGCATTTTATTCTGAAGCGACCCACCATTTTAAATTACTGAACAGTCTATATATGATTAGCAATATAGTTGACGAAAACACTTTTGTCCCAGCCTTATAGTTTAAACCCGGTGCGACTTTTAAATCGTTTCAAAATAATGGAGCTTTCTACTCTTGTAATTCCTTCGACAGAATACAATTCATCGTTAATAAATGTTTCTAGTTTTTTAAAATCTTCAACTAGTACATGCATATGTAAAGTGCTCGGTCCTGTCATTTGATAAATACTAGCTACGTTCGTGTTGTTTGCTAAATTTTGTGCTACTTCCTGTAACTGTTTCGGTTCAACATCTACTTCAAAAAACGCAGATACATTCTTTCCGAACTTCTCTGAGTTAATAACGACTGTAAATTTTTCGATGACGCCTTTTTCTTTTAAATTTTGGATTCGATCCTTCACAGCAACCCTTGACAAACCTACTTTTTCAGCTAATTCTACATAAGACAATCTACCATCTTCAGCTAATAAATTTAATAACTTGCGATCAATATCATCATATTTCATCTTTAAAGGCTCCTAATACAAGTGTCATATTGTTTGAGTGATTATAACACAAAGTGTAAGTGATAATAAATAATTACGTTATTTAGTAAAGGTTTAATATTGGATTTGGTTTATTTTTGTAGATTAAAAGATTGACAGAAAACTATATATTTCGTACTATGAAATAAAATTAAGAATTATTGCTTTATATAAAAAAAGGAGTGTTCACATGGTTTCTTTTGATCATCAGTCTTATCCATATGCAACAAATCGACATGCTACATATGCTAAAAATGGTATGGTTGCAACTTCCCAACCACTAGCTTCTCAAGCTGGCTTGGATATTCTAAAAAAAGGTGGAAATGCCATTGATGCGGCAATTGCTACTGCAGCTTGTTTAACTGTGGTGGAACCGACTTCAAATGGGATTGGTGGAGACGCATTTGCACTTGTTTGGACGAAAGGGAAGTTACATGGTTTAAACGCAAGTGGTAAATCTCCAAAGAGTATTTCGATAGAAGCAGTGAAAAAATCTGGTCATAAAGAAATTCCGACACATGGTTGGATTCCTGTTACTGTACCTGGGGTTCCTGGGGCATGGGCGGAATTATCAAGTAAATTTGGTAAACTTCCATTGGAAGAAGTATTGGCACCAGCGATTAAGTATGCAGAAGAAGGTTACCCGTTATCGCCTACATTAGGAAAGTATTGGAAAGGTGCATACAATATTTATAAGAAGAAATTAACGGATGATGTGTTTAAACATTGGTTTGATACATTTGCCCCGAACGGAAAGGCGCCAGAAGTTGGTGAAGTTTGGTCATCACCAGGTCATGCTGAAACGTTACGTTCGATTGCTAAAACAAATGCCGAATCATTTTATCGAGGCGAGATAGCCGAAAAAATCTCGAATTTTTCTAAAGAAAATGGCGGCTATTTAACAACAGAAGATTTGGCAGAATTTAAAGCAGAATGGGTTGAACCAATTGGTGTTAATTACCGTGGCTATGATGTTTGGGAGATTCCACCGAATGGTCAAGGTATTGTAGCACTACAAGCACTGAACATGTTAAAAGGATTTGATTTTGCTGAGAAAGAATTTGTTGATACGTACCACAAACAAATTGAAGCAATTAAGCTTGCATTTGCAGATGGAGAAAAGCATGTAACAGAAGAAAATCTTATGCGCTATAGTGCAGAAGCGATTTTAAGTGAAAAATACGCAGATGAGCGTAGAAAGTTAATCGGAGATGAAGCTGTTTTACCAGAAGCAGGAGAACCTTCCCTAAGTGGAACAGTTTATCTAGCTACAGCGGATGGGGAAGGGAATATGGTATCTTTCATCCAAAGTAATTATATGGGCTTTGGTTCTGGATTAGTCGTTCCTGGGACTGGGATAGCTTTACAAAATCGTGGGCATAATTTTTCTATGGATCCAAATCATGTCAATGCATTAGCGGGTGGTAAGCGTACGTATCATACGATCATCCCTGGTTTTATGACGAAGGATGATCAAGCCGTTGGTCCATTCGGCGTGATGGGTGGATTTATGCAACCGCAGGGTCACGTTCAGGTTGTTATGAATACCGTAGATTTTGGTCTGAACCCACAGGCTGCACTGGATGCACCACGTTGGCAATGGATGAAGAACAAAGAAGTTGAAGTAGAAAATCGATTCCAACATCATTTAGCACAAGGATTAGCTAGAAAAGGACATCATATAAGAATAGCCCTTGAACCAAACAGCTTTGGACGCGGGCAAATTATCTGGCGTGATCCAGATACAGGAGTTCTTATCGGTGGTACAGAGTCGCGAACAGATGGAAAGGTGGCATCTTGGTAATTGAATGTAAATTGAAGGATTGTTTGATATGAAGAAGCATTGGAATATTTTTATTGCATTTTTTAGAGTGGGGATGCTGGGTTACGGTGGTGGTCCAGGATCTATCCCGCTGATTCATAAAGAAGTGGTTGAAAATTACAAGTGGATGAGTGATGAAGAGTTCGGAGATGTCCTTGCTTTAGGTAATACATTGCCAGGACCAATTGCTACGAAACTTGCTGGTTATATTGGTTATCGGGTTTCAGGTGTACTTGGTATGATTAATGCGGTTTTAGCATCTATATTACCAACGATCGTTTTAATGATAGTATTTTTAACATCTCTCTCTGCATTCAAGGATTTTGATTGGGTAAAAGGCATGACCGCAGCAGTTGTTCCGGTTGTTGGTGTTATGTTAGCAGTATTGACATGGCAATTTTTCCACAAAGCTGTAAGCGGAATGGGATGGCTACAAACCGTTATTATGGTCGTTATTGTGTTTGCATTACTACAATTTTTACATGTTCACCCAGGTATCATTATTGCTGTTTTAATTATCATTGCATTAGGTATGAAAGATAAAACCAGGGAAGGTAGTCAGTCATGATTGTATATTGGCATATATTTTTAGCATTTTTTATCCCTGGAATATTGGGGTACGGTGGTGGCCCTGCCTCCATTCCTTTGGTAGAAAATGAAGTAGTGAAGCGATATGAGTGGATGTCGGTACAGGAGTTTAGTGAGGTGTTAGCTTTAGCGAACTCCTTACCAGGACCGATCGCGACGAAAATGGCTGGATATATTGGTTATGAGGTTGGTGGAGTTTTTGGTGCGACAGTCGGGGTTTTTGCAACTGTTGCTCCATCGTTACTCATTATGATTGCTTTGTTAGGTGTTTTATATAAATATAAAGATTCAAGCAAAGTGAAACGACTTACAATGTTCGTCCGTCCAGTCATTGCTATATTACTCGGGCTTATGGCGTGGAGGTTCTTCTTTGAATCCTATGATGGAATTGGGTTATGGCACACGCTTATACTTACAATTGGGAGCTATTTATTAATTGAACGAGTAAAAATTCATCCTGCCTTTGTTATTATCGGTGCGTTTGTGTATGGTGGATTTTTGTTATAAAAATAACGAAAAAGCTAAGTTTCTCGGATGAGGAAACTTAGCTTTCGTTTTTATTCAATCAGTCCTAGCTTTTTCAAGCCTTGGTATACACCTGATTCAGATACGGTTGTAGTTTGATGCTTGGCATACTGGATAAGGTCTGGATGAGCATTTCCCATTGCAAATCCTTCACCAACTATTTGAAGCATTTCTTTATCATTCATTCCATCACCAAATGCAATTGCAGATTGTTGGGGAATGTGAAGGTGTTCTAGGACACGTCTAATTGCTTCTCCTTTATTAACTGTTTTCCGAATGACATCATAGGAATTGACAATCCCTTCAACATTAACTGGAGCAAGTCGAATGTCGTCTTCAAATTCATATAATGATATTTGCGACGGATCTAGGTTCATTATCGTTATACCTAATATTTGATCGGTCACATTCGAGTTAACACGTTCATTATGCTTTACCTGAAATGTTTCAATAAATTTATTGATAATTGGAGTGTCAAATGAAGTAAAGTAATTTTTTTCACTTGTGTAAAACACAAGCTCATGACCGTGTTCTTTTGCTATAGATAAATATTCGTTAATAGTACTTTGTTTCATCGGCTCGTCAAGAATGGTTTTATTTTGATAAATCGCAAAAGCACCATTATAGCCAATAAAAGATTCCACACCAAGTTCGTCTGCAAGCTCCCCAATTTCATGTAATGGCCTACCTGTTGCAAGAAAAATCTCTATTCCTTGTCTTTTTATTTGTGAAATTGCTTGTTTCGTTAATTTTGTATATGTATGGTCTGGTTTTAATATAGTTCCATCAATGTCTAAGAAGAGTATTTTGTAAGTCATTGTAGTCTCCTTTAAGTTAGATATTCTAAGGATAGTTTAACATATTGGATAGGGGGAAGGGGATTTGGAGAATTGTACTGGGCAAAAGGAGCGGGAATGTTGGACACGAACATTGCGAACATCGGACGAATATGCACAAACTACAGATACCAATGCGCAAATAAAAGCAACCGTCCAACTACTTTAACTAGTTCCATTTCGGTGGAGAAAAATTTAAATAACATAGATTATATTTGAGGAAGATAAAAAATAAAGTATACTGTATAATGGTAATTACATATTTCGAAATTCTCTTAGTTTTATAAAATATGTAAAAGTTGATTTTTGCAAGGTGCTTGGAAACTAAAAAGAGAATCAAGTAAGCACAACTTCAGAATCTTCTTTCACTTATGAAGACATTACTTTCAAAAGGAGTATATTTACTTGTCCACCCATTAGTAAGATTGATGAATGATGGAAGAGGGGGAAATTATGAGGATTATGTTTCTGGTTTTATTTTTGGGAATAACGTTACTTTTGGGAGGATGTGCTTCTGACACACATCCAATCTTAAAAGGAGCCTACCAAAGTGAAATAGATGGAGTAGGATATGTGGTTCAAATGTCATTTCAACCAGATAATAATAGTTTTGTTGAATATATTGAAGGTAGAGAAGTTGATAAAGGAATATATGAAAAAACGAGCAGTAATGTATATAAATTATTAAGTGACAAGCAAAGTT
This sequence comes from Ornithinibacillus salinisoli, assembly GCF_042684965.1. Lineage (NCBI taxonomy): Bacteria > Bacillati > Bacillota > Bacilli > Caryophanales > Bacillaceae > Ornithinibacillus > Ornithinibacillus salinisoli. The sequence goes on from NZ_JBHUMI010000017.1 coordinate 64,095, forward strand.
TTCAAATTACATTAAACAAAGAAGATTCTTTTGAAATAAAAATTGCTAGTCTTAATAATGGAAATACAATTAAAATGAAAAAAATACAAGATACGCCAATTTATATTGGAACAGAATTTGATGATGTGGAAAAGTATGAAGGTTTATTAGAACAAAATGATTGATACAATCTATATCACAAAAATGCTTATTAGGGGGCGGAATTATTTATATAATGTGAGAAAGGCTGTGAAGTTATTTGAGTGGTTATAAAGCAATACCGAAATTAAACCATTTGCCGAAATCCATTCTTTTGATAGATTACTAAGTTATTTTACATAATAAACATAACAAAACAATTTAACAAACAGATCGCTTGGATTTTATTATCCAAGCGATCTGTCTTGTGACATTTTCTCCACAGGATCGGGAATACTTAACTACTACTTACGGTTGCTTAACATTTTACAATGCTTGATCATCAACAGATTCAAGCCATTTTTCAATTTCATCTACTACAGATTCTACGGATCCTTCTTCAAAAGGAGAGCGGAGATTCGCAGCTTCAACTAATCCTAAGAAGGCTTTAGATCCACCTAATTTACATAGGTTTAGATAATCATTCCATGCTGCCTCACGCTCTTCCCGGGATCGTTTCCAAAATTGGAAGGCACAGATTTGTGCTAATGTATAATCAATGTAATAGAATGGCACTTCATAAATATGACCTTGACGTTGCCATACTGCACCGGATTGCCAGTACGGAATGTCTTCATAATCACGATGCGGTAAATAAGTTTCCTCTAGTTTTTTCCAAGCTGCTTTACGTTCTGCCGGAGTCCAATCTGGATTTTCATATACCAAGTGTTGGAACTCATCAACTGCAACACCATAAGGCAAGAAGCTTAATCCGCTAGCTAAGTGTGAGTATTTATATTTATCGGTATCTTCCTTAAAGAACAGTTCCATCCACGGCCATGTAAAGAATTCCATACTCATGGAATGAATTTCAGCTGACTCGTGTGTTGGGAAAACGTATTCTGGAATCCCGATATTACGACTTGAGTAAGCCTGGAATGCATGACCAGCTTCATGTGTTAATACATCCACATCACCGGAAGTACCATTGAAGTTAGCGAAAATAAATGGTGATTCGTAATCCTCAATAAATGTACAGTAACCACCAGCTTCTTTTCCTTTCTGAGCTTCTAAGTCCATTAAGTTACGATCTAGCATGAAATGGAAAAATTCATTTGTTTCATCAGAAAGTTCTTCGTACATCTGTTTCCCATTTTCAATAATCCATTCTGGGCTACCTTTAGGTGTTGGATTACCGCTTTTAAATTCAAGGTTTTCATCATAGAATTTTAAGGAATCAACTCCGATTCGATTTGCCTGCTTTTCGTATAATTTGGATACAAGTGGGACGATGTAGTCACGTACCTGCTTGCGGAACACATCAACCATATCTGCATTATAGTCAATGCGTAACATGCGTACATAACCTAATTCTACAAAGTTTTTGTAACCTAGTTTTGTAGCGATTTCATGACGGATCTTTACTAGTTGATCATAAATATCATCAAATTTTTCTGCATTATTTTCAAAAAATCCAGAGCTTGCTTGGATCGCTTGTTTACGTACATTTCTATCTTTATCTTGTGTAAATGGTCCAAGTTGTGCCAAAGTATATGTTTTCCCTTGAAATTCTACTTCAGCAGAAGCGACAAGCTTGGAGTATTCCGATGTTAATTTGTTTTCTTTTTGCAATAAGCTGATTACTTCTGGAGAAAAAGCCTTGATTTGATAGTCTGCTAGACTAAATAGCTGAGATCCCCACTTTTGTTCTAATTCATCACGGAAAGGAGTTTTTACTAATTCCTTATAAAAATCCGTATATAGTTCTTGTAATTCAGGACTCTTTTCATCCCAAAAGTCACGTTCCTTTTGGTAAAAATCATCATTCGTATTAATAGATGCTCGTATATACACTAAATTAAATAATGTTGATAGACGATTACGAAATGCATTGATTTTTTCAATGGCTTTATTTTGTCCTTCAACTGTAGTAGCTGTTGAAAATGATTCTAATAAGCCTCGAAATGTTTGTTTCTCATTTTCTAAGTCTGGTCTGTCATATTTATAATCTTCAAATTTAAGCATATGTACCCTCCTCTTATACCTTAAGTATACGACATTTTTTGCCAAATTCCTGTTAGAAGGATTAAATTTTTATAATTTTTTGGCTGTGAGGTTTTAAATTTTCTATCCAGGAAAAGTGCAAAGAAGTCATTCGCCATAATACCAAGTTTTTAAAGATGATTATAATCCTGTTATAATAAGATTAATGAAGAAAAAGGGTGAATAGAATGAAACCAAAATTTGAATTATCCAATGAGCAAAAAGATGAAATGGTTCAAATGATACAAGCATATTTTATTGAAGAACAGAATGAGGAGATTGGAAATTTAAAAGCAATGCTAATATTGGACTTTATCATGGAAAAGCTTGCACCGGTTTTTTATAATCAAGGTGTGGAAGATAGCCATAGATATATGGCACAAAAGCTGGACGATATATTTGAAATACAAAAATGACTTAGAGGTGTAACATATTATGGATGGTAGATATCGTAAAAATATAGAACCTGGAATAGAAGTAGACATTGTACTTAAAAAAGATCAAAAAACAGAGCGAACAACTCCTGGAATTGTAAAGGATTTGCTTACCAATTCATCCTTTCTTCCACATGGAATGAAAGTCCGTTTGACAGATGGTCAAGTAGGAAGAGTTAAGAATATAAAATAACTGTATAGGTAAAGGAATATGAGGGAGGATTTTTTTAATAAAACTGCCCGTTCATTGATTGAAACGGGCAGTTATTTTTTTCTTTAAGCGGCTTCACGTTTCTTTTCAGATGCATCTACAACAAGACTTGCTGTAGCATCACCCATGATGTTAACGGATGTCCGCATCATATCTAGTACGCGGTCAACACCCGCAATAAGAGCAATACCTTCTAATGGTAAACCGACTGCAGTCAAAACCATAATTAACGTAACCATACCTGCACCAGGTACTCCTGCTGCTCCAATAGATGCAAGTGTAGCGATTAGAGCAACAATAAGGATTTGACCAAACGATAATGTTTCTCCAAAATATTGTGCTATAAATACAACAGCAATACCTTGGTAAAGAGCTGTACCATCCATGTTGATAGTTGCACCTAATGGCAGGACAAAGCTACTAGTTTCCTTAGATACTCCCAAATTTTCCTGTGTGTTTTTCATTGTTACTGGTAATGTACCTGAGCTGCTACACGTACTGAACGCTACGGTTGCAGCAGGGAAAATACCTTTAAAAAACTGGATTGGACTTAACTTGCCAAATGTTTTCACAGCAGTGGAATAAACGATCACAACATGAACGAGACATGCAATGAATAGCGCTAGAATTAATTTAATCAGTGGCAATAAAACACCAGCACCATATTCACCAACAATTGGAGCTAGTAGACCAAATATACCAATTGGAACAAGTTTCATAATAATACCTGTTATCTTGTACATGATTTCTGCTAATCCGTCAAAGAATCGCTGTACTGGTGATGCCTTTTCTCCAACTAATTTAATACCAATTCCTAAGAAGATAGCAAAGAAGATTATTTGTAACATATTTCCTGTAGTTAGTGCTTCAATGGGGTTTGTAGGGATTATATTTAATAATGTATCGACAACACTTTGTGTTTCACTAGATGGAACAGCTTCTTCATTTATTGTTACATCTACTCCTGAACCTGGGGAAAATACGTATCCAGCAAGTAAGCCAATTGAAATAGCAATAAAACTAGTTATTAAATAGTACGAGATCGTCTTTCCACCTAAACGACCAAGTTTTTTTACGTCCCCGGCACTTGTTACACCTACAACAATTGTCGAGAGAACTAATGGTACAATGATAAACATAATAAGACGTAAAAATAAATCCCCAAGTGGTGCAACATTGCTTGCTCCATCTCCAAATACTAACCCAACAATAACAGCAAGAAGGAATGCACCGACAATTTGGTAAACAAAGCTTTTCTTCATGTAATTCTCCTTTCTAATTTGTTATTTTTTTAATTTTTGTATTTTATCCCCCCTTTTTAGGATAAAAGGAATAAAACGCTTACATAATTGTGTTTAGACACACTCATTCCTTTTATCATTACTTAAATAATATTCTAATAATTACAAATATATTTATTTAAGTCAATACTTTTTTTGAAAATAATAGGATATTAATAAGGGGGGATTTTGCATTGACTTGTGTAACAAAGATTTGTAGACTGAAAGTGATTTAAAATTAAAAATATTTAAAATGAGGTGAGATGGTGGACATCGTACAATCTGTCATTACGATTAGTGCTGTATTAGGAGCGTTAGCGATTATATTGGGTTTCCTATTAATAAAACTGTTTCAACATGCAACTTATTTGTTTTACTTTCCAAGTCTTGTCTTATTTGGAAGCGGAATAGTCTTTATACTTTCAACAATGGCCCTGGAAGGGATAGAAATTTTGGGAGCAGGTTTAGGAGGATGGGGAATAGCTGCGTTATTTGCGTCTTTACTTAGCTTTTTTGTTACAACGGTTACTGATGTTTATGCTAGAGCATAGAAATCATAACAAAGCTCAGTCCTATGACTGAGCTTCGTACATTATTTTTACTATAAGATTGGAGGAACTACTCTTTTAAATACGTCTTCCCATCACGTTGTTCAATTTTTTCTTCTTTCAATAATTTTCCAAGTGCCCGTTTAAATGCAGCTTTACTAATATTAAATGTTCCGCGAATATCATCGGGGTCACTTTTATCACTAAATGGTATCATGCCACCGCTTTCTTTTATGTGCTCTAAAATGTCTGAAGCATCATCAACTATTCCATGTTGTTTCAACGGCCTTAGTGATACATTCAAGGTGCCATCTTCTTTTACTTCGATAACACGACCTTGGACTACTTCACCAAGACGCGGTTCTTCTTTTCGCTCTGTATGATGGATGAATCCTCGATAATTTTCTTCCGTTAGGATAGCGGAACCTTCTTTATTTGTATGGTATACTTTCCCACTTATCTGTTCGTTAAGTAATTCGACAGGAGCTACTTCATATATTCTACCGATTACGCCGTCGGTTGCTGGAATGGCTAGTAATCGGCCTTTTCGATCTTTACCTAGAGTGACATAAAGCTGATCACCTTCTTTAGGCCATACTTTTTCGAATAGTGGTAAGTCGTCTAGGGAGACAAGGATTTGTTTCGTTGTCCCAATGTCTACGAAAGCCCCTAAGTTCGGAATAACTTCTACGACTTCAGCCCATCCGTATGTATCCATTACAATAGTAGGAAGTTTGGTTGTTGCGATGGTGTTATCTTTCTTATCTTGATATAAAAACACATCTACTGCTTGATCTTGTTCAAGTTCTTTATCCGTCTCGTTATGATGTAAAAGTGCTTCAAGCATTTCTTTTTGCAATACGTATCCTGTATCAATTTTTCGTGCAACAGTCATAGTTTGAATCGTTCCAATTGGTAATGTTTGCATTACTATCCTTCCTTTTTTATGTATTGGAAAAGGGGCACCCCTTACTAAAAGAGTACCCCTTTTGTTTATAAAGTAACACGTAAGTTTTATTTTTATTTTTAACTCCTGAGTTTATCAGGTCTGGAAATTCTGTCTTGCAGCTTGTTGAAAGCTGGGTTTTGCTGTCATCTTACTTTAAGCTCGGTTAACGCACTCCGAGTTTCTTCGAATTTCTCTATCCGCGGTACATGTTCCACTGGATGTCCTCTAACTTAAGCAACGTAAGCCCTACCTGCTCTTACGTCCTTGCGACCCTGTAGTCGCGCCAGTGTGAATAAGCATCTTCAAAAACATTGTAGAATGCCAGAACACTTAAATGTTACTTTAGTAACTTTGTTATCTTCTCATGAATACTAAAATTTGTCAAATATCGCCCGAATTGATTCAGTGTTCTTTCCTCAAGAAAAATGTTGTAGAAATTTTCATAGACAAAAAGTAAAGTACAATAGACACTAATCCTAATACTATAAATGGTTGAAAAGGGATATATTTCTCAACTAATGGTACAAATCCTTGATCGATATCATTAAATAGAATGTAATCGTCCATACCTAGTACATCTGTCAATGGAAAGAAGGAGCCGAAAAGCACCCAAAAATATACGAAAACGGAGATAGAACAAGCAATAACAAATGATTTAAATAGATAGTATATTGGTATTAATAATGCTTTTAGTAATATTCCTAGACTAATTACTGTCATAACATCTTTCCAGTTATAAATATATCTTGGTAAAGAAGAGAGTGAACCATAAATCTGGCCAACAATATATTGATATAAAACTACAACGATCCACAGGAGTAGTAAACTAATATATCTGCTTGGAACAATCAATTTGTTATTGATTGGCAAACTTATCGTAAAACGATTCATATTTGCTCGATAATCTAGAAACAAAATACTAATTACAATCACTGGTATGATCAAACCCACGCTAACGTAAATAGGTGGTAACGAAGTAATATAAGCGAACGGTATTAAAAATAGGGCACTTAAGAAAGGCGCTCTACTAATGATTACATCTCGTTTCATTAAACCAATCATATATTCACCTCCTATAGAAGATCTCTTTTCATAAATATCCATGCTGATAGTTTGTAAGACAAATATAGAAATATTAATGATAAAGCTGTTAACGATACGAATAATTGAATATGACTTAGGTTATCTGCAAAGTGTTTTATGGACTCATCCCAAGTAATTAAAGGATTTCCTACGATTATCCCATAGAATAGAGCTGAGAAAAAAACCAGTGTCATTAATACTGCCATCGCGCGATGGAAACTTTTTATATAGTAAAGAATAGGTAATGATAGAGAGACTATGATACATGTTAATGCAAATAACCATAGAATAGAGCTTCCTGTTAAAGGGCTATTTCCTAAAAACGGCAGTCCCTGGTTGGCAAGATGATCAATTAACCATAAATAAAGAGTAAAACCACTTGTAAGTATAAAAAAGAAAATATATCTAACAAATACAATATGTTTACGAAAAATCGGTACACTTATTAAATATCGATTTACTTCATTTCTACTATCTGAATAAAAGGACAGAAAGATAAAACTAAGCAGAATCCAAATATTGATGCCAGTGATCGGAACATTCATACCGTAAGTAAAGGGGATAAGGAATATAAAAAATATAATATATACTTTAGTTAACTGTAGTTCCTTCAGAAATACTTGCCTCACGATTCAATTTCTCCTTTCTAGTCATGAAGTACATAATATCCTCTAATGTTGCTTTTTCAATGACAATATCATTGCCAAAAGGCTCAAATAATAAGGGATCCCCCTCAAACAAAGCGGTAAATCCTAATTCAGAGTCTTGAATTCCTATGAATAACTCTCTCGTATCTGTATCGATGATATCTGAACGTCCTTTAATAACATAGAATTGCTCTCTAATCTCATCCATTGCTTTTTGTAACATTATTTTACCTTGATAAATAAAAATGATGTGATCGGCAATACGATCAAGATCAGTGGTTATATGGGATGATAAAAATATTGTTTGATTTTCACGAACCATCATTTCTTGTAATTTATCTAAAAGCTCTCTACGGAAAATTGGATCCAAACCAGAAGTCGGCTCATCCATGACTATAAATTCTGGTTCATGGGAAAGTGCGAACAATAAGGAAGTTTTCATTTTCATTCCCTTGGACAATTTTTTAATTTTTTTCCGTAATGGAAGTTCAAATTCTTCGACATATTTTTGGAAAAGAACTTCATTCCATGTTTTATAAAGGGGTGCAATAAACGATTTCATGTTTTTAATTGTAAAATCTTCATACATAAATAGATCATCATAAACAAAACCGATTCTTTGTTTGACTGTGTGATCTTTATGGGAAGTTCCAAAAAGTTTAATATCACCTTCATCAATTTGTAGTATATCCATCATCATTTGAATCGTAGTTGTTTTCCCACTACCATTTGGACCAATAAAGCCAGTAATGTAACCTTTTGGAATGGTAATATTTAAGTCTTCAATCGAAAAACCTTTTCTACGTTTTGTTACATGGTGAAATTCTACTGTATTCATTAGCTTATCCATCTCCTTCGTAGTAAATTTCAAGTAGTTCTATAAGCTCTGCCTTGGATAAACCTATGTGTTTACCATCATGAACTACTTTTTCCAGTTCATTTTCAAGCTCTCTTATTTGCCACTCTTTTAATACATGTGGTTGTTGACCTGCGACAAATGTTCCTTTTCCAACTGTTGAAATCAAATAACCTTCTTTTTCTAGGTCTTCATATGCTCGCTTTGTGGTAATCACACTAACCTTAAGATCCTTTGCTAACAAACGCATGGAAGGGAGTGCATCTCCTTCTTTTAATTCCCCAGAAAAAATCTGTTGTTTTATTTGCTCTTTTATTTGTTGGAAAAGAGGCTCCTTGCTATTACTTGAAATAAGAATGTTCATAGCATAACCCCTTATCAATTAATTGTGTATACACAATATATACATTATATACATGAAGGAGTCAAGGGAAATATTGAAAAAAATAAAATTTACTAAAAAGAAAGATTAAAACTACTCTCTCGATGAACAAGTATTCATATGATAGACTAATATATATTAATTTAATTGGAGATGTAATCATGGGGTTATTTTTTAATGTTATATTACCGATTGTTGCAGTCTTTGGAGCGGGGTATATTTTGCAACGGATTCGTATTCTGGATGTAAAATCAATCGCCTCTATGTCCATTCATATATTTTTACCAGCACTTGTGTTTACCCAGTTATATGAAGCGGAATTTGATCAGAGCTACACAATTATTCTTGGTTTTTCTTTCTTTTTACTCATTATGATGATTGTTTTGAATAAAATATTGAGACGTATTTTAAAATGGGAACGGTCAGTCGAAAGCGCCTCTATTTTAACTTCTGCATTTATGAACGCTGGTAACTATGGGGTTCCAGTTATTCTATTTTCAATAGGACAAGAGGCACTACCTTATGCTGTGTTTTTCATGGTGATCCAAACGATCTTTATGAATGCCTTTGGAGTCTATTATGCATCAAGGGATAAAAGTGGTTATAAACGAGCTGTAAAAACGATACTTCGATTGCCAGCGACCTATGCAGCAGTTTTCGCCTTTATTCTACAAAACATTGCCTGGGAAATACCTGAACCGGTGTTTTCGACGTTGTCTATGCTTTCCGGAGCGGCTATTCCGATTATGATGGTGATGCTAGGAATGCAGCTTGCTTCTATTACGTCAATAAAATTTAATTGGCAAGTTATCATTTCTGCATTAACAATTAGAATGATTGTCGCCCCTTTGCTTACTTTTGCGTTCATATTGGTACTTGATGTGGATCCAATTATTGGTACGGTTTTATTCATACTAGCGTCCATGCCAAGTGCTGCAACAACGACAATGTATGCGATTGAGTTTGATACAGAACCTGACTTGGTATCAAGTATTACGTTAGTAACTACATTATTCAGTATTGTTTCGATAACAGTGTTATTGAACTTGATAACGTAAAATAAATAATATTCATACAATATTGACATCATATATCATTTTATATATGATGGCTTTATTATGATAAAAGAAAACAAACAACAAAAAGTGTATCGGGTTTTAAAAGCTAGAATTATAGAACGAATCTATGTTCCTGGACAACGTATTGTAATTGATCAAATTGCAAAGGAGATGAATACAAGTTCTATTCCTGTACGGGAAGCGATTCGCCAACTTGAGGCAGAACGTTTAATATTATATAAACGCAATGTTGGTCCTGTTGTAGCAGAAGTGAATGAATCGGATTATTCGGATACGTTACGGGTGCTTGCAGTTTTAGAAGGATATGCTACGGCACTATGTGCAAAAGCAATTACCCACGAAAAGATCGATCAGTTAAAGGAACTAAACAATCGAATGCGGGAGGCTTTAGAGGATTTTGATATCATTCGGTTCAGTAAGCTAAATGCAGACTTTCATAAGCTGATCTGTGAGGATTGTCAGAATCATTATTTGTTAGAATCTATAAACAATACTTGGAATAGACTAGATGCAATCCGTGGGGCAGGCTCCATGCTTTATTCTGTCCGAGTTAAGGAATCCATCAAAGAGCATCAACAACTAATTACATATTTGGAAAATGGTAATATTGACAAACTAGAATCATTAGCGAGGGAGCATAAAATTAGAACAGCAGAAAACTTTGAAAAACGCCGTAAGAATGAGCTAGAAACGAATATTTCTTCTTAGCGAGAACTGGATAACTATCTGGTTCTTTTTCTATTCAAACAGGATAGGGATTTTTACCTGTTGACATTGTATGTGAAATCATATACGATTTAATTGTTCAGAAAATTTATAGTTATTCAATTAGTAGGAATAAGTTGGAGGGGATATAATGGCTTTTGAAGAAGCGAAAAAGCGGTTTCGAGGTTCAATAGCTCCAGTGATTACACCATTTAACGAGGATGAAAGTATTGACTTTGCAAAATTTAAGGAATTAATAAATTGGCAAATAGCGAATGGAAGTCATGGCATTTCCGTTACTGGTACCTCTGGAGAACCTAGCTCCATGACAATAGAGGAACGAATAGAAGTGATGGAAACTGCATGTAAAACAGTAGATGGAAGAGTTCCTTTTCTTCCTGGTACAGGATCAACAAACCACCAAGAAACACTCCGCATGACGAAAGCTGCACAAGAAATGGGGGCAGACGGAGCGATGGTCATCGTCCCTTACTACAACAAACCAAACCAACACGCATTATACAAACATTTTAAAGCAATAGCGGATTCCGTTGATATTCCAATCATTTTATATAACATTCCTGGTCGTACTGCAATAAATTTGGAAGCGGTTACAATTGCGAGGTTAGCGGAAGATTGTCCAAACATTATTGGAGTGAAGGAATCTAATAAAGATTTTGAACATGTGAATAAAGTGTTATTAAAATGTGGTCGAGATTTCAATCTTTATTCCGGAATTGAAGTATTATGTTATCCAATGCTCGCTATCGGTGGTGCTGGACATATTAGTGCAACGGCGAATGTGGCACCGAGAGAGGTAGCGGAAATCTTCAATAAGTGGGAAGCGGGAGATGTGAAAGGGGCACAGGACTTGCATTATGAATTAATGCCTTTAAATGATGTCCTATTTCGTGATACGAATCCTGCACCAGCAAAAGCTGCATTAGGAATGATGGGGAAAGTACAACCTATTTTAAGAAAGCCATTAGATGTCCCATCGGAGCAAATTCAGGCAGAAATTCGGGAAACATTATTATCTTACCAATTGATTCAAGAGGATGTTAAAACAAACTAGATTCATATAAAAGGGTGATCTTATAAATGGAACATAAACAAGTTGAAAATGTACAGCTCTACATCAATGGAGAGTTTGTAGACGCTAGTGACAGCGAACAATTTGAAAATAAAAACCCATTTACAAATAAAGTAACGAACTCTGTTGCCAAAGGTACTGGGCAAGATATCGAAAAAGCCGTAACAGCTGCTGACAAAGCTTTTCGAAATGGTCCATGGGGAACAATGAAGCTAAAAGAACGGATGAAGTACATTGAAAAAATTGCCGATCTTATCGAAGAAGAAGCGGAAGAAATTGCGCATTTAGAATCTCTAGATTCTGGATTACCAATCAGTCAAACAAGAAAGATGGCAGCGCGTGGAGCAGAAAATTTTCGTTTCTACACCAGGATGGTGCAAGCAAGAATGCATGGGGACGCCTACCAAGTTGATGATGAATTTATGAATTATACCATCTATCAACCTCTAGGAGTTGTAGGTCTCATTACACCATGGAATGCGCCATTTATGCTATTAACTTGGAAGGTTGCTCCTGCACTAGCTACTGGGAATACGGTCGTATTAAAGCCAGCCGAGCTATCACCATTATCAGCGAATATATTAGCAAAGATAATTCATAAAGCAGAGTTGCCTAAAGGAGTTTTCAATGTTGTACACGGATTTGGTGAAACAGCTGGCGAGGCTCTCGTGAAACACTCAAATGTTGAAGCTATTTCCTTTACTGGGGAAACAACGACTGGTAAGCGAATCATTAAAAACAGTGCCGATTCCTTGAAAAAAACATCGATGGAACTTGGTGGGAAGTCACCCCTTATCGTATTTGATGATGCCGATATTGAAAAAGCATTAGATGCTGCAGTATGGGGGATATTCTCCTTTAATGGGGAGAGATGTACCGCAAATTCCCGAGTGTTTTTGCATAAAGACATAAAAGATAAGTTTGTTGCAGCTTTAAAAGAGCGTGTTCGAAATATTGCAATTGGAGACCCAATGGATGATGCGACAGAGCTTGGTCCGTTAATTGATCAAGGGCATTATCAAAAGGTAACTGGTTATATTCAGTTGGCGAAAGAAGAGGGCTGTGAAGTCATTCAAGGTACTGTGCCAGCGGAAGTGCAGACAGGAAATTTTGTGCCACCTACCCTTTTATTAAACGCCAAAAATGATATGAGGGTTTGTCAGGATGAAATATTTGGACCTGTTATGACGGTTATTGAATTTGAAACCGAAGAAGAAGTTGTACAAATGGCTAATGATGTGGACTATGGCCTTGCAGGGTATGTTTGGACAAATGATATCAAACGAGGTCATCGCGTCGCCCAAGCAATTGATTCTGGAATGCTTTGGGTGAACTCACAAAATGTTCGTGATTTACGAATTCCATTCGGTGGCATGAAAGCTAGTGGTATTGGCCGTGAAGGTGGACATTTTGCGATATTTGAATTTTATACGGAACCAAAAGCGATTCATGTAGCAATTGGTGATCACCATATACCGCAGTTTGGCAAGAAAAAATAAGGAGGGAAATACGATGCCAGCAAAAAAAGGAAAAGAATATATAAGTAGATTAAAAGATGCAAAAAACAATGTCTATATTCACGGAGAAAGAGTGGAGGACGTCACAGAACATCCTGCCTTCAAAAATGTTATTAAATCGATGGCAAATTTATATGACTTACAATATGAAAAACAAGATAAAATGCTTTATACTTCACCAACTACTGGAAATAAAGTTGGGATGACATTTTTACAGCCGAAAACGGTTGAAGATCTTATTGCACGGAGAGAAGCAATTACAGAATGGGCACGCACTTCTGGGGGCATGATGGGGCGATCTCCTGATTATTTGAATGCGGAAGTAATGGCTATGGGGGTCAATAATAGTCTGTTTGCTGAAGGAGATCCTAGATTTGCAGAAAATGCACGTAACTATTATGAATATGCTAGGGAGAATGATATTAGCTTAACCCATACATTAATTCATCCACAAGTTAATCGAGCAAAAATGCAACATCAGCAAAAGGATGCAAATGTTGCTTTACATCTAGTCGAAGAACGAGAAGACGGAATTATCGTGGATGGTATACGACTGCTGGCAACACAAGGCGGTATTACAGATGAAATACTAGTTTTCCCTTCAACAGTTAAAAAAGCTGGGGAGCTGGATGATCCGTATTCACTTGCATTTGCTATTCCGAATAACACGCCAGGACTAAAATATATAAGTCGCGAATCCTTTGATTACGGTAAAAATGATTGGGATCACCCACTAAGTGCGCGTTTTGAGGAGGGCGATGCCATCGTATCGTTCGAAAACGTATTTGTACCATGGGAGCGAGTATTTGTATGTGGTAATTCATCCGTATGTAACCGTACATTTCTTGAAACGAATGCGGTCGTACATATGTCACACCAGGTAGTTTCCAAGAATATCGTAAAAACCGAGTTTGTTCTAGGAGTTGCGTTAAGCATCATGGACGCTATCGGTATTGACCAATTCCAGCATGTAAAAGACAAAGGTACGGAGATCATGCTTACACTTGAAGCGATGCGTTCACATTTGTATCGTGCAGAGCACAATGCCAAACTCGATAACTCTGGAACAATGACACCTGATTACGCTGCATTAGATGCAGCACGAAACTGGTATCCACGTATTTATCCGAAATTAACTGAAATCATTCGTATTATTGGAGCATCAGGCTTAATGGGGATTCCTACACAGGATGATTTCAATCATGATGAGATTGGTCCTCTCATTCATCGCGGGCTACAAGGTAAAAATCTAGAAGGCTATGAGCGTGTGCAATTATTCCGTCTCGCATGGGATATGACGATGAGTGCGTTCGGTAGTCGCCAAACACACTATGAATATTACTTCTTTGGTGACCCAGTAAAAATGGGCATGACGTATTTTGATAACTATGATAAGGACGTTTATAAAGACTACGTGGACAGCTTTTTGAAGAAGTCTAGTGGAGTGAAAATTTAACTATCAAACAAGTCAGAACGTCACACCCATAGAGTTGAGCGACGTACCGGGAAAGTCGAGCGACACACCCAAAAAGTCGAGCGACACACCTAGAAAGTTGAGCGACACACCTAGAAAGTCGATCAACACATCCGAAAACAGAGCGACTCGTCATTTCAAAATAAAGGGGGAAGTAGGCAATGGATTTTAATATCATCCGCTGTGCAAGAGCAATTTTACATGTAAAGGATTTAGAAGCCTCCCGCAAGTTTTACATCGATGCTCTTGGTTTTATTGAAACAGAATCAGATGATGATCATATATACCTCCGCGGTCTTGAAGAACACACCCATCACAGTCTCGTATTAAAAAAAGCGGATACGCCAGCTGTTGAAGCGTTAGGATATAAAGTTTCATCAAATCAAGATCTAGAAGCATTATCACGGCTTTTTGAAGAGAAAGGATATCCAACAAAGTGGCTGGAAAAAGGGAAACAGCATGCTGTCGGGAGAGCACTAAGAGTAAATGATAATTCGGGTTTACCACTGGAATTCTTTGCAGAAATGGATCCAGTAGAACGTTTATTACAACGCTATGATCTTTATAGAGGTTCTCGAATGCAACGGATCGATCATTTTAATTGTGGGGTACCCGACGTGGAGGCAGCATATGATTTTTATCAAAAAAACTTAGGTTTTGCTTGTTCGGAATATACGGATACTCCTGAAGGTGATATTTGGGCTGCCTGGTTACATCGTAAACAAAATGTACATGATGTGGCGTTTATGAATGGATTTGGACCTAGGCTACATCATATTGGGTTTTGGTTACCTGATCAGTTATCGCTTATTCATACGTGTGATGTACTTGCATCAATGGGGTATGGGGAAGCAATTGAACGTGGGCCAGGGCGTCATGGATTATCCAATGCGTTCTTCTTATACTTGCGTGATCCGGATGGTCATCGGATCGAGCTCTATAGTGGAGATTATTTGACCAGTGATCCTGACTTTAAACCGATTCGTTGGGATATCAATGATCCGATGCGTCAAACATTTTGGGGGCATGCTGCACCTGACAGCTGGTTTAATGAGGCTTCAGTAGTTTTAGATATCTTTTCGGGTGAAGAAGTTATTCAAAAACCAGGCAAATTAAAGCAGCATAAGCCAACTTTCGTCATATAGATATAATGAATGCTTTTCCCCGGTAGGTAACGGGCGGTAAGTAAAATTGGAGATGCGGGAGATGTTTGTGTACCAACTGCCCGTAAATGTCCGATCTGTTCAATGGCTCTTTAGGGGGCTAACATTCAGTGGAATAACATGAACCACTGAATGAAGTTTCACTGGCATAGGAGGTTTCTACATGGATGATCAAACATTTCGAACAGCAATGGGGAAGTTTGCGACAGGGGTTACGGTTGTAACTACTCAGCATGGTGAGGACATCCACGGAATGACTGCAAATGCATTTATGTCTGTTTCTTTAAATCCGAAACTTGTCTTAATATCTATTGATGAGAATGCTACCATGCTAGACTTTATCAATAAATCTGGGAAGTTTGCTGTCAGTATTTTAAATGAAGACCAAAAGGATATGTCTGCTTATTTTGCAGGACAAAATAAGGAACTAAAAGAAGTCAATTTTAAATGGTTCAATGATATGCCAACCATTGAGGGCTCTCTTGCAAGCTTAACATGTGAAGTCTACGATTCTGTCATTGCAGGTGATCATACACTTTATATTGGCAAGGTCACAGATATTCATACGACAAAAGGTGATCCATTGGCATTTTATGAAGGAAAATATCGTCAAATAAGTGATTGTGCAGAAGTAAAATAACGTATGACCATTGCGCTAGAATCTCTAAGTATGGAAATTCTAGCGCAACAATTAGTTGTTTTGAAATGGAGGGATTCTCGTGAACCAACAGCTTATAAACAATTCACAAGTAGAACAGGACATGTTTCAAAAGATTGCTAGCCATGAACAGGTTGTATTTTGTAATGACTCCGCTACTGGTTTGCAAGCGATTATAGCTATTCATAATACAACGCTTGGACCTGCACTTGGTGGAACAAGAATGTACCCATATGCTTCTGTGGATGATGCATTAGATGATGTACTACGCTTATCTGAAGGTATGACCTATAAATGTGCTGCTGCCGATATTGATTTTGGTGGAGGAAAGGCGGTTATCATAGGTGATCCGAATAAGGATAAATCTGCTGCTATGTTTCGTGCGTTTGGGCAATTTGTAGATTCATTAAATGGTAGATTTTATACAGGAACAGATATGGGAACAACGATGGATGATTTTGTGCAAGCATCAAAGGAAACGAATTTTATAAATGGCATTCCTGAAGCTTTCGGAGGTAGTGGTGACTCTTCCATTCCAACTGCTCAAGGTGTTATATATGGATTAAAGGCTACTAATAAATTCATATTTGGAAGTGATAGTTTAGCAGGACGAACTTATGCCATTCAAGGTCTTGGAAAAGTTGGATATAAAGTAACCGAGCAATTATTACATGCTGGTGCAAAAGTCATTGTTACGGATATCCACGAGGATGTAATGGTAAGTATACAAGAAACAGCGGAAGCGTTAGGGGGATCAATTACCACCGTAAAAAGTAATGAAATCTATCAAGTAGATGCAGATGTTTTTGTCCCATGTGCAATGGGAAGTGTACTCAATGATCAATCTATTGCTCAGTTACAAGTAAAAGCTGTTGTCGGTTCCGCAAATAACCAGTTACACGACAATAGTCATGCAAAAGCGTTACATGATAAAGGAATTTTGTACGCTCCAGACTATATTGTTAATGCTGGTGGATTAATTCAAGTTGCTGATGAATTATATGGTCCGAATAAAGAACGAGTGCTATTAAAAACAAAGGCAATCTATCAATCGTTGCTGGAAATATATGAACAAGCAAATCTTGATGTAATAACAACATTAGAAGCTGCAAATCGCAAATGTCAAAAACGTTTAGAACAGCAGCGCAGTAGAAATAATTTCTTCACGCGAACAAGAAGTCCAAAATGGGAAATTAAAGAATAATTTTTTTGGAGGTGAAGTGGTATGGTAGAAGTAAAATTTCATGATATTGGTGAGGGAATGAATGAAGGGGAGATTATCAACTTTTTTGTAAAAGTAGGTGATACGGTATCTGTTGATCAACCTCTAGTGGAAATGCAAACAGATAAAATGGTAGCAGAGATTCCCTCACCCACGACTGGAAAGGTTAAAGCAATTCATCATGATATTGGTACAACCGTCACGATTGGTACGGCTATTTTGGAGATCGATGATGGCAAGGAAGAATCTATCAATTCCAAGCGAGAGGTATCAGCGGCACTCTCTGCACCTGAAAAGCAAAATATACCGAAACAAAAGGAGAGAAAAAGCCCCCCGAAGCGGATCATAGCAGCGCCACACACGAGAAGAATTGCGCGAGAAAATGATGTAGATATAGAGAAAGTTCAAGGCTCTGGTCCAGCTGGAAGAGTATTGGATGATGATATCTTTCGTTTTATACGTGAACAACAAGAAGATATGATACAACCGGAAGAAAACATAACTTCTTCACAAGCACGTACTTCTACAGAGTCGGATACGATTCCGTTTACCGGAATTCGAAAGCAAATTGCGCAAAAGATGACACAATCATTAATGACAATTCCTCATGTAACACATTTTGATGAAGCAGATTTAACAAATTTACTTGAAATACGTAGTGAGTTAAAAGAAGCCGGTGAAAATATATCAGTTGTTGCCTTTTTCTTAAAAGCGATTGCAATTACGTTGAAAGAATTTCCAGTTTTCAATGCTCAATTGGATGAAGAAAATGATGTTATACGCTTACATAAAAACTACCATATTGGGCTAGCAACGAATACAAATAACGGATTACTCGTGCCAGTGCTACGAGATGTGGATAAAAAAACCATACGAGAGATTCACGATGAGATGAAAGCATTAACGGAAAAGGCACAAGCAGGAAAGCTGACTGCTCAAGATATGCGTGGTGGAACATTTACAATTAGTAATGTTGGTCCTTTAGGAAGCACGGCTGCTACGCCAATCATCAATTATCCGCAAACAAGTATTATTGCGTTTCATAAAACGAAAAAAACACCCGTTGTCCTGGAAAATGATGAAATTGCTGTACGGTCGATTATGAATATGTCACTATCCTTTGACCACCGTGTAACAGATGGTGCGAATGCGGTTCAATTTACGAATCGTTTCAACCAGTTAATGGAGAGACCATATCATTTATTGCTGGAATTGGTTTAAACTTCGCATAGTTTATTGCAAAATTTGTATAGACTGCGTCATAACTTTTGAGATTTACTTTCACAGTCTAATTCAATAGTGTGCCACAAAACCGCTCCGGCAGAATACTTCGCTTTCCGTGGGCACGGCCTCAGCCTCCTCAGAAGAAAACCACTTCTTCCGGGGTCTTCGGACACGTGCTGTTCCCACAGGAGTCTTCGTATTCTGCCTCCGCTGATGGTGACTTCTTGTTTAAAGAAAAGTGTTACTACTTCACTAGCGTAGGAAATACACGAAGACTCCTTGAAAAAGAAAAGCACTTTTTCTGCGTGCGATGTGTTGCTGACGTAGCGTTCCATGTCCTGCGGGAGGAAAGGCATAGGTGAGACCCCACAGTGCGCCAGCACGAGGAGGCTCACCAGCCGCCCGCGGAAAGCGAAGTGTATTTCCGAAGCGGTGTTGCGAGCGTTATGTTAATACACAATTTGTAGTCTGAGTTATTTTTGATATGTTACTGCACATTTTCCATCAACTACGAATGAAGATTCATTTCTTGGAAAAAGCTACAATCTTTTAGAAAACAGTCAAATTAAATTAGGGGTGACTATATGTATCGTGCGAAAGCAAGGATAAATGGATCAGTTAACCTTGAAGAAATAATTGTTGATGATTCACATATAATTTGGAATGGAAAACGATACCCAGATGAAACCATTTCATGGCAATCACCTGTTACTGGAGCTATATACGGAACAATATTTAATTTTAGAGAACAACTGGATGCCATGAAAAATAAGTTTCATGAAAAACCGTATCAAGCTGAACCTAATAGACCGATATTGTATGTGAAACCAAGAAACACCATTAACACACATTTGAATCAAGTAGAAATTCCTGCTGAAGTAAATGAAGTTCAAGTTAACGCAACACTGGGTATTGTTATCGGTAAAAATGCTACGAACATATCAGAGGAAGAAGCTCTTGATTATGTGTTAGGGTATACGGTTGTGAATGATGTGACGATAGCCCACAATGATTTTTATCGCCCAAACATTAAAAATAAAGTCCGTGATGGATCTTGTCCGGTTGGACCATGGATTATGGATTGTAGCGAAGTACCTAATCCAGAACAGCTCATGGTTTGGACGTTTAAAAATGATGAGTTAGTACAAGTGCAAAATTTAAATGACTTGGTACGTCCCATTTCTAAACTATTAACAGATGTAACGGAATTCATGACACTTTATAAAGGGGATATGTTACTTGTAGGTGTTCCACATAATCCGCCAACCGCATTTCCAGGTGATACGATACGGATTGAAATTGATAATGTAGGTCGCTTAGAGAATACGTTTGTCCAAGAGGACGGGGGTGGTCAGATATGAAACATGCTCGTATTGCTTGTTATGGGGGAATACATGAGGTATTCGATTTGGACGGTAAATTACACCTTCGTGATGGGAGAATAGTACAATCGAATGAAGTAGTGTGGTTACCACCTATTGAGGCAGGAACAATTTTTGCTTTAGGACTGAACTATGCCGATCATGCTAGTGAAATTAGCTTTAAAGCCCCAGATGAACCACTTGTATTTATCAAGGGTCCAAATACGTTAATTGGGCATGAAGGTCAAACACGGCGACCAGCTGGGGTAGGAATGATGCACTATGAATGTGAATTGGCAGTCGTTATTGGCAAAACAGCACGTCATGTTAGTCAAGCAGATGCCTATGAATATGTTTCTGGATATACGATAGCGAACGATTACGCGATAAGGGATTATTTAGAAAACTATTATCGTCCTAATCTAGCGGTTAAAAATCGTGATACGTTAACACCAATTGGCCCATACGTAGTAGATAAAGAGGATATTCCGAACCCAATGAATCTCTATTTACGAACCTATGTCAATGGGGATTTAAAGCAGGAAGGTTCCACAAAGGATATGGTATTTGATATTGCCTATTTAATTTCGTATTTAAGTAGTTTTATGACCCTACAGGAGAATGATGTTATTTTAACAGGGACGCCAAAAGGGACTGTAAATGTCACAGAAGGTGATGAAGTGATTACGGAAATTGAAGGGATCGGTTCACTTAAAAATACGATTGTAGGCGATCATGTATTTCAGAGGTAAGGAGCTAAAACGATGCCACATATTATCGTGGAGTACACGTCCAATCTAAAAGATGAAGGAAACATTCGGTTGTTATTACAACAGATTAATGAATCGCTGATTGCTGAGGGGGATGTTTTTCCTATCGGTGGGATTCGTTCACGAGCAATCGAAGTGAAAGATTATGTTATTGCAGATGGAACAGGAGAAGACGATGCTTTTGTCCATGTTTTATTGAAGATTGGTGCAGGAAGATCAGAGGAGATATTAAAAAAGGCATGTGATAGACTCTTTCGCCAAATTCAAGAACATTTTGCAGAAATATTTGAAACTCGCTATCTCGCATTATCGATGGAAATCGTGGAATTTCAAAAAGCAACGTATAAGAAGAACAATATACATGCTCGATATAAGTAGTGGATAAAAGAAGATCCTCTTTGTAACCCATAACAAAGAGGATCTTCTTTTATATCAGATTTAGAATACCAAGTGCGATTAGTATTGCTGGTGGTAGGAATGACATTTGTCGCATTCTTCTACTGTTGGATAAAATAACGCCAATTTTTATACCGTAATGAACAAATATACCACTCATGAATGCGATGAGGACTGCTGTGAGCAATGGGGAATATCCTATAATCGCAGCACCTATACCTGCTCCAAAGGCGTCCAAAGCTAGGGCGGTCCCGAGAAGAAATGCCTCACTAGCTGATATTGTTCCAGATTTATCAAGGTCTGCCTTATCAGGTGTTGCAAGTACGGTCTTTAAGCTGTGTAATTTGTTAGTTGATTCTTCAGATGAAGTTGTTGAAATTTTCTCTTTCTGTAGTTGTGAACGTATCGTGTTAATGAGTGAAAATATACCTAAAGTGATTAAGATAGAGCCACCAATAATGTTAGCAATATCTGGTGAAATAAAGGAACTAAACAAACTCCCTAGGGACATAGATGATAAGACAACAATCCCTGAACAAAACATAATAATACATAATGCATTCATAGGAACATGTATTTTTCTCATGCCGTAGGAAACGCCAACACCAAATCCATCTAAACTTACTGCAATGACTAGAAGTAATAAACCTGTATAGAAAAGCATCACATCATATCCTTTTGCTAATATCTAGAATATATTGTATGGATAGAAATGTTTAAGTGTGCTTGTGTTGGGGCAACTGCGAAAAACGGATATCTGTGGTAAAGTAACGGTAGATGTTTAAATGAAGAGAGGATATTAAAATATGAGTAAAACAGTAGTATTAGCAGAAAAACCTTCTGTAGGTCGGGACATTGCCCGTGTTCTTAACTGTCATAAAAAAGGCAATGGATATATGGAAGGGTCAAAATATATTGTTACATGGGCATTAGGTCATTTAGTGACTTTAGCAGATCCAGAAGTTTATGACGATAAATATAAAACGTGGCGTATAGAGGATCTTCCAATGCTTCCATCAAATCTTAAACTTGTTGTTATGAAAAAAACTGGGAAGCAGTTTAGTACCGTAAAAAGCCAATTAAATCGCCAGGATGTAAACGAGGTCGTAATAGCAACAGATGCTGGTCGTGAGGGGGAACTTGTTGCTCGCTGGATTATTGAAAAAGCACGTGTGAAAAAGCCAATAAAACGTCTATGGATTTCTTCCGTTACCGATAAGGCAATCCGTGATGGGTTTAATCAATTAAAGCCAGGTGGCAAATATGAAAATTTGTATGCATCTGCAGTTGCTCGTTCTGAAGCGGATTGGTATGTTGGATTAAATGCAACTCGTGCATTAACAACGAAATTTAATGCGCAGCTTTCTAGTGGTCGTGTACAAACCCCAACATTAGCGATGATTGCTGCAAGAGAAAGAGAAATCCAAGAATTTAAGCCAAAGAAATATTATGGTCTGGAAGCAAAAACGAGTAATGGCATAAAGTTTACATGGCATGATGAAAAAAATAATAATAGATTATTTTCAAAGGACAAAGCAGAAGAGCGGTTAAATAAGATAAAGGGTAACCCTGCGAAAATTAGTAAAGTAGATAAAAACATGAAGAAAAAGCATGCACCACAATTATATGATCTAACAGAACTGCAACGTGATGCGAACCGGATTTTTGGATTCTCAGCGAAACAAACGCTTTCCCTCATGCAAAAGTTATATGAGCAACACAAAGTGTTAACCTATCCAAGAACTGATTCTCGATATATCTCTACGGATATTGTACCTACATTAAAAGATCGAGCAAAAGCATGTGGCGTTGACCAATATGCAAATGTTGCACGAAAAGTAGTACGTCGGGACATAAAACTACCAAAGTCAGTTGTTGATAATACGAAGGTGAGTGACCACCATGCAATTATTCCGACGGAGCAGCCTGTCATTTTACAAGATTTAAATGATAAAGAGCGTAGAATTTATGATTTAGTCGTAAAACGTTTCTTAGCCGTACTTTCTGAGCCATATGAGTATGAGCAATTGGTAATACATGCTGCAATTGGTTCCGAACAATTTACGGCCAAAGGTAAAATTGTAAAAAAACAGGGATGGAAAGAAGTTTACGATAATCGCTTTGACGACGAAGATGCAGCTGAAAACCAACAACTCCCTGTCGTAAATCAAGGAGATGTTTTGTCTGGGGTAACTGTTAACCTCAGTAATGGAGAAACAAAGCCACCGGAACGATTCACAGAGGGTGCTTTATTGCAAGTAATGGAAAACCCAACACGCTTTATGAATGCCGATGAGAAGCACTTAGCTGGCACTTTAAATAAAACAGGTGGCATTGGAACAGTAGCAACTCGGGCTGATATTATAGAAAAACTGTTTAACAGTAATTATATGGAGATGAAAGGAAAACATATATTCCTTACCTCTAAAGGTAAGCAGCTGCTTGGGCTCGTTCCAGAAGACTTACGTTCCCCGGCATTAACAGCTGAATGGGAGAAAAAGCTTGGCCAAATTGCAGAAGGAAAACTAAACAAAAATAAATTTATCACTGAAATTAAAGAGTATACAAAAGAAGTTGTTCAAGAAATAAAAGAGAGTGACACAAAATTTAAGCATGATAATATGACCGGTACAAAATGTCCGGATTGTGGAAAATTAATGCTGGAAGTAAACAATAAAAATGGACGTATGCTTGTTTGTCAGGATCGTTCATGTGGTCATAAGAAAAATATTGCTAAAAAAACAAATGCTCGTTGCCCTAATTGTCATAAACGACTCGAACTTCGTGGAGAAGGTGAAGGTCAAATGTTCATTTGTAAATGTGGGCATCGTGAAAAATTAACGACGTTTAATAAACGAAAACAACAGGAAAAGAAACATAATGTATCCAAAAAAGACGTTAATAAATACTTGAAGAAACAGGATGATGGCTTTACGAATAATGCCCTAGCTGATGCCCTAGCAAAATTAAAAAAATGAGGATAGAATCATACTAATAAACAACAATATATTCATAATTTTCGTTTTGTATGATATGCTTATTCTGTGAATGCGTTTTCAATAGACTGAATCAATGTAGTTTTAATAGTGAACATCATAGGAGGGGAAAGTCATGTCAAGCAAAGAAGAATTACAGCGAGCAACAGGAGAAAGCAAAGTACAAACACTAGAATTTCGACTTGGTGCATTTGGAGCAGCTGTACCGTTAGTATTTTTTGTCGTGTGGGCAATCTCTATTAGTGTATTACAGTTGTCATCTGAAGTCGGGTTAGTATTGGGTGCAGTATTAGGTTTAACACTAGGATTACTATTTTGTAAAAGTAAATGGGCAGATTACGCACAAGGCTTATTTGATGGACTAGCCCAACCCATTGGTGTAATTGCAATGGTAGCCTGGTTTTATGCTGGGATGTTTGCTCAAGTACTTCAAGTCGGTGGACTTGTTGAAGGATTAGTATGGGTTGGTTCCGTAACAGGTTTAGAAGGTGGATTATTTGTAGCTTTAACATTTTTATTAGCTGCAACATTCTCTACAGCAGTTGGGACAGGCTATGGAACAACAGTAGCATTTTGTACACTTATGTTTCCAGCAGGGATTGCTGTTGGAGCAGATCCAGTTATGTTATTTGCTGCCATTTTAGCTGGTGCTGTATTCGGTGATAATTTGGCTCCTGTATCAGATACGACTATTGTCTCTGCTACAACACAGGATGCTGATGTGCCAGGTGTAGTGCGTTCTAGATTTAAATATTCTATTGTTGCTGCAGTACCGACAATCATATTATTTGCTGTATTTGGTGGTGCAAATAATACAGTACAAACAGACCAAGCAGCTATGGATGCAATGATTGATTCGACGAATCCAGGTGGACTTATAATGTTAATTCCATTTGCTATCGTCCTATTTCTTGCATTAAGAGGTCATCATTTACTAACGTCATTGACTTGGGGAATAGGTTCGGCAATCGTATTGGTTGTTTTCTTAGATGCTAATAAATTTAGTGAAATCATTAGCTTTAATCCAGATTCAGATACTATTGTCGAAGGTGCGTTAATTGATGGGATAACTGGTTATGTCAATATGGCAGTATTAATTTTATTAATTGTTGCTTCAGCTTATATTTTAAAACTCGGTGGTACGATGGATGCAATCACGAAAGGTTTAATAAAGTGGATTAAAAATTCCATTCGTCGAGCAGAGCTAGCAATCTGGGGAATTGTTGCCTTATTAAATAGTGCAATTACGATAAATACAGCTGCAGAAATTGCTGCTGCTCCGTTTGTCAAAGAATTAGGAGAAAAATATAAAATTCATCGCTATCGAAGAGCAAATATGCTTGATGCAGTTACGTCTGCTTTAGGATATATTTTCCCATGGGGAGCACCAGTCCTATTAGGTTGGTCAACTATTAGTATGATGCAAGAAAAGGAATATTCCTGGTTACCTGTTGTTCAACCGACAGAGGTATTCCCTTTTGTTTTCCAAGGTTGGTTCTTAGTAATTGTTATGCTTATTGCAGCACTAACAAGCTGGGGCTTACGATATGAAGGGAAGAATGGGGAAGAGTTAAAGGAAGAACCTAAAGAATAAATAATATATAAAGATAATGAGGAGAACTTTCTGTTTACAGAGAGTTCTCTTTTTAATGGGCTTTTTCTCGTGCAAATGAAGTTGTTTTATGAAATAACATACTCCATGTTTGCTCTGTAAGGCCTATATTTAAGCGAAGATGATGAAATCCCACTTAGATACGCCTGCGTTTAAGCTATTCAAACAGTTAATTGTTAGAATTTGGTTATCATTCATAGTATAATAGTATTATAAATTAGTAATATTATAAAAATTTTAAATAGGGGGGATTGTAGTGGCAAATGAAAGAATTCTATTGGTTGACGATGACCCAGATATGCAAGAAGTAATCAGTCTCTATTTAAAGAAAAATGGATATGACGTTCTTACTGCTAGAGATGGGATGGAGGCGATAGAGGTTCTTGATCTACAGATTCCCGAATTAATTATTCTCGATGTCGTTATGCCGAGATTGGATGGGTTTGAGGTTTGTCAGTTAATTCGTAAGAAAACGGATGTACCAATATTGTTTTTAAGCTCCAAAGAGGATGATATAGATAAAATATTAGGGCTAGGAATTGGTGGAGATGATTTTATTTCAAAATCTACTAGCCCTGCTGTAATCGTCGCAAAAATAAAAGCACACTTACGTCGGAATCGTAGCTTTGATCGAAATCAGGAATTTGCAGACGAATCCATAAGTCATAAGTCATTGATTGAGTTTCCGGGGTTATCTATTAATTTAGAAAGTACGATCGTGAAAGTTAATGGATCGGTTGTTAATCTGGCTGCGAAGGAATATCAAATACTACGTTTATTAGCTCAACATCCTGAGCGAGTATATAGTGTCGAGAAACTATTCGAATTAATCTGGGGAGAAGATAGCCTTGGTGACTATCGAACAGTAATGGTTCATATTAGCAATTTACGTAAAAAAATCGAGTCAGATCCTGATAACCCTGCCTATATTCAAACAATACGTAGAATCGGTTACAAATTTAAAGAAATTATCGATTAGAAGAATGGTCTTTTAAAAAATTTCTTATTTCATTCAAACTTATTCCGTGTTTTTTCGCTTCTAAGATTAAAGACAACCATTCGTAATCGACGTTTTCATACGTCTGTATTGTCAATTTACTTTCGAGTTTTTCAACCATAGATTTTTCCCCCTTTACATCACATGATTAAGCATACTAATCACAGTTAAAGTTTTGTTTAATTCAATTTAAAATTTACTTAAAATTTGCTTAATAGGATGGTATATATGGAAAAAATTCCTGGTTATCATATGATGGAGAAATTAATTATTGGCGAGAATTGGACGCTTTATAAGGCGTTCTCGAAGGAAGAACAGCGCTTGGTAGCTGTTAAAATAATGAATAACGATCTCGCAGATGAATATGCTGTTGCAGAAACAATACATGAGTATTATATGACGAAAGATTTAATGGAAGAGGGTTTACTTCCGGGCCGGAAGCTAGAGAAGAATGGTGAGAGGGCTTATCTTATTACAGACTACTTTCATGGTATCACTTTATCGGATTGGCTAGAGGAAAACGGAGTGATGGAAATAGATATGTCTCTTAAAACGGCTATAAGGATTGCCGCAATCGTAGAGAATGTCCATCAGAAACATATTATACATAAATCGTTACATCCAAAGAACTTACTCTTCCAAACAGAAACAAGTGTAATCAAGCTTACGGGTTTTCATCAAGCAACCAAATTATCTACAGAGAAACAGTTTCCGCATATTAGTCCTTATCAATTAAGGGGACAGGTTGCCTACATGTCCCCTGAGCAAACCGGACGAATGAATAGGACAATGGATTATCGTACGGATCTTTATTCTTTAGGCATTATTTTTTATGAGGTAATAACGGGAAAGTTGCCATTTAACCAAACCGGACCTGCTGAAATGATCCATGCTCACCTTGCATTATCACCGAAGCCGCCCCATGAAATCAATTCAAACATACCTCACGTTGTTTCAACAATGCTACTGAAATTATTGGCAAAAGATCCAGATGAACGTTACCAAAGTGTGAATGGATTAAGACTAGATTTAGAAAGATGTTTAAAGGAGTTAAATTCTACTGGTAGTATTTCTTCTTTTTCATTAGACAGTAGCAGCTCCAAAAATTTCTCTGAACGGCCAAATAAATTATATGGCAGAGAGGAATCAATTAAGCTATTAGTTGATAAATATCAGCAAATTAAATACGGATCCAAAGAATTTCACTTAGTCCCTGGACCTTCAGGTATAGGAAAAACCGCACTAGTAAATGAATTACATAAGCCATTGGTACGGGATAAGGGGTATTTTATTACAGGTAAATTTGTTAAATTACGAAAGCAGATACCATATGCTCCTATCGTTAATGCATTTCAGGAGTTAGTTAGACAAATATTATCAGAGGGACCAATAAGTATACAATCTTGGAAAAGAGTATTAGAAGATGAATTAGGATCTTATGCTGGAGTTATTGTGAATTTTATTCCTGAAATGGAGTGGGTTATTGGGGGGCAGCATCAACTTACTGAATTACCACCACAAGGGGTACACAACCGATTTCGGCAGGCAATAAAAAAATTCATTGGTGTATTTGCAAGAAAAGATCATCCATTAGTGTTATTTATCGATGACCTTCAATGGGCGGACATTGCAACACTTGATTTACTCGAATATATATTTCGTAATCCGGAAATTCAACACTTATTAGTTATTGGAGCCTATCGGCATGATGAAGTACAAGTTGGTCATCCATTTGAAGTTATGCTTAAACGGATCAAAGAAATGCCAGTACAGGTTACCCAAAATCCAGTTCAACCTTTGGAGTATTCCCATGTGAAACAATGGATCCATGAAATGTTATCTCTTGAAGAAAGAGATGAGGTATTTCTTGCAGAATTAATGTATCGGCTCACTCAAGGGAATCCATTTTTCATCCTTCAGCTTCTTCAAGCATTTTATGATGAGGAGATCGTGTATTTTAAGGCAAGTACGGCAAAGTGGTATGCTGATATGGCTTTGCTTAATCAACTTTCATTAAAAGATTCTATTGTTGACTTTATCATGAAAAGAATCGATAAACTGCCAAGTGAGACGAAAAAAACATTGCAGTTTGCATCTTGTTTTGGAAATCAATTTAATTTAAAGACTTTATCTATCATTACAGGAAATAGCTTCTCAGATACAGCAGAAAAGCTATGGGATGGTCTCAACCAAGGATTAATTCTTCCATTAGACCCGAGTTATAAATGGGTATACCCTGACGAAAACACGAAGTTTCTTGATGCGAATCCACCTTCCTATATTTTTTCACATGATAAGGTACAACAAGCGTTTTATATGACAATGTCTAATGAGATTCGAATCAACAATCATTTGAAAGTTGGTAAGAAATTACTCTATCAATACACGGCAGAAAAACGAGAGGAACATATTTTTGAAATTGTAAACCACTTGAATATAAGTCGGAATAAGTTAACGGAATCGGAAAAACTGGATTTAGCAAAATGGAACTGGATTGCGGGGGAACGTGCTAAAAAGAGTGCAGCATCTGAATCGGCTCTGGACTTTTTTGTGATTGGTAAGGAGTTACTTCCAATGGATAGTTGGGAGACTTACTATGAATCTACTTTTAAAATAATGCTAGGATTAGGAGAGGCGCAATATTTAAATCATCAATTCGAGGATGCTGAAATAACATTTAATGAAGTAATAGAAAACGCAACCTCTCGTTTTGATAAATTAACAGTATATAATTTAAAAATCGCATTATATACGCATATTCATGAAATAGAAAAAGCAGTAGACACAGGTTTAAATGGTTTGAAACTATTTGGTTGGAATATTAATAAAGAACCAAGTAAATTATCTGTTGCTATCGAATTTCTTTTTACTAAAATAGCACTTAGTAGAAAGCAACCAAAAGATCTATTAGCACTACCTCCAGTAGAACAAAAAGACCAGCGGCAAGTAATGCGTACATTAATTAATACGAATGCATCGGCATACCATGTGAATCAAAATCTAGCAACGGTATTAATGCTGAGAGCTATTCGTCTCATGTTGAAATATGGGGATATGGATATATCGGCTCTAGTATACAATAATTATGCCTTAACATTGAGTGCAGGGTTTAATGATTATCAGGGGAGTATTTCGTTTGGTAAATTGGCGATTGAGCACACAGAAATGTATCAAGATACTAGTTTACTAGCAAGAGTTAACTTCGTGTACGGTAGCTTTGTAAATCATTGGGATAACCATGTTAAGCATAGTGTGGATTTTTTAGAACGCTCACAACAATTGTGTATCGAATCAGGAAATCTTCATCTAGCCGGAGCGAATGGCGCATTCATAGGTTTGCTATTATATTTAAGGGGAGATAAGCTTAACGAAGTTGTCAGTGGGATAGAAAGGCAATTAAAGTTTGCAAAGCAAAACGAGTATGCTTTAACGGATAATTTTTTAACAGAAATCGTGGATTGGGTTGGCATCTTATCCAATAAGGATTCTCATATTGAATGGAAATATCCTGAATTCAAAGAAGATATTCCTGCAACTATTATGCACTACACAATACGATTACAAATGACTTATTTACTCGATGCAGAAGAAGAGGCAATAGCAGTTATCAAGAAAGTGGACCATTTAGTAGATCGTACGCATGTCTTAATCATTACCCCAGATTATTATTTTTATCATACGTTATGGATGACTAAAATCCTTCGAAATGGTCGAATGATTAAAAAGAAAAAAATAAAGCGAAATTTAGCCAAACTAAAGAAATGGGCAAACCAGTCACCGATAAATTATAAACATAAATATTTATTAGCTAAAGCGGAATGGGAAAATGTCCAAAATGGGGACCCAACCGATTCATACTACCAATCCGCTGCACTCGCTGAAGAGAATGGTTTTTTACAAGATGCTGCAATAGCTAATGAATGTGTGGGTTTGTATTATCTGAATCAAAACCTACCAAAAGTTGCTATGCCGTTTATGACTGCTGCTTATGTTGGTTATAAAAAATGGGGGGCAGAACGCATTGCAAATAAACTCTATGTAGAATATCCAGACTGTATAGCAGTTTCACCACGAGCAGGTAATTCTCGCTATGAAACTAGTTCACTTGATTTACATACGGTGTTACAGGTTGCTGGAACGATTTCGGATGAGGTAGTATTAGACCAACTTTTAACAAAGCTGATGGATAGTGTTCAGACAAATGCCGGTGCTGAATATGTCTGTTTTCTATTGCGTCGTGATAATTCCTTACGCGTTGGTGCCGTAAATGAGGTTCATAAAGGAGTATCTGTTTATATGGATTTAATCCATTTAGAGGAAGTTAGTCTATCAGAAACCATTGTAAATTATGTGTTTCAGAGTCATGAGGCAATTGTATTAGATAATGCAATGAAGGAAGGAAAGTTTACGGAAGAAGCCTATATTAAAGATAAAGGTGCTAAGTCCATACTTTGCTTACCGATACTGTACCAAAATACACTAACAGGAGTACTTTACTTAGAAAACAATCAATCGACACATGTATTTACGAAGGATCGAATTGATTTATTAACGGTTATTGCCTCCCAGGCGGCTATCGCAATTGAAAATGCTTATTTATATGCTAATTTAGAGGAAAAAGTAAAGAAAAGGACGGAATTGTTAAACCAAGCGAACCACGACTTGAAGCAGGCGAATGACTCACTTGCTCAGTCGGAAGAGAAGCGACGTCGTATGATATCTAATATATCTCATGATCTCAGGTCACCACTTGCTACTGTGCAAGGATATATAGATATAATTTTGGATGGTTTATCGGAAACTCCTGAACAAGAAAGACGTTATTTAAAAGCTGCGAAAACACGTCTAATTTCTCTACATGGTCTTGTACAAGATTTGTTTGACTTAGCCAAACTAGAATCAGGGGACATATCATTTTCGATGGAGATGATACCGATTGATCAATTATTTATGCATTTATGTGGACAATGTGAATGGGAAATCAAACATGCAGGACTAGCGTTTCAATGGGAGTTACCACCTTATCATGAATCGTTATATCCATTAATAGAAGTAGATTTGTCTCGTATCGAACAAGTAATGACAAATCTTGTATCAAATGCGATTCAACATACAGATCAAGGTACTATTTATTTCGCTCTATCATTTGCCAACACAGGAGAAGTTATCATTATGGTTAAAGACCAAGGTGATGGAATACCTCATTCGGATATCCCTTATGTGTTTGACCGTTCGTATACGAATAATACAAATAATAAAAAAGAAAAAGGAAATGGGCTAGGTCTAGCTATTTGTAAAGAAATTATTCATGCTCATAACGGAAAGATCTGGGTTGAAAGCAAAGAAGGTATTGGTACAGCATTTTATTTTACCATTCCTATGATAGAAATGGATATGAAAAACAGTATGATAGATGATCATCAAATTTCCATGAAGTCAATGGAGTGATATATTGAGAATGTACTAGGAGGCTGTCCTTAAGCATAAAGCCTGACTTATGGACAGACCTTTTTTTTGCATATCAAACTGTTTACTTGCTTTTAATTAGCATGTATCATTGATAATGAAATATTAATCTCATATAGGGAGGTTTACAATAGATGGCTTTTGTAATTTTAGATCCTTGTGGGCCGGAGAAGGCAGCAGAATGTGTCACCGTATGCCCCGTTGATTGTATAGAAGAAGGACCAGATCAGTTTTACATAGATCCTGATGTTTGCATTGATTGTGGAGCTTGTAAAGCAGCTTGTCCTGTAAGTGCTATAGAAGAAGAATATGATTTAACGCCAGATCAAGAAGTATTTTTAGATAAGGCAGAAGCATTTTTTGCCAATAAATAGTCTCATTTCTTAATTAACCGGCCACAATGTTGTGGCTGGTTTTAGCTTGTAGGGATTTATATCATCTCTACAAGCTTTTTCTGATGAGAAATTAGAATAAATCTTTTATGGCCTATTATGTTCCAAAATGCGCTTAATAAGCTGTGTTCTATTTTTTACTCCTACTTTTGATAGAATTCGAGAGATATGTTTTTTTATGGTCACTTCCGCCACAAATAATTCCTTAGCGATTTCTGCGTTTCGCTTATCTTCCAAAATTAGATTAACAATCTCCGTTTCACGAGCAGTAAGGTTATATTCATCTATTAATACATCTAATTGATTATCTTTTTTAGAACTCTTTTTAAGAAATTGTTTCAAATAAATCGCTAATCTCGGACCACTGAGATCTAATAGATACGTTGTAGATGGATTATTTTCTCCGTAATCAAAATGTTTTGCGTGTGGCACTTCTTGAAAGCCAAAATTTTTGCATAGTTCTTGGAAAAAAGGTAATGGTGTTGAAAGAATTATTTTTCCGCCAGTGAGTAACAAAGGAAATAAATTATATAAGGAAAATGAACGTGCAGAAATATTACTTGTGTCTGTATAATCAAGCAGGCGAATAAACCATCCAGCATTTAACTCTGTTGACACGGCATATGCTTTTTTTTCATTTTCATTTAATCTAGAAAAAAAGGCTCTAGAAACTGGTTCTTTTGCTAGATGCTCTAATGTATTTTTGTTAATAGGCACGATAACAGATAGGCCTAATATCTCTCCATTTTCATCTTTTAATAGGCGTGCAACGTCATAGCCCATTTTTTTAATGTAATCTGCATTGATTAATTCTAATTCTTTTTTATTATGGTTTAATGATGCGGTAAAGCGATAGGACTTATTTATTCCTCTATTATAAAACCCGGTATCACTTTCAGAAATATTATGTTTTCTATTTGTAAAAAACTCCTCTAGCTCGTGAGAATTGTAGGCAGCAACTTGTTCAAAGTACATGGATGTATCAATGGAATCTGTAAAAAAAGTAGATTGGATGATATCAACATCTAGATGATAAAAAAACTGAGCGATATCATGTTCAGAGCGTGTGACAATCGTTCGTTGATAATAGTATTCCGCACTTCGTGAATTAATGAAGTCATATAGGTCTGGATCATGATGCTTTAATTCCGTTTGAATTGAATCTCGAATTAAATCATGAACAGCCCAACCATTTCGTGTCGACTTAACAAAAGATAGGTTTGTTAACTGATTAAATATGCCAAGACTTATGTCTTCCTTTAAAATGTAGGACAAAATTTCTTGATCAAATCTATGTAAAACGGCTGCTACCTTAACTAGTTGTTGTAGTTTTTCATTTGAGACTTCCTCTAACCATATTTTGGTCAAACCCATAAGTATTTTTGGAATATTTTCTTCTATTTGTATGTCTTTATTATATAAATTTAACTTCGTATTTGTAATTGTTGCTAAAGAAAGTGTAAGCGGATGTCCTTCGGTAAATTGCCATAGCGAATAAATGGACTCTTTGTCTGTAATTCCAAAGTATGTTAGATAGGAGCTTGTTTGATTAAGGTCAAAATCTTGTAGTTCTATTTTTTGTATAACTTTTCTCCATGCAGGTGATTCCTTCCATTCTCCTTTTAATTCCTCTCTTCCCGCAATAGCAAATAATATATGTTGTGGGGAATGACGTATAAATACGTGCCGGAACCAGCTATCCAGTTCGTCCATTTTTTCATAATCATCGAGTGCAATGAATATTCGTTGCTTTGTCGATATCGAACTTAAATTCTGTTGGCAGTTTTGCAAAATGTTTGCTGAGTATGTCTGAACATTATCTATTTTCATATCAAGAAGAGTTAGTAAATATGTAGCAAATCCTTTTGGAGTATGTATAAAATCTTCACTATGGATTGTTAAAGTAAGAATGCCCTCTCCTTCTGCCATGCTGGTTAACTTTGATAGTAGATACGACTTTCCTATGCCACCAGAACCATAAATATTGAGTATTTTTGCATGGTTATCAGGTTGTAGAAACTGTTTAAATCCTTCTATCTCACGGTGTCGTCCTACAAAAATGTTTGTATCTAGTTCCTGATTCTTTTTTACCTTCAAGTCTGCGAACCTCCAAACGTTTGAAAAGTCTAACTATTTAAACTATAGTTGTATAATAAGAAGTTGTCAATAGTAGGTATTTTGTTGGAATAAAAGGAACGTAATATAGCATTTTTGGAAAAAACTATTGAACTTAACGTTAACGTAAATGATAAACTATTATTGTTAGAAAATTGGCTAAAATGAAAGCTGATTAACAGGGATAAAGGTGATAGCTAATGTCAGAAAAAGAAACCTATTCGATATCAGAGCTGGCAGATCAATTTGAGATTTCAACGCGGACGATTCGATATTATGAAGAATTAGGATTGCTTCAACCGGGACGCACGATCGGGGGACAACGAGTTTTTACGAAAAAAGAGCAAATTCGTCTTCAATTGGTATTTCGCGGAAAAAAATATGGATTTCGTTTAGAAGAAATTCGGGAAATGATCCAACTATTTGATCGTGATCCATCTGGGAAACAACAGCTACAAAAAACAATCCAATATGGAAATGAAAAGGTGCAGGAGGTGACAAATCGGATAGAGGATTTAGTAAAAATTCGAACAGAAATGGAACAGTTACTGGAGGATTTTCAATCGAAATTAG
Organism: Ornithinibacillus salinisoli; assembly: GCF_042684965.1. Classification (NCBI taxonomy): domain Bacteria; kingdom Bacillati; phylum Bacillota; class Bacilli; order Caryophanales; family Bacillaceae; genus Ornithinibacillus; species Ornithinibacillus salinisoli. The sequence continues at coordinate 99,458 of NZ_JBHUMI010000017.1, forward strand.
ATGAATTGGAGCGTGATTCGTAATGAATATACCTAATTTATTAGCTGCACAAGCAAGAAAGTACCCTAACAAAGAAGCACTTGTTACTCCTCAAGAAAGAATAACATATAGTGAATGGAATATTGCTGTTAATAAACTGGCAAATAGCCTACAACAATTAGGTGTACAAAAAGGTGATAAGGTTGTTCTGCATATGCCAAATACTAAAGAATTTTTATTTGCGTATTTTGCCGTTCAACGCCTTGGCGCACTTATTGTTCCGATTAATGCCAAGCTCATTCAACAAGAAATTACGTATATTTTGGAGCATAGTGATGCGAAAGTGTTTGTTACCCATGAGTTGTTGTTTCCGCAAGTCGCATCGTTACCAAATTCGAAAGATCTTATTTATATTAAAACGGGTCAACGAATTGATGAGTGGATTTCATTTGAAAACTTGATCGCAGAAGGCGCCACCAAGGAGGTCACATGCCAACTTAGTGAAGATGATGAAGCCTCTATTTTGTATACATCTGGTACTACAGGAGATCCAAAAGGAGTGATATTCACGTATCGAAATATATTGACGGTAGCGAGAATGATTTGTGTGGAGATGACTATGAACCCTACTAGTCGACTACTCCATATGATGCCGTTAAGTCATTCGGCTCCATTGCATTTATTTATGGTAGCTGGTACGTATGTTGGTGCAACACATATAGTAGTACCTACTTTTACTCCAGATCTCTTATTAGAAACAGTTGAAAAGGAAAAAGCAACACATTTCTTCGGTGCACCGATTGCATATCTTGCAAGTAGTAAACATCCGAAAATCAATACGTATGACTTATCTTCAATGGAATATTGGGTATATGGTGGAGCACCTTTATCAAAACAGGAGGTTGCTATTGTCAAAGAACAATTTCGAACCGATCGCTTCATTTGTGTGTATGGTTTGACCGAAGCAGGTCCGAATGGCACATTGCTAGGATTTTCCGAGCATGAAACAAAGGCAGGAAGTATCGGCAAACGAGCAGCACTTGATTGTGAGATTCGACTGGTCGATGAACATGGCAAGGATGTTCAACAAGGAGAGATTGGAGAAATTATTCTCCGAGGTGAAGGCAATATGAAGGGATATTATAAATCTCCTAAACAAACATCCGAGGCTCTACGTGGAGAATGGCTATACACAGGGGATATGGCGATGCAGGATGAAGAAGGTTATTTTTGGGTAATTGATCGGAAAAAGGATATGATCATTTCAGGTGGAGTGAATATTTATCCGAAAGAAATAGAAAATCTATTAATCTCCCATCCGAATATAGAGGATGTAGCTGTAGTAGGTGTTCCACATCCTGATTGGGGAGAAACGGTTAAAGCCTTTGTCGTCGTCAATGGGGAAGTAGAGCATGTTTCTGATATGTGTAAGCAATTTTTACAAGATAAACTAGCTGATTACAAAATTCCAAAATTATATGAGAAATTGGAAGCGCTTCCTCGAAATGCTACTGGTAAACTTTTAAAAAATAAGCTCCGGGAGAGCGTAATAAAATAGGGGAGGATGAGTACCGTGCACAATTTTTATAGACAGGATCCTAACCTGAAAACAATACTTGAAAAAAATATGCCTCATGATTTTTTCGAATGGGCAGACCGTGAATTAGATGTTTTTGGTGCTTTATGTGCCGGACAAATAGATGAACGAGCTATTCATACAGACAGAGAAGGGCAGCCAAGGTTAATTCGTTACGATAAAATGGGAAATGAAATATCAAAGGTATGGTTGAATGAAGGATATAAACAAACAGTTAAAGACACGTATCATACTGGAATTGTTGGATATGTTCATAAAGAGATTCCTGAATTAGGATATAAAGGAAATTATATGTATTCCTTTGCACAAGCTTATTTGCTATCCCATGCAGAACCTGGTTTCTATTGTCCTGTTACACTGACTAAGGCAACGGCATATTTAATTGACCATTATGCATCCGCAGAAGTTAAAGCGGAATTTTTACCACATGTATTATCGACTGGTGAAGTGGAGTTATACGAAGGAGCGACATTTTTAACGGAGAGACAAGGTGGATCAGATGTTGGAGCAAATGAAGTAAAGGCTGTAAGGGAAGGGGATATATACCGTATTACTGGTGAAAAATATTTTGCAAGTAATGCAGGTGCATGTGGAGTAGCGATGGTTTTGGCAAGATTAGAAGGGTCACCAAGCGGTTTAAATGGACTAAGTTTATTTCTCGTACCATGGGAGGAGAACCGGTCGAATGAGTTACTTCGAATTCGTAGACTAAAAGATAAGTTAGGCGTTCGAGCTGTGCCATCAGCAGAGGTAGAGTTTGAAGGGGCAAAGGGTTATCTAGTTGGCAAGGAGAATCAAGGTTTCTACTATATGATTGAGGCTTTAAATCTATCCCGTGTAAGCAATGCGATTGCATCATTAGGAATTATGCGAAGAGCGTATTTAGAAGCAAAAAAATACGCCATGGAGCGGGATGCATTTGGAGAAAAATTAACAAATTATCCAATGGTGCAAGCAACATTAAGTAAACTTGTTGCCAAGCAAGAGGTAGAAATGAATACCATGTATGAAGTAATACAGATCATGGATCGGGTAATGGGATTAGAGACGAAGGAGACAGCAACAGATAAGGAACAGTTATTATTCCGTTTATATGTCGCAATTATGAAAAAGGAAACAGCAGAACAGGCTATTCATTTTGCCCATGAAGCAATAGAAATGCATGGAGGAAATGGCTATATTGAAGATTTCGTTACTCCACGCTTGTTGCGAGATGCCCAAGTACTAACAGTTTGGGAGGGAACGGCAAATATTCTAGGGCTTGAAGTGCTGCGCTTAATTGGCAAATATCAAGTAGGAGACTTATTTGCTGACGAAATGAAACAACGCTTAGCAAAATTAATGGATCATAAGGATAGCGTCATAGCATGGAAAGGTGTGCTAGAAGAAGAAATCGATCAATTAGTTCATACAATCAACAATCTAATGAAAAAATCATCGAATTTCCAAACCTATTATTGTAAGAGAATTGCTGAAAAGATGGCTACTATATTTGAAAGTGTTGTCGCCATGGAGATGCTAGTCGGTGGTGGTGACAGGCAAAAGGCTATTTCTGAAGTATATTTACAGACGGTATGGAAAGCGGATGAATTTGATATGGAACCAGTTGTTTTAGACAAATTTAGTGAGATAGTGATAGGGTAAGTATTTATTAGTAGGTAAAATCCCGTTACGAATGGATATCTCGAATTATTCTTTGGTTTATTGTATGTGAATTGGATAATCTGAATAATTCGTAGATATCCCAAGATAACTAGGTAGCGGGATGTTTATTCTTTAATCTTCCACAACTTCCTCAGCTATTTTACTAGTAATCCATCGTTTAGCTGTTTTTTCATCAATTTCATAGACTTTTCCAGCACGTAGTAGTTCCCCGTGGTAGGCAGTTTGGACATTCATCTTTACTTTAACCATTTTGTGATTTCTCCTTTTGTAGAACTATCTTTTTCCATTATAATACAAATGTCGACAGGTAGCATCGATTATTTTTAAAATACTTAAAATAAATACATGTGAATTGTTAAAATAGTAGAAAATGAAGGAGGTTATCAATATATGACAGATCATTCCGTGGAAGTATTTTGTGAGGAAAGCTGTGGAAATGCGCCAAAAAAGCTATTATTAAAAGATTTCACGATAGCTTTTGCGAATAATGATTATCTGTATATGGAAAATCATACCACCGATGACATATGCTGGAATATCGTTGGAGATAAACGTATTCAAGGGAAAGAACAGTTTCTGAAGGCGGCCGAACAGATAAAGGAACAACAAGTTATAGAGTTACATATAAGCAATATTATTACACATGGAAAATTAGCCGCAGTTAACGGAAGGTTGAACCTAGAAAACGATATTTGTTATGAAATATGTGATATTTACCTTTTTAGCAGTTCAGGTAAAGATGCAAAAATAAAGGAAATTACTTCTTATATAATTAAAGTGTTTTGTTAGAATAACATTCGATTTATGAATAAATTTTATAAATCGAGGACCATCACCATAGTGAATAACTATACCACTTCATTAGACTTAGAATACCATGAAGTATAGAACTTAATGGGTGGTATTATTTATGACCAAAGAGCTTATTGGATCGTGGCTTCAAGCTGTGGGTACAGTTCTTGCGGCAGTGGCAGCTTCTCCAACAGGAATTTTTGATGAAAATTATCAGCATGATTTAAACTTAATTGGAAATACACTTCAAGCTACAGGAAGTGCGCTGCAAGCTACTGATCAAACTTCATTAAGTTCGATTGGAAACGAAGTACAAGCAATTGGAAATTCGACAATCGTTTATGGCTTAATTATTCCAACTAGCGAAAAAACTAAGACGGAACTTAATATAAAAGGAAACCTATTGCAGGCACTTGGTGGGGGAATTGCATTTGCAGATGAGACGGTAGAGAGCACTATAAATCGAATCGGTAATCTTTTACAAGCAATTGGAAATTCGATGCAGGCAATTGGCAATAAAATGGAATGGGATCAAATGAATCACCCATCCAATGATGAAGATAGTGTTGGGGCATCGCTAAATACGATCGGCAATTGGATACAAGCAATTGGAGCAGTTATTATCGCAATTGATCAAACCAATACAAATTGGTAGTGGGAAAGAGCAGAAGTCGCTAGGATCAAAACGATTTCACTAGCATGGGTCATTATGGATATAACAGAGCGAAGGCTATGTCGGAGTAATTTGATTTCTTTAAGGCTACTACCACATGTTATCGAAGAGAGAGTTTTATATACTAAATTAATGGATTAATTCTCAAGCTATATATAAAGATTAATTATTGTGTTCAATAATAGACGGTTATTATAATCCAACTTCCATCATTCAATTTGAGGATTAATAATATAATACTTTTATAAATGAAGGCCAGTAGTTTTTAGGTGATTATATTCTTATCCCCTCTTTTACTACAAACGATACACTCGGGAAACGATTAGATGTTAGAATGTCTTTGGCCTCAAAAACATTATTCAATTCATAAGGATCACCTTCATTTTTCTGTACATATTGTTCAATAACTTGGTTATTATGATCAACAATCCAATATTCTGGAACACCAAATAAAGCATAGCTTTCTTTTTTAAATATACGATCACGTTTTACGCTATTCGGCGAAAGAATTTCAATGACTAAATCAGGTGGGCCAACGACAGCGTGTTCTTCAATAATAAACTCTCTACTACGATGGATCATTAAGATATCTGGCTGCCTTGTTTCAGTTTCGGATAAAATAACATCAACTGGGGCAACTATAACAATAAAGTCATTTTCACAAGAATCAATTAATGTCCGTACTAATCGTTGACTAATACGCTGATGGGTTGTTGATGGGGAAGGTTTTAGTTCAAGATTTCCAGCAAAAATTTCGTACTGATTTCCGTCTTCAGGTAGTTGATAATAATCATCCACAGTCCAGCCTGATTCTTTAATGGTTTGTTTGTTAGTAGATTTTTTCTCTGCCATACTATTTCCTCCTTGCTTTTCTAACTATTATATATCATCGATTTAAGGTTTACAAAATTGAAAAAATAACAAAAGAACATCTAGCCGTTTTGGCCAGATGTTCCTAAAGTTTACTTTATTTGCTGTTCAAAAATTCGAAAATAAAGTGGTTTAATAGATATTGCTGACGAGCTATCAACTGTATTTTTTCGAATAGTCCCTTCCATATTCCACTCTAATAAATCTTGGTCTGTGATTTCTTGTAAATCAACTTGAAGCGTATTTGAGCTATTATTTAAAACAAAAATAAGCTTTTTCTCAGCATTAAATTTTTCATAGATGACATAGTTCTTTGAATTATCTGCTTTAACTATCCGAAAATCTGCTTTATTTCCAAACACAGGTTCATTTTTACGAAGTTTATTTAATGATTTAACAAAATTAAATAGTTGACGATCTTGGTACTGCTCATCCCATTCCATACACGCACGACAGCCTGGATCCTGTCCACCTGCCATACCTATTTCATCGCCATAATAAATACATGGTGTACCAATAAAGCTAAGTTGGAATAGGTATAGTAATTTAACACGATCGAAATTGTTATCAGCTAATGTTAAAATTCTCGGTGTATCATGACTATCTAATAGGTTAAAAGCTACTTCATTAACATGCTTAGGATACATGTGCAACACTTTGGTAATCGTGCTTGCAAAATCCTCTGCATTTATTTCATTTTTGCCAAAATATTCGATCGCCGCGTTTGTGAACGGATAGTTCATGACGGCATCAAATTGATCCCCTTGTAACCAAGGCATAGAATCGTGCCAAATCTCTCCTAATATATACGCATCAGGTTTAGCTTCTTTAACAACTTGGCGGAACTCTCGCCAAAAGGCATGATCCACTTCATTAGCAACATCTAGACGCCATCCGTCAATATCAAATTCCTCGATCCAGTAACGGGCAACATTTAGTAGGTACTCTCTTACTTCATGGTTTTCTGTGTTTAGCTTTGGCATGGAACCAACAAAAGCAAATGTATCGTAGTTTGGTCTAGGTTCAGATTTAACAGGGAAATTCCATAAATGGAACCATTCTTTGTACTTGGATTTTTCCTGATTTTCCAATACGTCTTGAAATGCAGGGAAGTAGTATCCACTGTGGTTAAAGACAGCATCTAGCATGACGCGAATCCCTCGGTTATGGCATTCCTTAACCAAGCGACGAAATGTTTCTTTATCACCAAACTGGGGATCGATTTCCATGTAATCAATAGTGTCGTATTTATGATTTGAGTGTGCTTTAAATATTGGGGTGAAGTAAATTCCCCCTATGCCAAGGTCCACTATGTGGTCTAGGTGATCGATCACTCCTTGAAAGTCACCGCCGAAGTGGTTGGTAGGACTTGGATCTGTTGAACCCCATGCTAGTGTTCCTTCTGGATCATTACTCCGATCTCCATTTGAAAATCGCTCAGGGAAAATTTGATACCATACCGTATCCTTTACCCAGGAAGGTGGTGTGAATACATCTGCCTTATTTAGATATGGAAAGCAGAAGTAGTTAGCAATTTCCATTGGTGGCGTAGAATAAATACCACCTTCTGTATAATAAATGGTTTCCGTTTTGTCTGAACACTGAAAACCATAGCGCATTCGGTGGAATTCCGGCTTCACAGCACTAAACCAATAGTCATGTAAATCAGTCGTTCCGGATTTTGTCATCTCTAAAATTTGTGTTTGCCACATTTCATCCTTCCAATCATATGGGTCACCGAAGATAAGACTTACTGATTCGACGTCGTCCTTTTTAGTTTGTAGCACGATGTGCAGGGTATCTTTGTCGTAAGCATAAGCAAAATTATTTTTTGGGCGGTGGTATATTGCTTCTCTTAACATGTAATAATCTCCTTTCTAATAAGAAAACCCCGTTTTCTAAGCTGAAAACGGGGTTGTTGAATAGCTACAAAGCATTGCCCTTTTATTTTATACTTCAAATTTACTGTATGCGCTTTACTTTGTCAATAAGTAATTCAAACGATTGCATTATTCGACAGTGATATTGTTTAAAAGATGCTTATTCTTATTGAAAAGTATATAAATTAAGCCACATCTATGTAAGCGTTTAATGATCTTATATATTAACAAAAGACACAGAAAATTTATGGTTGATTTTCTTTAAAAGCAATGTATAATGAAGTTATAGCAATTTGCGCAAACGTTTTCATGGATATACGTTGCAAGCGCTAACAAATTTTGGGGAGGTCAATTAGATGAGAAAGTGGTTAGGAGCATTATTTGCTTTAGCTTTAATTATCGGTGTCCTTGCAGCATGTGGACCTGAGGAAGTGGAAGATCAAGATAATGCTGACGTTTCAGAAGAAGGCAATGGAGAAGATGCTGAAGTTGAAATGCCAGAAAAACCCGAAAGTTTAACTGTTTGGGTAAATGATGAAGAAAAACAAGTAGAAGCTGTTACACAAATTACTGAGAATTATACAGATGAAACTGGAATTGAAGTAGAGCTGGTTCCAGTTAGTATGTTAGATCAAGTGGAAAAATTAGATGTAGAAGGACCAGCAGGTAATGGCCCAGATATCATTTTCCAACCGCATGATCGTATTGGTGATTTAGCAATGCGTGGACTAGTAGATTACGTTGAGTTAGGTGACGTTGAATCGGAATATACTGATATTGCTTTAGATGCAATCACTTATGATGGCGATTACTGGGGTTACCCAGCTGTAATGGAAACTTATGCAATGTTCTATAACAAAGCATTAGCGGAAGAACCAGAAACAATGGAAGATATCATGACTGTTGCAGAAGATTTTACAGATGCTAGTCAAGATAAGTATGGTTTCTTAATGGAAGCTGCTAACTTCTATTTTGTATACCCATACTTCTCTGGATTTGGAGCATATGTATTTAATTTTGATGGTTCAGGCTACGATATTAATGATATTGGCCTAGCAAACGAAGGTTCAAAACAAGGTGGAGACCTTGTTCAGTCTTGGTTTAACAATGGATACATTCCACAAGACTTAACTCCAGATATTATGAATGGTCTATTTAAAGAAGGTAAAGTTGCCTATGTATTAAACGGACCATGGATGGTTCGTGAATATCAAGATTCACTTGGTGATGACTTAGGTGTCGTTCCATTACCAAAGCTTGAAAATGGTGAGCATCCAAAATCCTTTGTGGGTGTGAAATCGTATATGCTATCTTACTACTCTGAGAACAAAGAGTGGGCTCAAGATCTAATGAAATATATTACCAATAAAGAAAACTCTATGACTTATTATGATGTTGCTGGTGAAATCCCACCACGTCATGATGCAGTAGAGAATCCAACAATTGCTGATGATCCAATTTATTCTCCGTTCGCTGAACAAACTGGATATGGTGAGCCAATGCCAAACGTACCAGCTATGGGACAGGTTTGGGATCCTATTAATAATGCTTTAAGCTTCATTTCAAAAGGGGAACCTGTTGATGAAGTGTTAGATGAAGCAGTACAGATGATCCAAGATAACATTGAGGCATCTGGAGCAAACTAATAGATAAATATAAACAATTATATGGGGGCTATTTGCTCCCATATAATGTTTTTTATTTCATCAGATGCGCTAATTGTATGATTTAGGAGGAAATAAACATGGCAAATGATCAAACCAAGAAGAAAAACAGCATAATTCAACCTCGTAATCTCGCTACTTTGTTATCTGTCTTGGTTCCAGGATTAGGTCAAATATATAATCGTCGTGTGTTAAAAGGATTCGTACTTCTTATTGTTGCAATCTCTTTTCTAGCTACAACGTGGAACTATTTAGATATCGGTATTTGGGGGTTGTTTACACTAGGTACAATACCTAAGGAACATCACTCCATCCAGTTGTTACTTCAAGGACTTATTTCATTAATCGTACTTTTATTTGGTATTGCTATCTACATCTATAATGTAGTAGATGCCAGGAAAGATGCAATAGCGAGAGAAGAAGGTAAACCAAATCCAACCTTAATAAAAGGTTTTGCGAATTTTTATGATCGTGGATTCCCATATTTTATGGTTTTACCTGGTTTAATCATGCTTATTTTTATCGTTGTATTACCGTTATTATTTATGGTTGCTTTAGCATTTACAGATTACAACCAATACAACGCACCTCCACGTAACCTATTAAGCTGGGTTGGTTTCAATAACTTTGTGGATCTTGTTAACATAGATATTTGGAAAGATACATTTTTTAGTGTATTCGCCTGGACGATAGTTTGGACAGTAGTAGCAACCTCATTACAAATTGTCCTCGGATTTTTCTTAGCTTTATTAGTGAACGACAAGCGAGTTAAGTTCAAACGAACCATTCGAACCGTTCTAATTTTACCATGGGCTGTACCTGCATTTGTTTCGATTTTAATTTTCTCAGCTTTGTTCAATCCTACATTTGGAGCAATTAACCGTGATATTTTAAGTACATTTGAAATTATGATTCCATGGTTATCTGATCCATTTTGGGCAAAAATTGCATTGATTATGATTCAAACATGGTTAGGTTTTCCGTTTGTGTTTGCTTTATTTACTGGAGTACTCCAAAGTGTCCCAGCAGATATGTATGAAGCAGCTGATGTCGATGGTGGGTCTCGTTGGCAGAAATTACGTCATATTACCGTTCCACATGTATTGTTTGCGACAGCCCCATTATTAATTATGCAATATGCAGGGAACTTTAATAACTTTAATATTATCTATCTATTTAATGAAGGGAACCCAGCCGTGCGTGGTCAAAATGCAGGGGGAACAGATATCTTAATTTCCTGGGTTTATAAGTTAACGTTTCAAACGAACAACTATAACATGGCAGCGGCAATCACTATTATTATGGGTGTTCTAGTTATGGGATTTGCTTTCTATCAGTTTAGAAAAACAGCAGCATTTAAAGAGGAAGGGGGACGTTACTAATGGCAATGAGTAGAAAAACAAAATCAAAAATAGAAGTAACGTTCATCTATATCTTTTTCTTAATAATGCTTGTCATTATCGGTTATCCATTGTTCTGGGCAATCATGATGAGTTTGAATCCAGGTTCTAATATGCTTGTGACGGAATTATTTCCTAAAAATCCAACACTTGAGCATTATAAATGGCTATTTAACAGTCCAAATAGTGATTATTTAATTTGGTATAAAAATAGTATGTTTGTTGCGGTATTAAACGCATTAGGATCTGTTGTAATCACCTCGCTAATCGCATATGCATTTTCTCGATATAAATTTATTGGGAGAAAATATGGTTTATATATGTTCTTGTTACTACAGATGTTCCCAGCTTTAATGGGAATGGTTGCTCTATATATATTATTAAACACCATTGGTTTGACTGATTCATTGTGGGGATTATTACTCATTTATCTAGGTGGTCAAATACCATTCAATGCATGGCTAGTGAAAGGGTACTTTGATACTATTCCGAGAGAGTTAGATGAAGCAGCAAAAATCGATGGTGCTGGGCACTTAAAGATATTTTGGACAATTATGTTACCACTTGCAAAACCAATTTTAGCGGTTGTAGCATTGTTTAACTTTATGGCACCATTTATGGACTTCTTACTACCACGTATCGTATTATCAAGTCCTGAAAATTATACACTAGCACTTGGCTTATTTAATTTTATTAACAACCAATTTTCTACTAACTTTACACGATTTGCAGCGGGCGCAATCTTAATAGCAATTCCAATTGCATTAGTATTCCTGTTGCTACAGCGTTACCTGATTTCAGGTTTAACATCGGGAGCAACAAAAGGATAGCACCAAGCAAAATGAAGAACTTGGTCGATTACCATAAAATGGTGAAAGACTAAGTTTATCTTCAGTAGGAAAAAGTACATTTTTGATTAGGAGGTACATCAATGCTTGAGGATACTAGTTTTGCGATACATCCAGGAAAAGAACAACAGTCTGGAGCAATGGTATACCGAGACATCGGTAGATTATTAAAATATGAATTAATAGATAGTACGTATAGATTCACTTGTGAAAATGGGAACGTAGCGATTCAGTTCTACACTGATTCCATTGTTCGAGTAGTAATGAATCAAAAGGAACAACCAAAATTAGTTGGTTCAAGAGCAGTTGTGGCTGAACCAGAAAAGGTTAGTATAGAAGAAACAGTTCAAGATGAAACTCTTGTTATTTCAACAGCGAATGTAGAACTAAATATTACAAAAGATCCGTTTCGATTAACTATTCTTGATCATCAAGGTCGAGAAATTGTTGCAGAAGGGGATCGCGGAATGGCTTATCGTGAAAACGGTGAAGTTGTAGCATTTAAAATCATGCACGAAACGGATCACTTTTATGGATTTGGTGAAAAAGCTGGCCATTTAGATAAACGTGGAGAAGCCTATGAAATGTGGAATTCAGACGTTTATGCGCCACACAACCCGGAAACGAACGCACTATACGAATCGATTCCGTATTTCATGACATTACGAGATGGAAAAGCACATGGTGTGTTTTTCGATAATACGTACCGTAGTAAATTTGATATGAAATCTTCTGATGACTGTTATACATTTTCAGCAGAAGGTGGCCAATTAGATTATTATGTTATGGCAGGCCCTGAACCGAAGACAGTATTGGAGCAATATACGCATATTACTGGTAGAATTCCATTGCCACCAAAATGGTCTTTAGGGTATCATCAATCACGTTACAGCTATGAAACGGAACAGGAAGTACGTGACTTGGCGAAGACATTTATAGAAAAAGATATTCCATTAGATGTCATTCATTTAGATATTCACTATATGAATGGGTATCGTGTATTCACATTTGATAAAGAGCGTTTTCCAAATCCGGAAAAGCTAGTTGCTGATCTACATGAAATGGGAATTCGTGTCGTTCCAATTGTGGACCCAGGTGTGAAAAAAGATACGGAATATCCTATCTATCAAGAGGGCGTCAATCAGGATCAATTTTGTAAATATATCGAAGGTGATATATACTTTGGTGAGGTTTGGCCAGGAATTAGTGCCTTCCCAGATTTTACGGATGAAAAGGTACGCAAATGGTGGGGAGAAAAGCATGAGTTCTACACCAATATGGGAATCGAAGGAATTTGGAATGACATGAATGAGCCTGCTGTCTTTAATGAAACAAAGACAATGGATGTCAGTGTGATGCATCGTAATGACGGAAATCCAACTACACATCGTGAGTTGCATAATGTGTACGGGTTACTAATGGGTGAGTCGACGTATGAAGGTATGAAAGAAAAGCTTCAAGGTAAACGTCCGTTTCTACTAACTCGTGCGGGATATGCTGGAGTTCAACGCTATGCATCGGTCTGGACAGGAGACAACCGTAGCTTCTGGGAGCATCTTCAAATGTCACTACCAATGGTAATGAACCTAGGACTATCTGGTGTAGCCTTTACTGGACCAGATGTGGGTGGTTTTGCCCATGATACAAATGCAGAGCTGTTAACTCGTTGGACCCAGGTGGGAGCATTTACTCCATTCTTCCGAAACCATTCGGCGATTGGATTCCGTTATCAAGAACCATGGCAGTTTGGTGAAAAGCATGAGGATATTATGAAGAAATATATTCAAATGCGTTATGAGTGGATGCCTCAGCTTTACTCGTTATTCTATGAGGCAAGCCAAAAAGGTCTACCAGTAATGCGTCCTTTGTTAATGGAGTACCCAGAAGATGTAAAAACGTACAACTTAAACGATCAATTTATGATAGGCGATAATGTGGTCTTCGCACCTATTTTACAGCCTTCAGTAACAGATCGTGCCGTATATTTACCGAAAGGCGTTTGGGTTGAATTTTCAACTGGTATTGTTTATGAAGGAGAAAAAACACACCTAATCCATGCAGAACTCGATGAGCTACCGATCTTTGTCAGAAAAGGTACTGCGATTATGCAAGGAGAATGGAATTCCAATAAAGATAAAAGATCAAATAAAGTTACAATGAACGTCTATGCAGGCGTATCAGGTGAAAAATATCGCTTTACTTATTATGATGATGATGGAGAAACATTTGCATACGAAGATGGACAGTATCTAGCCTTAGATGTGGAAGTTACATCTACTAAGCAGACTGTTGAAATAAAGGTAGTAGATTATAAGGGTGATTTCAAACCAGCTTACCAAGAAATTAATGTAAATGTTATCGGTCTACATGAAGGACAAGATGTTATAATAAATGGCGAAAAGCAAAAAACAATTAAACTATAAAGTCAGTTAGTAAATAGTAGAGGGTGGAAAATATGGTAACAATTAAAGATGTGGCAAAGGCTAGCGGGGTTTCCCCCTCTACAGTATCACGAGTAATCGCAGATAATCCGCGTATAACAGAAGACACGAAGAAAAAAGTTCGAAAAGCAATGAAACGATTAGGATATCATCCGAATATTAGTGCACGGAATCTAGTTGCGAAGTCAACGAAAGCAATTGGTGTAATTATGCCATCTTCTGCAGATAAAGCATTGCAAAACCCGTTTTTCCCGGAAATTTTACGTGGTATTGGCTCAGTCATTCATGATGTGCAGTACTCTATGTCACTATCAACCGGAGAAACCGAAGAAGAGATCTTTCGAGAAGTGCAAAGAATGGTGTATGGTAGTTATGTGGATGGTGTAATTTTGCTATATTCTCGGGTAAATGATCGTGTCACGAATTTTCTTCGTGAAAACGAATTTCCGTTCGTTATTGTTGGAAAACCATATGATCACGAAACGGAAATAACCCATGTTGATAATGATAATTTTAGGGCTGGAAAAGAGATTACCGAACATCTTATTGCACAAGGGCATAAACGAATTGCGTTTATTGGTGGTTCACGAGAATTAATTGTTACAATGGACCGTGAAGCAGGTTATGAAGCTGCATTACAGGGTGCAGGCTTAGAGAATTGTGATGGCTATAAAATACACACAGAGTTTTTAAAATCAGGTGGACGAGAAGCTGTAGAATATTTATTGTCACTAGAGACACGACCAACCGGTTTAGTTGTTAGTGATGATTTGATCAGTCTAGGTATTCTTGCAAGATTGGAAGAAGCGGGCATCCATGTTCCTCACGATGTGTCGCTTGTAAGCTTCAATAATGTTTATTTGTCAGAGATAACTCGACCTGCTTTAACAACCGTTGACATTCAAATCTATGAACTAGGTGCGCAATCAGCCAAAGTGCTAATCGAAAAAACAAAAAATAGAAATGAACCAGCGAAGCGAATAATTATCCCATATCATATTATTAACCGGGATTCCGTGAATGATCTTCGTTAGAGAGACCGTCCGTATTGGGCGGTTTTTTTGTTTGGGTTGGTTTTTGAGTGGAGGGGAGTGTTGGGTTCGGAATATGGAGTGTAGTCCGAAGTTCGTTGCGAGTGCGGAATTGTTGCTTCTGAGCGAATATTTGAGTTTATGAGCGAATTGTTGTCGGTTCTGAGCGAATATTTAAATTTATGAGCGAATCTAAACTAATTCTGCAAGTCACATAACATCATGAGTATAAAAAAGGCAACAGGTATTACTAATATGTCCGCCAATTAAATAAGTAATTTATGAAATACAAGTACAATATAATATTATTATTTTTAAATTATTATTTTAATCAGACTATTTTTATGGTATATTAATTAACAATTAAAGAAAGAAGAGTGTAAAAATTTAATATTTTGTAAGCGTTGTCAATTAGGTGAAACATGCGAAGATCCTCATCGAAAACTTAGATCGGTTAAAAGAAGTGCAAATTTACTTCGAATAAAACATAGAGAACTTTGGTTCGAGATGAATAAACCTTTTGGATGGGAAGTATTGGAAGTGCGTTATGGCGGTTTAATAATGCGAACGGAAACTGCACAGAGCCGAATAAAACAATGGATCAATGATAGGATTAATAGAATAGAAGAATTAGAAGAAGAACGCCTTTATTTTGAGGGACCATATCCAATGCCTGAGGGTTCATTGGGCAGAAATATATATAGAAGAATTGTAACCGCAGGAAATTTAACATAGAAGGGAGGATCTAATCCCTATTATGATAGCTTTCTGCCTCTAATTGAAATAAAAAAACATAAATTAATAAAAAAATCTAAATTTATATTTCATAAAACTAAAATTTATGATATATTTAAATAAATCATGCAAATTACCTATTTAACTATTAAATGGGTAAAAAATTTACAACAAGTGAAAGCGGTATCATTCGTATGAAATTGAAAAGGAGAGGTGTTTCAAGATGGAGAAGAAGAAACATTTAGTTGTTGTCGGAGCTCATTGTGGGGATGCTGAAATTCAAGCAGGTGCGATTGCTCATAAATATGCAAAAGCTGGTTGGGATGTAACTTTTCTACACTTAACAGCTGGTGAAAAGGGGAATCCCCCTCATATTTCAGTAGAAGATTATACGAAGCAGAAAATAGAAGAAGCAGAAAAAGTAGCTGAAATATTAGGTGGGAAAAGTATCACATTGGATTATAAAGATGCAGAACTTACATTTAGTGATGAGATAATAACACATATTGCTACATTAATGCGCAAATTAAAACCAACTGTAGTTATTACACATTGGGAAAACAGTATTCATCCAGATCATGCGTTATGCCCAAGACTTCTACAAGCAGCTCAACTAAAAGCAGGTCTTCCTGGATTTGATTTAGATGGTTTGGCACCACATTATTATCCGTTCTATCACAGTGAAAACTGGGAGGACATGGAAGGCTATGAGCCAGATATTTTTGTAGATGTATCGGATGAATTTGATACATATTTAGAAGCTTTATCAAACTACTGGTTTATTATGAACTCTTCCTCTTTCCGTTATTATGATTATTACAAAGCACTTGGAACAGTAAGGGGTTGTGTGAATCGTACAAAATACGCTCAAACTCTTAAGTTCCCTACTGGTGGAAACGTTCGCAAAGGCGGATTTATTCCAGGATTTGAAATATAAAGGATTACCGACTAGAAAGAAGGTATAACTTTGAAAAATAATAATCTAGCAAAAAAAGTTGGAAAGTTATTAGTGGTTGGATTTGATGGGCTAGAAGTTCCAAAGCACATTAGAGAACTGATCCATGACTATCATATTGGTGGCATTATATTATTCGGTCGTAACATTGGAACACCTAGAGAGATCCTTGCTTTAACAACAGATCTTCAGCAAGAGGCTAAAAATGCAGGTTACACTTATCCTTTATTGATTTGTGTGGATCAAGAAAATGGTGTTGTTCGACGTCTGGGTAAGGGGACTACTATTTTTCCGGGTGCAATGACATTAGGTGCAACAGAAGATCCGAATCAAGCATATGATATTGGATTTGCTTCTGGGAAAGAGTTAAGAGCACTAGGTATTAACTGGAATCTAGCACCAGTACTCGATGTAAATAATAATCCTGATAATCCAGTAATAGGTGTCCGATCTTTTGGTGAGTCACCTGACAAGGTAGCTCAGTTTGGACAAGCGGCAATGAAAGGGATGCAGGATGCTGGGGTTATTACGACATTAAAGCACTTTCCAGGTCATGGTGATACGGATGTTGATTCCCATTTGGATCTTCCAGTGATATCGCATGATAGAAACAGGTTAGATAAGGTTGAATTATATCCGTTTCAAAAAAGTATCGAAGCTGGAGCTGATACCGTGATGTCAGCACATGTGTATTTTCCTTCCATTGAAACGGATCCCGGTGTACCAGCTACTTTATCCGAAAAAGTAATTACGGGACTACTTAGAGAAGAACTTGGATTTAATGGTGTCGTTACAACGGACTGTATGGAAATGAATGCAATTTCACAGGGTGTTGGTACAGAAAAGGGTGGCGTTCTAGCTGTTAAAGCAGGTGTAGACTTTGTTATGGTATCTCATACTTTTGAAAGACAAGTCGGTACAATTAAAGAGATTATCGCTGCAGTAGAACGTGGAGAAATTAACGAGAACATGATTAATCAAGCAAATGAGCGAATTAATACACTTCAAGCAAAATACGTGAAGTGGGATGATATATCACTTGATAATAATTCTCCTATTCCTACACTTGTTGGAAGTAAGGAACACGAAGAACTTGCTTTTGAGGTGTATAAAAAGGGTGTAACGATTGTAAAAAACGAAAATATATTGCCTATTCATGTAAAGAATGATGATCGCATTCTTGTAATCTACCCTGATAATGGAACAACGATGCAAGTAGAGGATAAGCGGTATGCGAACCTAGCGTTAGGAGAAGCTGTAAAGGAATATCACCAAAATGTTGATGTCTATCAGATCTCACAGAAATTAAGCCAAGAGGAACTAGAATCGATTGGGAAGAAAGCGCAGGATTATGGTGTGATAATCCTAGGCACACTGACAATTACTGCTGGCAGTAAACAAATTCAACTTGCAGAAAAACTAGTTGAAAGCGGTAAAACATTTATTGTTATTGCCATGAGAAGTCCATATGATCTCGCTTATTTACCAAATGTTCATGCATACCTCAACACATATGAATTTTCTTATCCGGCTTTAAAGGTTGCTGCAGGTGCAATTTTTGGTAAGGAACAGGTAAGTGGAAAACTACCAGTTACGATTAGTTCTATCAAATAGTTACTAGATTCTAAACTAGAAAATTAATTAGTAATCTTTTATTCCGTATGTAACGGGCAATAAGTCAGCTCCGCTTCAGTCTAAAAAAAGTGGAGGCACAGCTAGCTGACTGTGAAAGTCCGATTCGTAGAGTGAGAAACCCTACTGATTGAAGAGGCACTTTAAAGAAAGGGGTTGAATCCCAAGTGGCAGAAAACACCATGTCTGGCAATCTTCCAAAGAAGAAGAAACGGCGTTATAACTGGAGAAAGATGAAAATAAATTGGCAGTTATATGTTTTACTCGCACCCGCCTTAATTTACTTCCTAGTTTTTAAATATTATCCCATGTATGGCCTGCAAATAGCATTTAAAAATTTTCGCGCTGTAGATGGCATATTTGGAAGCGAATGGATTGGGTTTGATCATTTTGTCAGATTTTTTGAATCCTATTACTTTTGGGATCTAATTAAAAATACCTTAGGAATTAATCTATACGCATTAGCTCTATTTCCCATTTCAATAATTGTTGCCTTAGCACTTAATGAGTTAAGAGATGGTAAATTCAAGAAAACAGCGCAAACGATAACGTATGCTCCACACTTTATCTCTATTGTAGTTTTTGTTGGGATGGTTATAGCATTTCTTAATCCTGTAACAGGGATAATTAATAATTTTATTCAATTTTTAGGATTTCAGCCCATTAGTTTTATGACAGAACCTGGATGGTTTAAGACCATATTTGTTTGGTCTAATGAATGGCAAAACCTTGGGTGGGGAGCCATTATCTACTTGGCTGCATTAGCTGGAGTAGATCCCCAGCTTCATGAATCAGCTAAAGTGGATGGGGCGTCTAGGCTGCAACGCATATGGCATATAAATTTGCCTAGCATTATGCCCACTATAATTATTTTACTAATTTTAAACATGGGCAACATGATGTCTATTGGTTTTGAAAAAATTCTATTAATGCAAAATGAATTAAACCTAGAATCCTCACAAGTTATACAAACTTATGTTTATGAAGCAGGTTTATTACATGGGCAATATAGTTATTCAACTGCTGTAGGATTATTTAACTCGGTAATTAATTTCCTAATTTTAATCTTCTTCAACCGCATGGCTAGAAGAACGGGTACAAGCTTATGGTAAAGGGGTATCCAAAATGAGTATAAAAGAATCTAAAAACGATAAGGTATTCGATATATGTAATAAATTTTTAGTTTGGTTTTTCATTGTTATTATATCGTATCCATTAGTATATATCATCAGTGCGTCTATTAGTGACCCACAATATGTGAATTCAGGTGAAATGTGGTTGTTTCCAAAGGGGATAACGTTTGAAGGTTTTGAACGTGTTTTTCAAAGTAGCGAAATATGGTTGGGATATCGAAATACCATTTTCTATACTTTGTTAGGTACATTTATCAATTTAGCTGTCACGTTACCATGTGCCTACGCATTGTCTAGACAAGAATTAATTGGAAGAAATGTGATTATGGCTTTACTAGTTTTCACCATGTTCTTTGAAGGAGGATTAATCCCAACATACTTACTTGTTCGTGACCTAGGCATGATCAATACCGTATGGGCTATGGTATTACCTAGTGCTGCTGCAATGTGGAATATCATTGTTACCATGACATTCTTTAAAGTGAGTATACCAAGAGGATTGGAAGAAGCAGCTGAAATTGATGGTGCTTCTCAAATAAGAACTTTCTTTCAAATAGTATTACCACTATCAGCACCTATTATCGCTGTAATGGCTTTATTTTACGGAGTGGGACATTGGAATCAGTATTTCGGTGCATTAATTTACTTGCAAGATAGGGAACTATTTCCATTACAGCTTTTCTTAAGGGAAATACTTGTTCAACAACAGATAACTGCTGAATTGATGCAACAAAGCGGGACAGCAGAAGCTTTAAGTGAACATGCAAGAATTGCAGACATAATTAAATATGCAGTAATGATTGTATCCGCAGCACCATTACTAATTGTTTATCCATTCTTACAACGCTTCTTCCTTAAGGGCGTTATGATTGGATCGATTAAAGGCTAATGTAAGCCAAGGAGGTGAGGTGAGCAACTAGTAATAGAAAGTTAGATTTATTATTGTTGTAAAATTATTGAGATAAAAGGGGAGAATTCGAAGTGAAATTAAAAAACAGGTTATTATTAGCAATGGTACTTTTGATTTCGGCAATAGTTTTTGTTGGATGTTCAAATGATGATGAGACTTCCTCAACGGAAGAAACACCAGATAACTTTAATGAATCTGGTTATCCGATTGTTGATGAATCTATCACGTTGGAATTGATGGGTAAAAGCTCACCAATTCAACCGGAATGGGGAGAGATGGGCTTCTACCAAGAGATGGAAGAAAAGACAAATATTCAATTTGATTTCAGAACAGCTGCTGCAGATGATTTTACACAAAATAAACAACTTGCTTTTGCTAGTCTAGACTTACCTGATTTATTTTATGGTGCGGAATTAACAGCAAGTGAAGAATCAGACTATGGTTCACAAGGTCTACTTATTCCATTAGAAGATCTAATTGATAAATATGCACCAAACTTCAAAAAAATAATGGAAGAAAATCCAAATCTTGAGGCTTCTATTACAACACCTGATGGACATATTTATGCACTACCAGGAATTGATAAATCCATTACTTCAAAAACACCTATTATGTGGATGAATGGACCATGGCTAGAAGAATTAGGTGTGGACAAGCCAGAAACGATGGATGAATTTTATGAGATATTGAAGAGATTTAAAGAGGAAGACCCTGGTAATGTAGGAGAGGTTATTCCATTAACAGCAAACTCTCCAGCTGACTTACGAGTTGGTTTATTACCAAACTTCGGTATTGTTCAAGATGATGGTATCTATGAAGAAGATGGAGTAGTAAAATATGCTTGGGTTCAAGACGAATACAAGGAATATTTGAAGTTTCTTAACCGCTTATATGAAGAGCAGTTATTAGATAACGAAATGTTTTCTCATACATGGGAGCAGTTTGTAGCAAAAGGTAACCGTACTGGAATATTCTCAACTTGGCCAATTGTTCAAGTAGGTTTTGAAGATCCAGCCGAAGCTTTAAACTACCCTGTATTACCTCCTATGACAAGTGTGACTAACGATGAAAAACTAGCTATTCTAATGAGCGAAATTAGAAGAGGTAGAGCAGCGATTACGAAAGAAAATGAACATCCTGAAGCTACGATGCGTTGGATTGACCACGCATACTCGGAAGAAGGTACGATCCTTTCTCGTTTAGGAATTGAAGGCGAGACTTATGAGTGGAATGAAGATGATCAATGGGTTTTACTTGCTGAAGAAGGACTTAGTACAACGGAAACAAATGCTAAACATGCACCAGGTGTTGGTACAAACGTGCCTATGAACTTAACAGAAGAATTCTTCGAAAAAGAAGGTGGAAACCCAACTATTCTTGAAATTTATAAATGGGTTTCAGAAGAATTAGTTCCATATGCAAAATCACCATATCCACAAGTTTACTTTACGGAAGAAGAGCAAAATGAAATCAATATAAATAAACCAGATATCGACAGTTACTTCGAACAAATGGAAGCTAAATTTATCACAGGTGCAGAAGATATTGACGCAAAATGGGATGAGTATGTTAGTACGTTAGAAAAACAAGGTATTGACAAATTAGTTGAAGTACATCAATCCGCGTATGATCGTTGGGCTGAATCACAATAATAATTTGAACATATACTTGAACAGCCTGGTTTATCCAGGCTGTCTTCCTAAAAGACTTAATCAACTAGAATGATAAAGAGGCGATAAAAATGGGATTTGAAGGAATTGTTTGGAAGCTATATGATCTATCAAATTGGATAATGAAAATGATTCTTTTAAATATATTATGGATTGTTTTTTCCATAATTGGATTAGTCATTTTCGGTTTTTTTCCAGCAACCGCTGCCATGTTCGCAGTTACACGTAAATGGGTACTAGGTGAAACAGATATTCCTGTATATAAAACATTTGTGAAGACTTATAAATCAAGTTTTACACAAATGAATTTGATTGGAGGTATATTGTCAATCCTTGGGCTTTTTCTGTATATCGATTTACGTTTCTTCCAAACAACAGAATATATTCTACTATCCTTTTTATCATTCTTTATCATTTTTGCTATGTTTATATACTTTGCTGTTGTGTTATACATTTTTCCAATGTATGTTCATTTTGAATGTAAGACGTTGGAATATCTGAAACGATCAATAATTATTGTGCTTGGAAAACCAATCCATACAATCATGATGATTGTTGGGAGTTATCTCGTATATGTAGTCATAAGTATGATCCCAGTTTTAGTGGTATTCATTAGTGGCAGTTTATTAAGCCTAGTTTTAATGTGGATAGCTATGAAATCTTTTCCAAGATATGAAATTAAAGTAGGTGAAATCGAATGAGACTAGGATTAGATGTATTCTTGCAAAAAGAATTTGCTTCATTTAAAGGTAAGCGAATTGGTTTAGTGACAAATATGACAGGAGTTAATGAAAAACTAATCCCTTCAATAGATTTATTTTACAAACACCCCGATATCCAATTAACAGCGTTATATGCTCCTGAGCATGGTATTCGAGGGGATGCAAAAGAAGGAGAAAAAGTTGAATCAACTATTGATCCCTATACTAGTTTACCTGTTTACAGTTTATATGGTGCTAGTAGAAAACCAAGCAGGGAAATGTTGGAACAAGTTGATGTTGTTGTCTTCGACCTACAAGATATAGGATCTCGGTATTATACCTTTATTTACACGATGGCATATGTAATGGAGGCTTGTGCAGAAAATCATAAACATTTTGTTGTGTTAGATCGGCCAAATCCTATATCAGGAGATAAAATGGAAGGTAATCTTGTAGAAGAAGATGTTCGGTCTTTTGTTGGTTTGTTGCCTATACCAAATAGGCATGCTATGACCGTGGCAGAGCTCGCCTTATTATTCAAACATGAATTTGGTTATCATTGTGAATTAACCGTAGTTCCGATGGAGGGATGGAATCGGAGTAATTATTTTGATGATACAGGTTTGTTTTGGGTACCACCATCTCCAAATACAACAAATATTGATATGAATATATTATATCCAGGAACTTGTTTAGTAGAAGGAACAAATTTATCCGAGGGAAGAGGTACTACTAGACCGTTTGAGTTAGTAGGTGCACCATTTATTGATGGTCAAGATCTCGCGAAATCCTTTAATCAGAAAAATATAACTGGTGTCTTAGCAAGACCAACATCGTTTATTCCTACTTATCAAAAACATAAAGACAAGATATGTGGAGGAATACAATTACATGTGGTAAATCGAGATGAATTAAATTCTTTGGAAGCAGGAATCATTTTATTGGAAACAATTGCTGAGTTATATCCAGAGGATTTTAGCTTTTTAAAAAATGAACATGAAAAATATTTCTTTGATCTTTTGGCTGGGACAAAAGCATTGAGAAATCATATATGGAAGGGTACCTCGCATACATTTTTAGAAAATTGTACGGAGCAGTTAGAATCCTTTCGGAAGAAAAAAGAACCATATCTCTTATACAAATAGGATGGATAATAGATGAATAAATTATCAACTTTGACAACTGAAATGAGAAATAAAAATTCTACTAACATAGATAACATGTCAACATTAGCTATATTAGAAACAATCAATAAAGAAGATATGACTGTTGCCAAAAGTGTACAGCAGGTATTACCAGAAATTGAAACAACGGTTAATACCGTATACAACTCGTTGAAAAATGGTGGTAAGTTGTTTTATGTAGGTGCAGGCACTAGTGGCCGTATTGGCATATTAGATGCTGTTGAATGCCCACCTACATTTAGCACGCCATCGAATTTAGTTCAAGCAGTAATGGCTGGTGGAACGAAGGCTATAGAAAACGCTGTAGAAGGTGCAGAAGATAGTGAAGAATTAGGTGCTAAAGACTTGCAAGTTAGAAACCTAACAGAACTAGATGTGGTTATTGGTATTGCAGCAAGTGGAAGAACACCATATGTTTCAGGTGCATTAAAGTATGCTAATAAAATTGGTGCAAGTACGGTTAGTCTATCAAGTAATAAAGATTCCGTAATTAGCCAACATGCGGATGTTAATATTGAAGTACTAACTGGTCCGGAGGTACTAACAGGTTCAACACGTATGAAAGCTGCTACTGCTCATAAAATGATCTTAAATATGATTACAACAACTTCGATGATTAAAATAGGTAAAGTATATGAAAATTTAATGGTAGACTTAAAGGTTAGTAATCATAAATTAAGAGAACGAGCTAAAAATATTGTATCAACCATCACCAAGGTTTCGTATGAACAAGCGGAACAAGTCCTAGAGATGACTAAATACGAAGTAAAACCTGCAATAGTGATTATCAAGACAGGTGTTACACTTCAGGAAGCAGAAAGATATATCGATCAAGCTAATGGATTCGTTCGACAAGCTATCGAAATAGCAACCAAGGGAAAGGGAGGAGATGAATCATGATGACATTTAGACATTATCAATCTGGAGATGAGATACAAATTGTTGACTTATGGAATAAATCGTTATGGAAAGACCCTATAACATCGAAACGTTTTCGGAATTTAGTGTTATTGGATGCAAACTTTGATCCAGAAGGCTTACGTGTGGCATTTGATGGCGAAAAATTAATCGGATGTGTATATGCAGTTCGAAGATTATTGCCAATGTTTCAAACCGATTTAGAACCGGATAATGGCTGGATACCATTCTTTTTTGTAGACGAGAATCATCGTGAATCAAATGTTGGAGCTCAACTTATGAAGGATGCAACGGAATTTCTTAAAGAAAATGGGAGAAAGCATGTGTTCTTTTCATCATATGCACCGAATTATATTATGCCTGGTATTGATGAAGAAGCATATCCAGAAGCGTATCGGTTTCTATTAAACCAAGGTTTTGCTAAACTATATTCACCTATAGCAATGGATCGAAATTTAGTTGATTTCAAACTTTCGGATGAAATAAAAGAACTGGTAGAGCAAAGAGAAGCGGAAGGATATACATTTTCATTAGCTGAAGATAAGGATCTATATGAGGTAATTCAGTTTGCTAACATTAAGTTTAACCCAGATTGGGGTAGAGCTATTAGAGAAGGAGTACTTCAAGGATTACCGATGGAACGTATTCTAGTTGCTAGACAGGAAAGCAAAGTGGTTGGTTTCTGTATCTTTGGTGGATATGAAGGTGTCCCAGATCGATTTGGGCCATTTGGAGTTGACCCAGAACAACAAGGTAAAAAGTTAGGGAAAATATTGTTAAACCTATGCTTACAACAAATGAAGGCGGAGAGTTTACACGGAGCTTGGTTCCTATGGACTGGTGAAAAAACTGCTGCTGGTTATTTATATAAAAAAACAGGGTTTGAGATCACCCGAACTTTCCATGTTATGAAAAAGGATATTTAATATAGAAATGAGCTGATAACATGTCAACAACTGGTGGAATTGTAATACTTACCGAAATGCTACCATTTCTTCCTCCTTCTGAGAAAAAAATTGCCTCCTATATTATTGAGAATCCACAGGAGTCAATCTCACTTACAGCTAATGAGTTAGGAAGAAGGAGCTCCACTAGTGGAGCCGCAGTAATTAGGCTGTGTAAATCTTTGAATTTAAAGGGGTTTCAAGATCTAAAGTTACGCATAGCCGGTGATCTCCAAAAATCAAATGATGCGGGGTTCCGGGATATTGAACCAAATGAACCTTTACTATCTGTTATTGATAAAATGACCAATAACAGTATCCAAACTATCCGTGAAACGGCTGAACTATTAAATGTAGATGAACTGGAGAAAGCTGTCGAAGTGGTGAAAAACGCAAGAAGCATTCATTTTATTGGTGTAGGAGCTTCCAGTATCATTGCACAGGATGCCCAGCAAAAATTTCTTCGGATTAATAAATCGGCATATGCATTTACGGATATGCACATGGCAGCAACACAAGTTGCTAATTCAGAAGCTGAAGATGTTGTTGTAGGAATATCTTTTTCTGGTGAAACGGTTGAAGTTGCTAAGGTACTAGAGTTAGCACGAAAGCATCAGGCGACTACGATAAGTTTAACAAAGTACGGAAATTCGGTCGTAACGGATCAAGCAGATATTAAATTATATACTTCTGCAACGAAAGAACCTACGTTTAGAAGTGGTGCAACCTCTTCTCGAATTGCTCAGCTTCAAGTAATTGATATTCTATTTATGTGTGTAGCTTCCTTACAATATGATGAAACGGTTATGCATCTGAATGCTACTAGAGAAGCTGTAGAGTTTTTATCTAACAGTGGAAAGAAAATATATAAGTGACGGAACAGCTAACTCTGAAATGAGTTGGCTTCTTTCATCTCTAAGGAGGTTTATGTGATGTATGTTCTAGGAATTGATGGCGGTGGAACAAAAACAAAGGGAGTAATTTCTAATTCAAAAGGAGAAATATTGGCTGAAGCTACAGTTGGTGCAACCAATCCGAATAGTGTTGCTAAACCAGATCTTGAGTTAGAGTTAGCAAAATTAATTGAAACATTATATTTACATAATAGAGAATTGTTTCCACAAATAAAGCGAGTATTTGCTGGTATGTCTGGAGTAGACCATATTACGGCTAGAAAAGGAATGGAACAAGTAATTAGCAAAGTACTCCCTAACTCCATTCCGGTTACGGTTCATAATGATGCTATTACGGCGTTATATTCAGGAACTTTTGGAAAACCTGGAATCGTTCAAATTGGTGGGACTGGCTCAATTACATTTGGTCTAAATAAGGATGGTAACCTGGAACGAGTAGGGGGATGGGGTTACTTATTAGGCGAAAAAGGAAGTGGCTATGCGCTTGGTAGTCAGGGGTTAGAAGCTGCTTTTTCAGCATACGATGGCCTTGGTTCTAGAACGGAGTTAACAAGATTATTTCAAGATCATTTTAATGTGGAAAAACTCCCGGATATAATCCATTCAATTTATCAAGCTAAAAATCAAAAGGAAAGGATTGCTTCACTAAGCAAGTTAGTTGTAGAAGCAGCAGATACAGGGGATTCCGTATCGCAGAAGATTATTGAGAACAATGCATCTTATATTGGGAAAGCAATTGTATGTTTGATAAATAGATTGTTTTCTAGTATGGAGGAAGTAGTACCTGTCGTTTTAACTGGCGGTTTGTTTAATCGATTGGATTTATTTCAGGGTGGTATGGAGCAGGAATTTCAACTACATGGTCGGAAGGTGAAGTTAATTAAACCTAAAATAGAACCTGTAGGTGGAGCAGTAGTTGCAGCCTTACTAGAAGAAAATATGGCTATAAATGAAGAATTTATGAGAAGTAAGTAATATTACTGTAAAGGAGACGCATAGTAATTAACTATCCGTCTCCTTGATTATTTGTAAGGCAATTTTTTATATCGACTCTTCACTCTTTACGGGTCTGGGACTGTTTTGCTGTCCCGAAAGAGTCTTTGTGAAATTCTTCTGTTAGTAATATGCTTGCAACCTTTACTGCGTTAATTGTTGCTTGGGAGCGAATATTTCAATTTAAGAACGAATCGCTGCTGGTAAAGAAAAGTGGATTCAGCTTCCGAGGAAGCTGAATCGTTGCCCGCGAAAAGCGACTACACATAGCGGAAATCACGTTGCTGTATTGTCACAGTATAAAAATTAATACTCCCATTAGTTAAGGGTTCACTTTATTTAATCACGTGTCTATATCGTACAAATGCAATTATTAATCCAGCACCTACCAACATGAGACCAATTAGTAATGTGTTATACATAGGGCTGGCAGTGTTAGGCAATTCTTTTCCAGATTCTTTTTCCTTATTTTTATCACTATTTTTGTTAGTATCAATAGTGTTATTATTTTCATCTTTGGAGTCATCATCGGAATTAGAGTTTTTACCATTTGAATTATCATCAGAATCATCATTTTCGGAATCATCATTATTACCATCATTTGGTGTTTTATCTTCATCCGTTCCTTCATCTGTATCAGGTTCATCCGGATCTTCATCAGATCGATCAATTGGATCTTTCAGAACAGTGTATAGAGAATCCAGTAGAGCGATACCATTATCTTGGCTAATTTCCCATATCATTGCTCCGCCAAGATCTTTTTCACGAATGTATGCAGCTTTAATTGCCATAGACTCTTCATCATCATAAGAGATGAAGATGGATTCTTCTTCATGGAATAAATATGGTACTTGTGTTCCTTCATCCCAATAACGAACATAACCGTTACTTAAGTAATCATCTCTAATAATTCTGTTAAAAGTGACAGAGCCACTTCCAGCGAATTCTTGGCGTAATCCGTTATTTTCATTGGATAACACATTGTATGTGTACCCATAGAAAGGGACACCCATAACAACTTTTTCTGCTGGCACACCAGCATTCAAATATGCATCAACAGCTTTATCTACACTCCAAGTTTTACCGTCATCATCATAAAGTGGAGCATTGAAATCAGCTAAGCTTTCCCATGTTCCGTGAATGTCATACGTCATAATTTGAACATAATCAAGATATTCTTGGGATAAACCTAATTGCGTATTTTCTACAAATCCAGTATTTGCAGCACCGGCAATGGAAAGGGTATAATGAACGCCGTCTTTTTCACCCTGTTCATCTAATTTCTCGCGTAACGTTTCTAATAGCAGTGGGTAATTGTCTCGGTCATCTGGATTTGGATATGTTCCTGGTCCGCCACCGGTAACAGGATATTCCCAATCTAAATCTACACCGTCAAATCCATGTTCGATTATAAATTCAACAACACTGTCAGCAAATATTTCTCTGGATTCCTCCGTGGCAGCTGCTTCCGAAAAGTTTGCCGAACCGCCCCATCCACCGATTGCGATTGTCGTTTTTAAGTGAGGGTATTTTTCTTTTAATTTTCCTAACTCTACAAAATTAATTGGATCATGAACAGGATCACTCATTTTTATCTTTAAGTCATCCCCGATTAGTCCAAATGCATAGTTTACATGTGTTAGACGTGATGCATCTAAATCACGCATAATATCAAATCCACTAAGTGTAGCCCAACCAGCCAAATAGGCAATGATATAATTCGATGGAGGTGTATCTGCTGGCTCCCAGGTTGGAGGGACATATCCTTCTATCTCATTGTCTACTAAAAACACACTCGTTACAGTTGTAGATTGCCCATTTTGATCGGAAGCGACGGCTTTGATAATAACGTTGCCCTCAGGAGCACTTGTCGTATTCCAAGAAATGGAGTACGTGTCACCGTCTTTTGTTGTACTTGGGAACTTCCAATAATCTAATTCTGGAGCCTCATAAGTTTTAACAAAAAAATCTACATTGTCTACTGAGTCATCTTCAACAGAAACGGATAAATCAATAGATCCTGAATACCCCTCACTTCCAGGTGTAACCCCATTCGGCTCGGGTGCTTGTATTTCACTAATGAATGGCAATGAATCGACACCACCACTCTCTCCATGGGTAAGTACCTTAATTGTGTTGTCATCTATGGACAGATTATTGTAGATATCCTTTGCCTTCACTCTAAATTCATAAGTATTATCAGAAGTAAGTCCATCAATTACATAGGAAGTATCTGTCGTTTCAGCTATTTTTTCCCCATCTTGATATAGTTCATAGTTAAATAGTTTTGAAGAGGTTGATGAATTCCATGCCAATTCGACACTATTACTCGTTCTCGTACTCACTATTAAATCCTTAGGTGAGTCTGGTGCATTTGACTCTGCGTAGTTATCAACATGTATATTTCTAGTAATCGTTTCTAGCTCCCCTGAAGAATACGTTATATCCATTTTCAACGTATACTCACCGTCTGGAACCCAAGGATCTCCAGTCGGCCAGCTCCATGAATAAGGTTCGCCTGTGATCGGTGTATAAGGATAGTATAATTCCTCTGCTTCATTTAATGCCTTTGCAGAAAATACAATATTATCTATTGCTTTTCCTGGAGTTGGTACAGCAGTAATTACAGGGCTACCAGTTACTGTATTACCACCTTCCTCTGTGGTTGTAACTTCAATGTATGATTCAGAATCATTTTCTTCCGCTTTCGTTTGAGCGGATTCAGACAAAAAGAAAATACTACTAAAAAATAATACAGCTACGATAATCTTGTGCAAATGTCTTTTCAAATTATTCTCTCCCTTTTCGAGTAATTAAAAGAATTGGACTTAATACGTTGGATTCTATGAGGAAAACTAATAACTGTTATGTACTAACAAGTAAGTAAGCGCATACATTTTATCTATTAAAACCACCACCCTTTGCTTCCACTTCTAAAATTACAAAAGTATAAGTAGATTTATAGTTTAGAAGTAGAAATATTCACAAAACTAGTCTATCATCAATGAATTTATATTTCAATATAATTATCATAATTTTAAATTATTATTTCGAAATTTTTTATCGATAATTGTGTAAATTATTGAAATTGTATTTTACAATGTAGTTGATTTACGATAAAGTAACTATAAATAGTAATTAAAGGAGTAAATCTATGAAATTTATAGAATGGAATTTTGATAGAATAGAAGACTTAGTAAACCTGTGGAATAAAGAGATAGGAAAAGATTTTCCCCTTCGTAAGGAATTGTTCAAGCAAAACAGTTTCAATGATGTAAATGTCTTCCACGATGGTTCACTAATTGCAATTGATCATGAAAATAATGTGAGCGGTTTCATTGTGACGAAGAAATGGCAGGATAACATAGAGGTTGGAATCAGTAAGGAAACGGGTTGGATTCAAGTATTACTTGTAGATCAAAAATATCGGAATCAAGGTATTGGAAAGAGGTTGTTACAGCATGCAGAGTCTAAATTAATGGAAAGTGGAATTGAACGTATATGGTTAGGGAAGGATACGTGGCATTACTTCCCCGGAATTCCCATACAGTATAAGGAAACTGCTACGTGGTTTGAAAAGCAAGGGTATAACATATGTGGGGAAGAATTTGATTTGGATTGTCATTATGAAATGGAAAAATCACTTTCAATCCCAACTAAAAATGATGTGATAGTCTCTTTATTAGATGAAGATGAAAAGGAGGAATTCTTAGACTTTATGCATCGTTGTTTTCCAGGTAGATGGGAATATGAAGCTATTCAGTACTTTCAATTGGGAGGGAATGGCCGTGAATTTGTCGTCCTGAAAAAGAATGAACGAATTATTGGTTTTTGTAGGATAAATGATTCGAATTCTCCTGTTATCGCACAAAATGTTTACTGGGATCCTTTATATGATGGTGAACTTGGGGGTATCGGTCCATTAGGTATAGATGCAAAGGAGCGTAAGTATGGATATGGTATTTTTATTGTCGAATCAGCAATTGCTTACCTAAGGAAACGAAATATTAATTCGATACTTATTGATTGGACAGGTTTAATAGCGTTTTATAACAAACTTGGATATGAAGTCTGTAAAAGCTATTACTCATATCAAAAAAATCTAGTTAAAGGGTGTAATACATGAGAGAAAAAGTACTTGATTTTTTGAAAAAAGAAATTGAATTAAAGCATATCCCTGGGGCTGTGTTGAGTGTTTCTCATAAAGGGGATGTTATATTACAAGAGGCACTTGGGAATCGGGTAGTTCTTCCCGAAAAGGCTCCGATGCAAATGGATACAGTCTTTGATCTTGCTTCTTTGACCAAGGTAGTTGCCACATTACCAGCGATGTTAAAGCTGATTGATGAAGGTGAAATTAGGCTGGATGATACAGTTGGTCATTTCTTACCCGACTTTGCGAAGGTTGGAAAAGAAGAAATTACCTTAAAACAGTTGCTAACACATACTTCTGGGCTACCCGCACACAAGCAATATTACGCGGATAACTTATCTACGACTGCAATTTTTAATAGAATATATGAGCAGCCCCTTGAATATGCTAGCGGAAGCAAAGTAGTTTACAGTGATCTTGGTTTGATTACTTTGTTTAATGTCATACAGCAAGTAACCCAACAACCATTTTCTGACTTTGTTCGGGATCAATTTTATAAACCGCTAGAAATGACCAATACAATGTTTAATCCTTCTTTTGAAAGAGATAGATATGCTGCAACAGAGTACAGTAAGAGTTTGAACGAATACAAGAGTGGGATTGTACATGATGACAATACGGAATCAATGGGAGGAATAAGTGGTCATGCTGGCTTATTTTCCACTATATACGATTTGCAAAAATTCGCATCAATGATAGAAAATAACGGTGTTTATAAGGGGAAACAGCTTTTGTCGGAAACATCGCTAAATTTATCTAGAAAAAATTTCACACCATTTTCTACTGAGCACAGAGGGCTAGGTTGGATTTTGCAAAGCCCAGAAAAGTCCTCTTGTGGAGATTTATTTTCGGAAAATTCATATGGCCATACAGGTTTTACTGGTACTAGTATTTGGTTCGATCCAACAGTGGAATTACATGTAATACTATTAACAAACCGTGTTCATTTTGGTCGACAACCACATATTTTACGGCTGAGACCCAGATTGCATAATATTATTCGATCTTATTTTTAGGTTCTTTTTGTATGGATTGTTGTTATTTTTATTTCAAAATGCGAAGTAACTTAGTGTGAAAAACGTGGTGAAACTTGATTTACTGCACCAAACCTCGCTCTAGAAATACACTTCGCTTTCACTTCCAGCACAAGTGCGACATCTGTTCAAGCTCCTTTAGGTCGCTTTTACAGTGTCTACTTTGCCGCGGGCGGCTGGTGAGCCTCCTCGAACTCCGTTCTGCGGGGTCTCACCGATGCCTTTCCTCCCGCCGGAGTCTACGTGTATTTCTTCCGCTAGAATAGTGCATGGAGACTTCATAATATGTATTCCCTTAAAAAATAACTTTCTGTACCATTGGGAAGAGATCCACTAAGTTTTGAAATCATTGGCTAACACCATTCCATAACTAGACAATCACCACTAGCGAAGTATTCTGCTGAAGCGGGGTTTGTAGCACTCTCGATTCAATAAGATTAAGGGAGAACAACGTTTCAAAGTTACTGCACATTTTACTTCAACTTCGAATAATAATCATTACTTGGAAAAAGCAATACTCTTTAAGAAAACAGCCTATTTTTAATATAGTTTTAAATGAGAAAGGATTTTGTACATGAGTCGACACGAAGAAAGTCATTATATAGTGGGGCTAATGTCGGGAACTTCATTGGATGGAATAGACGTTTCAGTGATTGAAATAAAAGAACAAGAACCATCTATAGATATTAAACCAATCCACTTTAAAACATACTCATATACCGAAAATGTAAAAGAAATGATTCTTGCCTTATGTGACCCGATACATGCTAGGATAGAAGAAATTTCGGCTATGAATATGTATTTAGGGGAGTTATTCGCAGAGGCTGCAAGGAGTGCTATACAGGAAGCAGGGTTGGAGGAAAGTGATATTCTACTAATAAGTTCTCATGGACAAACGATATTCCATCAACCAGAACCAATTACGATCGATGGAAATCAAGTAACTTCTACATTTCAGATAGGAGATATTGGAGTTATTGCTGAACGCACAGGAATCAAGACTGTCGGTGATTTTCGAACAAGGGATATGGCTGCTGGTGGTCAGGGTGCACCCTTAGTTCCATATGTCGATTACATGTTTTTTAGAAAGAAAGAGTATGGGAGTGCTTTATTAAACATTGGTGGCATTTCTAATATGACTATACTTCCTAGAAACTGTAGTGAGTCAGAAGCGATTGCTTATGATACGGGACCTGGAAATATGATCATCGATGCCTTTACTGGTTGGGCAACAGGAGGAAAGCAAAGCTTTGATAAAGACGGTGAATTGGCTGCTAAAGGAAAGGTTCATGAACGTTGGCTGTCAGAACTTCTTGATCATTCTTATTTCCACATGCCCGCTCCTAAAAGTACAGGGAGGGAATCGTTTGGTATAGAATTCGCAAAAAAGGCATGGCTTCAAGCGGAAGAATACCAGATTAATAATGTAGATCGCATTGCAACGGTAACTGCCTTGACTGCAAAAACGATTGCCTTGGAAATAAGCAAGTTTACTAGTTCAGCTCATTTACAGGAGGTTCTAGTTAGTGGAGGTGGTAGATTCAATAATACGTTGATGTATCTAATAGCTACCTATTTACCAAGCCAACTAATAATAAAGGGAACAGATGAGTATGGTATGCCTGCCGAAGCAAAAGAAGCTATCTCCTTTGCTATATTAGGTTATCAATGCTATAAACAACGAACGAACAATCTACCTTCCGCAACAGGTGCTCAAAAAAATGTCGTCATGGGAAAGATCGCCTGGTAGTGGAATGAGTCAGACTGGGACGGAGGGACTGACCCCCCCGTCCCTCTTTTTGTTTTTTTAAACATTAATTTGGGGGAGCTTACATATATTTGATTACGAGAGTACGGAAGTGTGGTTGTGAAAGCGTTATCAATATGATGGAGGGGGTTATTTAAAATGAGTGGTCGTTTTCTGAAGCTTGGTTTTGTACTGGCTTTGGTATTTATGTTGTTTTTAATTGGATGTTCTTCAGACAATGAATCCGAGGGAGAAAAGGAAGATCCAGAAACAACAGAACCAGAAACAAATGAAGAAGAACCTGATGAAACAGAGGATTCTGACGAGGCTGTATCAGATGAATCAGCGGAACTTACCGTATGGATTATGGAGACAGGATCTCCGGAAGAAGCAGAAGCTTACTTTGATGGGGTGACGGAACAGTTTAATGAGACGTATCCGAATGTCGAGGTAAATGTTCAGTTCATTCCATGGCTATCTGCCCACCAAAATTTGATTACTGCCATGGCTAGTGGTAATGCTCCGGACATCTCAGAATTAGGTACTACGTGGAATCCAGAATTTGCAGCAATGGGAGCATTGATGAATTTAGATGATGTTGTTGCCGAATGGGGCATGGGTGATGGTTGGGTACCAGCTTTAGAAGAGGTTGGTACATATGACAATAGCTTATATGGTGTCCCATGGTATGCAGGTTTAAGACAACTAGTTTATAATAAAGAAATTTTGGACGAAGCAGGAGTAGAGGTACCTACCACATATGACGAGTTGCTTACAGCTGGGGAAGCAATTATTAATAACACTGATGCATTCGCATACCCTGCGATTGGTATTAATCAGCATGCTGTATTACCAACGATTTGGCATTTTGGTGGAGAGCTTGCTGTCCAAGAAGAAAATGACGATGGTGACATGCAGTGGGTTTCTAAAGTGAATGAACCAGAAGCGGTTGAAGCGATCGAGCATTATACAAATATGTACAAAAATGGCTTCGTTCCAGAAGGTGCATTAAACTGGTCCGTGCTAGATACACGTCAAGCATTTGCCCAAGAGGATTTAGCAATGGCCATTGATGTTGCACCAGGTGTGAATGCAATGATTAATGAGAATCCAGATATCAAGGATAAGATTGGTATTGCTCCATTACCAATGAAAGATAATAATGCTAGTTTTGTTGGAGGCTCTAATTTAGCAATCTTTGAACAATCTCCAAATAAGGAATTGGCTGCTGAATATTTGAAACTAATGGTTTCAGAAGAAAATATTAGTGAATGGGCTCAATTTACTGGTTTCTTCCCAGGTACATTAGAAGGATTGGATAATCCAATATTTACGGAAGATCCACTACTAGCCGTCTTTGCAGAGGCAATGATAGATGGAAGATCTTATCCAGCAAGTCCATCCTGGGGTCGATTTGAAGGAGAAAATTTATTCGTATCACCAATCCAAGAAATTATGACTGGTGATAAAACTGTTCAAGAAGCTTTAGATGAGATAGCAGAAACGATGAATAAAATTTTTGCTACGGAATAAAGAATGTTCAATAGCTTATGGGGAGCCGATGTTAGCTAGCGCAGCATCGGCTTATTCATAGGTAGATTGGGGTTGAGAATATGAAATCAAAATGGCTTCCTTGGCTACTACTTTTGCCTGCTATCATTTTAATTATGGGATTAACGATATATCCTTTGCTCTATACTTTCTTTTTATCCTTCCAGCATTATGATATGTATTCCATTATTACCGGGGAAGCAGAGTGGGCAGGGTTTAGCAATTATCGTGAAACGTTATCAGATCCTTTCTTTTGGACAGTGACAAGAAATACAGTACTGTTTGGGCTGTCCTGTGTGGGAGGTACGTTACTAGTTGGGTTATCTGTTGCTTTACTTTTAAATACGAGATTTAAAGGTAGTAAAATCCTAGGTGTTGTGATCCTGATACCATGGGTGTTTCCGGCAGTAGCTGGGGGGATTGTTTGGAAATGGATGTTTAATGATCAGTATGGTGTTATCAACTACTTCCTAACATCAATCGGGCTGAATACATTCGATGGATATGCCTGGTTTAATACGAGCTTAACAGCGTTTTTTGTTATTTTTCTCATGATTGTGTGGCAGAGCTTTCCTTTTATTGCAGTATCCTTATTAGCAGGGTTCCAGACGATACCTCATACATTGTATGAAGCGGCTGAAATTGACGGGGCAAATGGTTGGCAGAAATTAACGAGAATTACGTTACCGATGTTGAAACCTTTGCTACTCATTCTATTTATTTTATCTACCATCTGGGACTTTAAAATATTTGACCAAATATATGTCATGACAGAGGGTGGACCTGCTAAGAGTACGTTTGTATTAGCGTTGTATTCCTGGAATGAAGCGATCAATGCATTGAATTTTGGAATGGCATCTGCAATAGCTATGTTGATGTTTATATTATTAATGATCTTTATTGTTATCTATGTTTACTTCTTACGTGAAGATAAGGCGGTGAAAGCATGAAAAATAAGACAACAACCCAAAAAGTATTCATCTATGTTTTAGCGGTCATCGTTTTTATCGGGTCGATCTTCCCATTTTGGTGGATGGTTATTAGTTCGTTGAAGCCTTCGGGGGAAATTTTTAGTAAAATACCTACCTTATGGCCACATGAATTTACTTTTGAGCATTATCGAGACATTTTTGTCAGAGCTAATTTTTGGAACTACTTTAAAAATAGTTTAATAGTAGCTGGCACAGTAACGATTGTTGGAACTACAATTGCATCACTTGCTGGATATGCTTTAGGTCGATTCCCTATTAAAGGGAAGGGCATTATTTTGTTAACAATTCTGTTCGTCCAAATGTTTCCATTAGTAGTGTTGATTATTCCTTTATTTATTGTCATGAGTAATCTAGAGTTAACCAATTCATTAATAGGGTTAATGATAACGTATCTAACATTCGCATTACCATTTTGTATATGGATGTTACGAAGTTATTTCAGTTCCATTCCAACAGAAATAGAGGAAGCCGCATTGATTGATGGATGTACACGCATGCAAGCTTTTCGAAAAGTGATCTTCCCGTTAGCATGGCCAGGGATTTCGGCAACGAGTATTTTTGCGTTTATTACAGCTTGGAATGAATTTGTATTTGCCGTTACTTTTATTCAAGATGACAGGTTACGAACGCTACCGCTTGCCTTACAACAATTTTTCAGCCGGTTTACTGCTGATTATGGTGGATTAATGGCCGCATCGACAGTAGCCACCATCCCGGTTTTGTTGTTCTTTATTTTCTTCCAGCGAAGAATGACAGAGGGATTAGTACAGGGTTCTGTGAAGAGCTGATTACTTAAAATTTTTCCACTCCCCAAAATGGTAGCAGAGATAATAGGGAAATCTTCTTAGCGGAGAGATGCTTTCGTCCTATGTTATTCGGAATATAAAATGCCACTTTTGTCACTTATATCCATTCCAAAATAAAAGTAGAATGATAGTAACTAGAATAGTAGTAATCCACATAATGCACTTTATATCCACATTCTTAGGCGATGTTTTTCTCGCTACCTCCTACTTTGATGCATCACAACTTTATCTGTGAAGCGAGTTAATCATATATTTTTTGAAAAAGGTAGGTGACAACGAAAGTAGTAGATTTACAAAACCTAGGGGAGGAATGGAAATGGTAAAAAAATTGCTTATGGTTGTTGCTATGTTCGCTTTGGTAATGACTTCTCTACATGTAGACAGCTACCAAGTTGCAGCGGAAGAAAATGGGGAGGACGGATTTATTCGAGCATTTTGGGTACAAGCCTTCGAACCGGGGGTGAAGACTCCAGAGGAAATTGATCAATTAGTACGTGATGTAAAGGCTGCTAATATGAATACGATTGTTGCACAGGTTAGTAGGCGTCATGATGCATATTACCACAGTGATGTATTACCTTTTACGCAGGATCCGGCCGTGCCAGAAGGTTTTGATCCACTCGGTTATTTAGTAGAAAAAGCTAAAGAAAATGGGATTGAAGTTCACGCTTGGGTAATCGTAGGACCAATGTGGCATAGCATTTATGGTGGGGAACCAGAGGATCCGAATCATATTTGGAATACTAATGGCCCAGATGCACCAGAAGAAGAAACTTGGGTTACACAGGATTATAATGGTACTGTCCCTTATTGGCAGCCATATCTTGATTTAGGACATCCAGATGCGAGAGATCATGTGGTCAATATGGTTACAGATATTGTGAAAAATTATGATGTCGATGGCGTGCATCTTGACTATATTCGTTATCCGGAAGATGGAAAAGGGTATAATCCAACTTCATTAGCCAGGTTTCAAGCAGAAACAGGTAGAGACGATCGACCACTTCCATCTGATGAAGAATGGATTGCCTGGAAAGTAAATCAAGTCGATACGTTAATTCAACGTATTTATGCCGCGTTAATGGCTGCAGATCCTGCTGCGGAACTATCTGCTGCTGTATTGTCTTGGGGATTTGATGACCCGAGAAACACAGATTGGTGGGATATGGATCCGGTGCAACGTGCCCATCAAAACTGGAAAAAGTGGGTGCAGGAAGGCTATCTAGACTATGCATATGTCATGAACTATGATAGTGATGCAGATCCAGCTCGTGAGGAACGATTTAATCAATGGATTGAATGGCAAAAGGACTTACCGAGAAATAGAGGAATTGTGATCGGCCCCGCGCTATACTTGAATAGTGTTGCGGATAGTATCAATCAAATAAAACGATCGTTAGCACCATCTCCGGCTGGAAATACAGTTGAAGGTATTAGTCCATATGTGTATAACGTATGGAGTAATGATGGACTACCTCAAGAAGAGCTTATTCGCTCATTATATGAACCAACGGAGCATAATAATGGGGAAGCTCCATTTACCGAGCCAGTACCTACTCCAGTAGCAGAATGGAGAACAAGTGCAACTGGACATGTACTTGGAACAGTTGCCGATCAGCAATCTAATCAGGAAGTTACCATTCGCAGAGGGAAAAATGGGCAAGTGATTGGTACGACCGTTACGGATGCAACCGGTCATTTTGTGTTTACGGACTTACAACCTGGAAATTACTTTGTTGAAGTAGATGGAAACGATGATGCACAAAAAGTTAAAGTGAATATTCAAGAAGTAACAAGAACAACCATTTCACATGACTAGATTAATAGAATGATTGCTTATAACATGTTAGTCTTGAAGAAAAGGGAAACGCCATATAGTTTCCCTTTTCATTTTGTAAAAAAGAAGGTAATTCTTATGTATAAACAAGCAAATGTCATTATTTGGATGCTCATCCTTATTATTACTAGCATCTGGGGGTATAGCTGGGTCATGATGAAAGCTTCCCTCTCCTTTATGGGTCCGTTTACTTTTAGTGCCTTTCGATTTGGAATTGGTGCAGTAACGCTTTTACTTATTGTATTAATCTGGAAAGTGAAGCTTCCGCCAAAGGAACAATGGAAACATCTCATCGTCGTAGGAGTCTTGCAAACGACGATCGTTTTTTTACTCGTCATGTACGGGTTGCGATTTGTCGATGCAGGAAAATCATCCATCATATTATACACGATGCCGATATGGAGTAGTATATTGGCTGCTAAATTTCTTGGCGAAACATTAACGAAGAAAAAATGGGTAGGACTGTTGATAGGAATGCTTGGTTTGTTCATGGTAATTGGTTGGGATTTCTTTAGCGAACAACGCATGAACGTCATCTTTGGTGAAATCTTGATCGTAATATCTGCTGTTTCCTGGGCTGCATCTAATGTATATTACAGAAAAAAACTAGAAGGTTTATCAAAATTACAAGTATCTGCCTTTCAAATGCTGTTTGGTACAGTAGGAATTACTGTAGCTGCTTCAATCATGGAGTGGGGCGAACCAATCCATTGGAATGGGGAATTGATTAGCTACATATTATTTACAGGTGTACTAGCATCCGCCCTATGCTTCACCGCCTGGTTTATTATCCTTAGTAGAATTGATATGGTAACTGCAACCTTATCAACCCTACTCGTACCAGTATTCGGACTATTCTTCAGCTTGCTACTACTAGACGAAATCATCACAACAAACATCATCTACGGCTCCATACTAATAATAGTAGGAATCATTATTTGTGTAGGGACAGGTCCCATGTCTAAGGGGTCAGTCCCCTCGTCCCATTAGGTAAAAAATGGGTTGACGGGAGTGGGATGAGGGGTCTGACCCCTCATCCCGGAAGCAAAACCACTATTTGTGGTTTTGTTTTTTTATTGTCAGCATTTAATAGTAAAAAAATTACTCTGTGGTGAAATTAAGTGTTGCATTACAGAGTAATTTTATTTACTATATAAAGTAAAGGGAGGTTTATTAATGAGTGAAAACATTCGTTTAAATGTTGCATTGTTAAAAAGACGTGTTCCAAACCTTACGATTGCTGCTAAGTCAGTGGGATTACGACCAGCAACTGTATCTAACTTAACTACAGGAAAGATCTCTATCGCAAAATCTGAGGTTAAAACGTTAGTTGCCTTAGCATCTATTGCTGATTGTACACTTGATGAATTAATCATTAGGGACAATGATACGGAAAAAATTGAAACCGGTATCAAAGTATTGGACTTGTTTGCACCATTAGTACGTGGAGGGACTGCGGGATTAGTTGCTAGACCAGGAATGGGGCAATTAGTACTTATGGCAGAGATCTTTTTACGATTGAAAAAACGCCATTTTTCTACCATATTTCTCATGCCTAGTGAAGAGACAGTGGGAGTAAATGATGTCATCGAGCAAGCTGATTTTAGCAGCTCTTACCCAGACGATATTTACAACCGAGTGCAAGAAAGTAACGAAGAATCAGACTTCGTTATTGGGGTAGATCGTTCGATGGTAGTTACAGGTGATCTTATTGATCTTCAGGAAAAACTACAAGAGGCTACGGTAAGACCGATAACGTTAGTGTTAGTTGATACGTTAGGAGAAGTAGTTGATGAAGATTTACCATATGGTCCTTTGGAAACGTTTTGGCGATTCGATATGGATCTAGCCACAAGAAAAATGTTCCCAGCGGTAGATCCAGTTATTTCAACTTCAACCATACTTGAAGGTACGTTTTTAGACTCATCCCAATTTACCGTCCAACAACGTGCAAGAAAGCTTTTACGTCGTTATAAGGAATTAACTTTTATCGTTAATCAATGGGGAACGGAAAAACTATCTGAATCTGATTTATTGGTTTATCGTAGGGGACAACGATTAGAAGCTTTTCTTACTCAACCTTTCTATGTCACAGAACCAGTGACAAAGAAAAAAGGGGAGTGGGTGAGCCTTCAAGATACGATTGAGCAGGTGCGGAAAGTATTAGATGGTATCGTTGATCATATAGATGTTGAAGAGCTCTTGTATGTAGGTGGTATGGATGTCTAACATGTACAATGTATACCCATCAAGAGAGACGCTACATGGATTTTTTAGTAGGGATCTTGATCCAATTTTGAAGATTCTATCAGGAGATACTGTTGTTTTTCAAACACTTGATGCGGCATGGGGGCTAGATAAACGATCCAGTACTGGTAGTCCGAGAAAGAAATTTTCGGATATTGCTCCAGATCGCAAAAGTAAAACCTTTGGCCATTCGTTAGTTGGTCCGATATTTATAGAAGGTGCAATGCCGTATCAGACGTTAGAAATTAAGATAAATGAAGTCATTCCAGGGTCATGGGGATGGGCTACTGCTGGAGGTTTTAAAAGCTATTGGAATGAAAAGATGGGCATGGTAGACGAAAAAGAGGTAAATTTAGATTTTGAACTTGATCATAATAAAATGATTGGTCGAAGTCAGTTTGGGAATTTTAATTATTCGGTCAAGCTGAGTCCATTTATGGGGATTATGGGAATGCCACCGGCGGAATTTGGGCAACACACGACGATTTCCCCAAGACGGTGGGGTGGAAATATAGATTGTAAAGAATTACAGGCGGGAAGTATTCTCTACCTACCCATTCCAGTTGAAGGTGGCCTGTTTTCGGTTGGAGATGGGCATGCAGCACAGGGAGATGGTGAGGTTAGTGGTCCCGCGTTAGAGTGTCCGATGGATAGAGTCAGTTTAACATTTAACGTACTAGATGATACGCCCATCAAAATGCCTCGAGCTAGAACCAAAGACGGTTGGATAACGATGGGATTTCATGAAAACCTTGAAGAAGCTATGTGGATAGCTTTAAGTGAAATGTTAGATTTGATGTCAACCAACTATCAAATCTCACGGACAGAAGCTTATGCATTTGCATCCCTTGTTGTCGATTTACGTATTACCCAAGTTGTTAATCATGTTAAAGGAGTTCATGCTTTTCTATCTTTTGATGCATTACGTTAATTCAAAATTGGAGGGGATTGTATAATGAGCAACATTGAAAAGGGTTTTGCAGCTGTAAATGGAGGTAACATATATTATGAAGTAGCAGGTGAAGGAGAAGCGATTTTATTTTTACATGGACTTTTTCTAGATTCTAGATTGTGGGAGGATCAATTTCAAGAATTCGCTAAAACCCATAAGGTTATTCGCCTTGACCTCCGTGGCTTTGGCCAAACAGAGATTACTGAGGAACCGTTTACTAACTATGAGGATTTAAAAGGTGTATTGGATTATCTAAATATAGATAATGTGCATGTAGTTGGACTTTCATTCGGTTCATTACTTGGTCTAGAATTGACTATCGTTTATCCCAACCTAGTTGAAAGTTTAACCCTGTGTTCGTTTAAATTTACTAGTGGAGAAGAATCGGTAGAATTACTACAAGCAAGAAAGGAATTTCTTGAGGCTTACCAATCTATGGATGTCGAAAAGTGTATACAGTTACAAGCGGATATGTCTTTATTTGGAGGAAGCTCAGAGATTGAAGTTTCCAAGCAAAATGAAAGATTATATCGATCCATGCTAAAAGAAAACTTTCAAAAGCCAGCAATAAACAGGAAGCCGATCTTTCTTGGAAATACTCAAGAGAGATTAGGGGAGGTTCAGGCAAAAACTTTAATATTATATGGAGAAAAAGATTTTCAGGATTATGCTACTGGGGCAGAATTTCTACATTCCAACATAAACCATAGTGAAACAGATTCCTTTAAGCACTCTGCCCATATGATCAATCTAAGTGAACCAGACTTATTTAATAATAGATTACGAAACTTCATTAAGGGGTCAGTCCCCTCGTTCCATTAAGTAAAAAAATGGGACGAGGGGACTGACCCTTCAACCCAGGGAGTGATGAAGTAATGACAAAACGATGGATTACGTTTGATTTAGATGGAACATTAATGCAGAATCCTTTTGTTGATTGGGTTTTTCCAGAGATAATCTCTATTATTCAGCAACAATTAAATCAAGATATTGACATTAAGAAAATAATAGTAGAAGAACACGAGAAAAGAATGAAAGAAAATAGAATCGTTGAAGCATATGATTGGGACGATATTGTAAAACAAGTAATAGAAGAATTAAATTTATCAACAAAAATTGAAGTTACACAGTTGGTGGAAAAACATACTGAGACACCCAAAGTTTACCTTTTAGAAAACAATATTTTAAACACCCTGAATGAACTAAAGATAAGGAATTATTCCTTAGCTGTCGTAACAAATGGATATTCCATCTATCAAGTACCGGTGATGAAAGAATTAGGTTTAGATAAATTATTTGATACGGTAATTACACCAGACCTATGTGGCTATGCAAAACCAAATGAAAGTATATTAAATAGTTTATTATATGTTGGGGAAATCGTGGCCCATATTGGTGATCGAATTGATCATGATATCATTCTTGCAAATATGTTGGGAATTACTTCCATATTGATAAATAAAAATCTACCAAACAATCTCATAGAAATGCCATTGGAAAAAAGGCATGAAGATGAAACGTTTTTAAAAATTTGTGAGGAAAAATGGAGAGCAGAAAATAAA
This sequence comes from Ornithinibacillus salinisoli, assembly GCF_042684965.1. Lineage (NCBI taxonomy): Bacteria > Bacillati > Bacillota > Bacilli > Caryophanales > Bacillaceae > Ornithinibacillus > Ornithinibacillus salinisoli. The sequence goes on from NZ_JBHUMI010000017.1 coordinate 143,868, forward strand.
ATGAAATCTGTCCCGTTCTTAAACGAAGCCGTCCCCGATTACGTTATAACTTCAATAGAAGAACTGACAGATATTTTTTGAGAAGGAGAGAGACGAGGGGTCAGTCCCCTCGTCTCAATGAAACCAAAAATTAAGTGGGACGGTGGACCTGACCCTCCGTCCCACTCAACACCTAAAAGAATAATAGTCCAATCGAAATGGGGATGAAGCTCCAGAATAGGACCATAACACAGAATCCCATGATGTCTTTTACTTTTAATCCTGCGATTGCGAGTAGTGGTAGTGCCCAAAATGGTTGGATCATATTGGTCCACGCATCTCCCCAGGCTACTGCCATTGCTGTTTTTGCTGAATCTACGCCAAGGTCCAATGCTGCTGGGATCATGATAGGTCCTTGGATCGCCCATTGTCCACCACCGGATGGAACGAAGAAGTTCACGATACCTGCACTGATAAATGTAAATAGTGGTAGCGTGAACTCTGTAGAAATATCTACAAACCACATCGACATTTGCTTTGACAAGCCGGAAGTAACCATCATACCCATAATCCCTGCATAAAACGGAAATTGAATGATAATTCCACCGGCATTTTTTACTGCACCGGTAACACTATTTAAGAATCGGCGTGGTGTACGGTGGAAAAGGATTCCTAAGAATAGGAAGATAAAATTGACGATGTTTATGTTTAGGTCAAGTCCATTTTGAACGAAATGATAGATGATAAATACAAGACCTAACGCCCCAACGATAATAGAGATAATCTGGCTGTTTTCTAACCGTTCTGCTGGTGTCATATCTTCTTTCGGTGCATCCTCTTCTTCTGGTTCTTCGATAGAATTTGCTTGAAGATTTAGAAGTTCAGGATCAATTTTCCCTAAACTATGGGTCGATCTCATTAACATACGATTTAACAAAGGTAGTGTAATGAGTAATGACCCGACAATAAATAAGTTAAAGCTACTTAGTAGTGTTTCTGTAACTGGAACAACCCCAATCATGTCTGCTAAAAAGTGATCCTCTGTTGCAATTTTCAGTGGAACAGAACCAGATAATCCACCATGCCACAGCAAAAATGCACTATAGGCACTCGCCATAAGTAAACGATAATCGACAGACGGAACTCGCTTAGCCACATGAATCGCAAGTAGTGCACCTACCACTAAACCAAATCCATAATTGATCAAACAGGCGATTGCTGCAACAAAAGTTACAAGGAAGATAGCTTGTCCAGGTGTGTTTGCCAGTCTACTAATTTTATTTATTAACTTTTTAATAACCGGACTGTTCGCTAGGATATAGCCAGTCACAACAATTAAGGACATCTGCATAGCAAATTCTAACAGATCCCAAAAACCGCCACCCCAATATTCCACCATTTGTACAGGCGAACTGCCAGTGAAAAATATCCCGAGAAGAAATACAATAAATGTTAAAATGATAGCAAATAGAAATGCATCTGGTAAGTATCTCCGTACCATTCGGTCGAAGAAAGCAGTGATCGAACCAAACATAGAAAAAACCTCCTTATTAATTTATAAAATTACTACATCCTATTCTCGATGATCGAGATTATTCGAATAACTAAATGCGATTTTTACACACATGAGAATATTTTATCTTTAATCGAAGATTGGTTCAATGAGGAAGTGGTAATTTTATTGTTGGTGATTTATGGATGGGCGTTTAGGTAGTTAAGGGCATGCGGAATTGCGGTTGTGCGCGAATTTTTCATTTTAAGAGTGAATCGCTATCCTCGTCCGATATTCGAATATATCAGTTACATTTCGAATAGTAGTAGGATAAGTGACTTTTATGAAATGAAGGGTGTTTTAATAATGGCAAATGATAAAATCCAATTATTAGAAAGTCGTTTTAGAACTATGGTACAAAAGGATAGCAAGATACATAACGCTTACTTATTAGTCCATTCGGAAAAGGGGATTCATGTGAATTTGGCCGAAGGAATGACAGGTGAGATGAAGGCAAGCGCCAATCAACCTTATTATGTAGCGAGTGTGGGCAAGCTATTTACTTCGGTAGTAATTTCCATTTTAGTAGACCAAGGAAAATTATCCTATGAAGATCATATTATAAACTACTTAGACGCAACCCTTTTAGAAAAATTACATGTATATGAAGGAAAAGATTATACGGATCAAATTCAAGTGAGGCATCTATTAAACCATACATCTGGTGTGCACGACTATTTTGAAGATAAACCAAAACAGGGGAAAGCGATGCTTGATCTATTGCTGGAAGAACCAAATCGATTTTGGACACCGCAAGAAACAATAGCATGGTCGAAGGAACATTTAACATCACACTTTCCTCCAGGTGAAGACTTTCATTATTCCGATACCGGGTATCATATATTGGGGTTAATAATTGAACAGGTTACATCCAGACCATATCATGAAGTCTTGAAAAAACATATCTTTCAACCTCTACGAATGGACCATACATATTTACTCCAACATTCCAAACCGATTGAAGAAACGAAAGAACCAATTGCGGATATAAATATTCGTAACAACAATGTTACAAATTACCGTAGTTTAAGCATTGATTATGCTGGAGGTGGGATAGTAGCACCTGCAAGAGATTTGTTGAAATTTATGAAGGCAGTAGTAAACAATGAAATAATTACACAAGAATCACTTGAGCGCATGCATGATTGGGCAAAGTTTGCGCCAGGTATAGACTATGGATATGGAATTATGAAATTTAAACCGACTCCCATTGTTTTACCAAAAAAATATGGCATGTGGGGAAATGCGGGGATAACAGGTAGCTTTATGTTTTATCATCCGGAGCTTGAGACATATATTATTGGTAGTTTAAATCACTTTCTATACCATCGGAAAGGGGTTAAATTGGCTTTTAAAGTGATTGATTCTCTTTCAAAGTAATCTTTCAAAGTAATCTTTCGAAAGTATGTTATAGAGGAATCTGGCTTAACTAAGAGGTAAATATTGAACACTCCTGACACATAGCAAGATAGGGTTAAAAAACTAGTATCATATACTAGTAGGACTTCCTACATGGACGGTAATAATATGATTGAATATCGTGAAGATGACCTTACAGTGAATGGGCAAAAAATCGCAAATGAAACTCATTGAGACCTAGATAGGTATCAGCGAGTTTTTTTGTTTATAACAGCTTGTTTTGTGGTATCTACATATTGAAGGCTTTCGGAATCATTCATATTCTGACAAGGCCATTCATAAGCCTTATTAAGGACAGGTTTAAGGTCCTAAATAATAACTAGGAGGATATTGGTATGGAATATGCCTTAACAGGCTGGACATGGTTTTGGTTCTTCATCCCGATGCCACTACTCGTGGTATGGGCGACAATTACATTTTTCACGGAAAGGAGGAATGATGAAGAATGAATGCAACATTAGTAACCTTTGTTTTATATTTATTGATTATGATCACGATCGGAATTATAACCTACCGTATGACGAATACATTATCGGATTATGTGCTCGGTGGTAGAAAATTAAACAGCTGGGTGAGTGCGTTTTCGGCTTCAGCGAGTGATTTTAGTGGTTGGTTATTAATTGGATTACCTGGAGCGGCGTATGCGGCTGGTCTTGGTACATGGAGCTTGTGGATTGCTGTAGGTTTAGCAATTGGAGCAATGATTAACTGGCAATTTGTTGCCAAACGTCTACGTATTTACACAGAATACACGAATGATTCGATTACATTGCCACAGTTTTTTGAAAATCGTTTCCACGATAACTCCCACTTGCTTCGAGTAGTTTCTGCTGCTTTTATATTAGCGTTTTTCCTTTTCTATACGGCATCAGGTCTCGTTGCTGGCGCTAAATTATTCCAAGGTACGTTTGAGATTGACTATCATATGGCATTAGTTGTTGGTGCAATTATTATTGTGGCGTATACCTTTTTAGGTGGATTTTTAGCAGTAAGTTATACCGATTTTATTCAAGGGGCACTAATGTCTGCAGCTTTATTGTTTACTTCGATTTACGGATTGTTTAAAGTTGGCGGCTTTGGGGAACTGTTTAATAAGTTAGGTTCTATTGACGGCAGTTTAATTAATGCATTTGCGGACACTTCTTATGATCAAGCTGCAGGAGTTCTTTGGGAATCCGCTGGTGCAATTGGTGCTGTTGGAATTATTTCCGCACTAGCTTGGGGACTTGGCTATTTTGGACAGCCTCATATTTTAGCACGTTTCATGGCGATTCGTTCACATAAAGAAGTACGAAAAGCTCGTTTGATAAGTGTAACGCTTGGACTTGTTATTCCACTATATGGCGCATTGATTGTCGGAATGCTCGGGATTACGACGTTTGATCAAGCCTTAGCGGATCCGGAACAAGTATTTATTCAGTTGGTACAATTTATTTATGATCCTTGGGTGGCAGGGTTTTTATTAGCGGCAGTTTTGGCTGCGATAATGAGTACGGTCGACTCACAGTTGCTTGTCTCGTCAAGTGCATTAACAGAGGACTTTTATAGAAGATATCTGCGAAAAGAAGCGAGTCAGCGAGAATTAGTATGGTTTGGCCGTATATCTGTGCTGATAATAGCTATAATTGCCTTAATTCTAGCTTGGAACGAAAGTAGTTCTGTGTTAGATTTGGTGTCGTACGCATGGGCTGGTTTTGGTGCAACATTTGGACCGGCAATATTGTTCTCGTTATTTTGGCGTAGAACAAGTAGAAATGGTGCAGTAGCAGGGATACTTGTCGGTGGTCTAACAGTTTTCCTATGGCCATTAACAGGTTCTGCTCTATATGAAATGGTTCCTGGATTTATTTTATCCAGTCTAGCGATTGTAATTTTTAGTTTAATAGGAAGCAGTCCTTCGAAGGAAATCTTAGAAGGATATGATAAGGTTTCGAGTGTGAAGTAGACAAGAGGGACAGTGGATACTTCTGCTGTCCCTTCTTTATGATTAGGAAAGGAGACATAGATGTGAGTCAGGAAAAAATTTATGGTAACACACCTTGTTTTTTAGGTGGCAAGAAAGTTAGTTTGGCCGATGATAGTTTTCAAGATAGTGATGTGTTGATTTATGGGGTACCGTGGGAAGGCTCTGTTACTTGGGGAGATTATACAGGTTGTGAGTTAGGTCCAAAAGCGATACGGCTGAATTCTGCTCGTTATTCTGGGTATCTACCAGAATTGAATCATATCGATGTGCTTCGTCATTATGCTATTGGGGATTTAGGGGACGTAGATGTTGTCCCAGCAGATACGAAAGAGACGATGAATCGTATCGAAAATTTTGCTAGTGAGGTCTGGAAAACAGAGAAATTTCCTATTGCATTTGGAGGAGATCATGGGATTACATATCCGATTGTGAAAGCATTAAGTGAAGAGATTGACGGAAAAGTAGGTATTATTCACTTAGACGCTCACTATGATAACCACCCAGATTATGAAGGGGAACTGTATGCACGCAATACCCCATTTCATCGAATCTATGAAAGTGATAGTGTCCGAAATGAAAGTATTGTGCATATGGGAATTCATGGCCCGAGAAACATGCCAGAGACTGGGAAGTATGCGAAACAAGTTGGTGCAACAACGATTACTTCGAGGGATATTCGGTTAGCTGGTGATCTTGTTGATATGGCCAGACAAGCATATGAAATAGCTTCGGAAGGAACAGAAGCGGTTTATTTAAGCATTTGTAGTGATGTACTAGATTTTGCGTTTAATCCAGGTGGACCTGTTGATGGAAATGGATTGACTTCATTTGAATTGGTCGAATTGGTACATGAGTTTGCGAAGTTAGGTATTCGTGGAATGGATTATGTAGAGGTATACCCGCAGCAGGATGTGAATGATAATTCTTCGCATTTTGTGAGTACAGTGGTGTTGTATGCGTTGGCGGGGAAGATTTTTGGAGAATAAATATTTTAGTGAAAAGTGTGCTTCTAGCATGCTTTTTTTGATGAAAAATATTTTATAAATTTTTATCAAAAAGTGTTAAACATTATCTAATCGTGCCGATATAAGTAATACATCATCATGATGTAAAATGTTATGGCCGTAACATTAACTACTTTGGTAATAACTCTAAAAGAGTTGTTATAGATGCGAGACATAAGGATGTGACTCGCAAAAAAAAATACACTTACATGGAGGTAAGGAAATTATGATTATTAATCACAATATTTCAGCACTAAACACTCATCGTCAAATGGGCGCAAACAACAACGCAGTACAAGGATCTTTAGAAAAACTTTCTTCAGGTCTACAAATTAACAAAGCCGGAGATGACGCTGCAGGATTAGCAATTTCCGAAAAAATGCGTGGTCAAATCCGTGGATTAGAAATGGCATCTAAAAATGCTCAAGATGGAATTTCATTAATTCAAACTGCTGAGGGAGCTTTGAATGAAACTCATTCTATTTTACAACGTATGCGTGAATTGACTGTACAAGCAGGAAACACTGGTACACAAGAAAGTGAAGATTTACAAGCAATACAAGATGAACTTGATGCTTTAGTTGAAGAAATTGATGGAATTTCAGAACGTACACAATTCAATGGTAAAGATTTATTGACTGGTGATTTTTCTGGAGCTGGTAATGAATTAACATTCCAAATTGGAGCAAATGCAGGACAACAATTAGAACTTAACATTGGAGATATGTCAGCTTCTGCTTTAGGAAGTGGTGTAGACGACATTGATGTTACAGCTTCTGGTTTTGATTTTGATGCAGAAATTGCTAAAATTGATTCTGCTATCGGAGCGGTATCTTCACAACGTTCTGAACTTGGTGCAACGCAAAATCGTTTAGACCATACTATTAATAACTTAGGTGCATCTCAAGAAAACTTGACTGCTGCTGAGTCACGTATTCGCGATGTAGACATGGCTAAAGAAATGATGGAATTCACTAAAAATAATATTCTTACTCAAGCTTCACAATCAATGTTAGCTCAAGCTAACCAACAACCACAAGGAGTTTTACAACTTCTACGTTAATAGTTAAAAGAAAAGGCTCTCTTTGGAGAGTCTTTTCTATTTTTACTTAACCGTGAAAAGAATTAGTTATATCCCCCTCCTTCATATAAATCCCACGATAGTTCAATCATTATAACTTTATAATCTACGTTTTTAACCGATAATAATAATAGAAGATTATATTTTAACAGGAGGTCACTATGCAACTTATATATAATAATCAACAATATCATATAGATGAGAATAACAATTTTATAGCTAACATATTAAAAAAAATTAATGAAATAAGTAATGATAAAGATGTAGTATTTAGTCACCTGATAATTAATGATGTAGAAGTTTTTGAGAATTATGAAGTATTTTTAAAGGAAAATATAAATAGATTATTTAAAGTTGAGATTGTTACAAAGAAAATGAATGAAATGTTATGGGATACAATGATATCAATTAATGAATATTTACAAAGAGCTATTCCTGCGTTAAAAACGTTAGTCAATGAGAGCTATGAAAAATTTAATGATGAAACATGGATGGGAATTAATCAATTAGCTGAAGGTATGCAATGGATCCTGCAGTTCTCTACATTCACTAGAGAAGTCCCGCGGCTACCAATGAATTGGGACAAAGTACAAGACAGTGTACAAGCTTGTGAAGATAGTTTTGCTAAATTAATGGAAGGTGTTGAAGTGCAAGATACTGTATCAATATCAGATATTCTAACCTATGAAGTAACTCCAGCTTATGAGCAATTACAAGAAAACTTAGCTATCGCCTCGAAAGATGAGGAGTTTTTAAAAAATGTTAATTGATAATACTTTACTTCTAAAAGAACGATTTCCGAATGTTAGCAAATACTATTTAAATCATGAGAATGAGTTACAAACACATAAAATAGATGTATTAGATTCGAAATCCGGACATAAAACTATTCGCTTTATTAACGATAATAAGGGTCTCATGGTTCATAGTGGCTATAATCCTCTTCGTGAAGCTGAGCGTATTATATCTTCCCATCAAGATAAGGTAAAAGAACATACACATGTTTTCTTTTATGGGATTGGTATGGGGTATCATATTGAGAAATTCATCGAAATGTTTCCAAATAATAGCTTCTCCATTTATGAACCCATCCCAGAAATTTTTAGCTCTATGTCTCAGCATAGATTGTTATCTTCCATCATTACTAATCATACGAGGAATTTATATATTGATTCACCATTCAATAACACAACTGAGTATTTAGAGGAATTTAATATCAATAATAGTATTCATTTAATTATTCTACCGAGTTATGAGAATCTTATCAGTGATAAGATAAGTAAATTTCGCTACGATATAAAAAAGGTTATTCAGAACCGTCGTAGAAGTTTGGCAACCAGTGCAAAATTTCAAAAACGTTGGGTTCTAAATAGCTTGCATAACTTTTCCGAAGTTTTAGATACTCCAAATATATTAACAGATATAGAACGGAACAATTTTAAAGGGAAACCTGTTGTAATCGTATCTGCTGGACCCTCTCTAGAGATGGATTTGGAGCATATAAGGCATATTAAAGAGAAGAAATTAGCGTATATATTTTCAGTAGGATCGGCTATAAATAGTTTAATTGCTCACGATATTATACCAGATGCTATTTGTACCTATGATCCTAGTGAACTAAACTATGAAGTATTTAAGAAACTGATTGACAGTAATATCGACCATATACCTATGTTATTTGGATCAAGTGTAGGGTATGAAACGCTAACAACATATAAAGGTCCAAAGGTGCATTTTATAACATCACAAGATCGAACTTCTATTTATTTCCTAGAAGATCAATTAAATATAAATAAAGATCTGATCTTAGATTCACCATCCATTGCCATTATGACTTTTCAAATATTAAATAAACTTGGTGCGGACCCAATTATATTTGCAGGACAGAACTTAGGATATATGAATGGGCGCTTATATTCTAAAGGGATTGAATATGAACATGTTGATTCAACCCTTGATGAAGAAAAGTTAGGAAATGCTATTATAATTCAGGATGTATATGGTAATGCTATTAAAACTAGCAAATCATTCAGTAGAATGCGAATTATTTTAGAAAAGTATGCTGAATATTATAATGGGGAAAGTACATTCATTAATACGACAAAAGGTGGAGCAGCCATCAAGGGCATTCCATTTCAACCTATTGAAGAAGTTATTGAGAAATATTTGACAGCTCCATTATCAAAGGAATTGTGGTGGAAAAAGCAGAATGGATATAACAAAAGGGGTATTGAAAAACACTATCTTAATTTAAAAAGTAGTAGAGAAGAATACTACGATGTAATTAATAATATCACGAGAATTATGAAATCTATTTCTATAAATATCAAGGTAAAAAATAAGCAAAATCTAAACATTAATTTAAGTCAATTCGATTTACTCTATAATAGATTAATGAAAAATGTCTATTATAAAAATTTCTTATCGTTTTATATCCGAGTGCATGTAGAAATTGTCACTAATGAAATAAAACGATTAAATCATAAGAAAGATCAATTTATTATTGGAAAAGAATTATTAAATGTTTTCTCCGGCTTTTTAAAGAAATGCAAACATGGTGATTCGGAGTTAGAAAAAATATTAAATGAAATTAAACTTTTCAGTGATAATTAAGTAGCAAAAAAGTGCAAAATAGCTTATATTTTGCACTTTTTTAATAGAACATTTATAAATCATTATTATTTAATAAAATTTTAACTAATTCGAAGTCTATTTCTGAATCTACATCAATTGATTTATTTTTGTCCATAATATATGCAAAACTTTGAATCCCGTAAAATGTTTTCTTTTGCAGGAAAAGCTTTACCTTACTTAAGTAAATTGCACCATTCAACCTGTAATAAGGAGTGAGATCCTGACGTCTTCTATGGTTTGTTAAATGAATAAAATTATCCATCGATAACGTTTCATCTAAAGTATTCATTAGCAATGGAGAATGTTCAGCCTCACATACACTTACGATAGAATTGGCTTTTAGTTCAAATAATATTTTCACTGCATTCTGTATGTCATTGACATTTCTTAATGGGGAAGTAGGCTGTAACAACATAAAATAATCATAAGTATATCCCATTTTTTCCATTTCTATTAACGTGTATTCAATTACATCAATTGTAGTTGAAGTGTCAGAAGCTAGCTCTTTCGGTCTAAGAAAAGGAACTCTTGCGCCATGTTCTTCAGCTATAGATGCGTATTTCTCTGAGTCAGTTGAAACAACTACATCATCAAAAATATTTGATTTTAGAGCAGCTTCAATTGTATATGCAATCATAGGCTTTCCATTTAGACTTTTGATATTTTTATCTTTTATTCCTTTGGATCCACTACGTGCAGGAATAATTGCTATAAAGCTATTACCTTCATACATGTTGTTACCTACCTTTAATATCATAAAATTTCTTTTTAATATCAATTTGTTTACTTAAAGCTAACTTTATTTCATCTATTACTTTATTAGAAACATTCCCGTTTCCATAGGGGTTCTCTAATGTCCTAATACTTTTTCTAAATTCTTGTTTTAAAGCATTATTAATAGCTTTTACTATCTCTTCTTTCTCGGCAGGACAATTTAAGATTGATTTAGCTTGAATTCGGCCTCTTTGTCTGTCTCCAATATTTACTGTAGGAACATTAAAAGATGGTGCTTCTATTATCCCACTAGAAGAATTACCAATAACCACATCTACATATTTCATTGCACTTAAGTACCTCAATTGTCCCATTGAAGTAAAAGAGATGTATTTGTCCCTATTAATATTGACATATTCATCGATCATAGTATTTATGATTCTTCCATCCATATCCGAGTTTGCTTTTGTAAAAATTACTTTAAGACCTTCTATTTGATCTAAAGCATTTAGAAGGATTTTAAACTGATCCTCTGATGAATAATTGTTTTCTAATGTGACTGGATGGAATGTTACTAGTGCAGTATATTGACCAAATCTAAAGTTTATATCACGTTCCAGCACATCTTTAGGGAGAGGGTTTATATTTTTGATATTCTCTATTCCTATTGCTCCAACATTAAATACTCTAGAAGGATCCTCGCCTAGTTGGATAATTCTATTTTTATAAGTACTTGTACTAGTAAAGTGTAAATAACTCATTTTAGTTATAGAATGACGCATAGCCTCATCAATAGCCCCTTCAGTTGTTTCTCCACCATGTAAATGAGCTACCGGTATTCTAGCAACAGTGGCAGCGCTAACTGCGGAAAATATTTCATAGCGATCTCCTAACACTAGAATAATATCAGGTTGCAACCTTTGGTAACATTCAGAAAAGCTAATCATTGCTAATCCCATTGCTTTATTTATCCCGATGGAAGAATCCGAACTCATTAGGATTTCTATTTTTTCATCTATTATAAAATCATCGTGTTCTATTTCTTTGTAAGTTAATCCAAATTCAGGGGACAGGTGCATACCAGTAACTATAAGTTTTAATTCTAATTGATTATCATTTTTAATTTTGCTTATTAATGGTTTTAATAGACCATATTCAGCTCTTGTTCCCGTAATAACACATATCTTTTTCATAATTCTATCAACTCATCTTCATAAAAGTTTCTCTTTGCAGTTTTTCCTAGTACTTCGTCCCAACTAATTGGAGATATACCGTTTCCAGGTCGCTTTATATCTAGATTAGCTTCAGAGAATAATTGCCCTTTTTTAATTTCACACCCAGCTACTATGCTTTTTCTAACAATATCTTTATTTTTTATTTCAGATTCAGATGGTTTTTTCATACCATCGCCAAGCGCTTTTTCAATATTTCTTATTCCTGTAATCATTGCCTTTAATTCCTTGGGTTCTAGGCTTGCTCGATGATCGGGACCATCCATTTCTTTATCAAGGGTAAAATGTTTTTCGATTACAGTTGCCCCCAATGCCACGGCCGCTATTGGTACTTCTATACCAAGTGTATGATCTGAGTAACCTACATTCACCTTAAGCCCATGTTTAATTGTGTTCATGGCTGTTAAATTAACATCCTTCATCGGTGTAGGGTATTCGGTATTACAGTGAAGCACAGTTATGTCTGTAGTTCCATAATTCTTAAGGATATTAATAGCGTTTTCTATTTCTCCTAATGTTGCCATACCGGTTGAGATAATGACTTTTCTTTTGGTCTGTCCAACCTTTCGCAAATAAGGAACATTGTTAATTTCACCTGAAGGAATTTTGAAAATTTCGATCCCGAGGTTATAAAGTAGTTCAATGCTTTCTAAATCAAATGGGGATGATAAAAACATAATTCCTTTAGAATTACTGTGTTCTAACAACTCATTATGCTTTTCATAATCTAATTCCAGTTTTTTTATCATGTCATATTGACTCTCACTAGAACCAGTTGTTTCATTTTGATATTTAGCTTTTTGCGCACTTTTTGTAACTAGCTTTTCTGCCTTAAAACTTTGAAATTTTACTGCATCTGCACCAGCATTACTTGCTTCATCAATTAATCTTTTTGCTAAATCAATACTTCCGTTATGATTAACTCCTGCTTCTGCTATAACAAATACGTTGTTCATTGCTGCACCACCTTGCATGGATTTCCATAAGCTTTTTGATTATTTCCTATATCTTGTACAACAACACTACCGGCACCAATTATTGTTTCCCTACCAATATTAATATTTTGAATGACCGTTGTATTAGTCCCAATATGTGTGAAATCTCCTACGTGAACTGAACCACTAAGTGTCGTTCCAGGTGCGATATGACAAAATTCCCCTACACTACAATCATGTTCAATAATGGCACCAGTATTTATGATAGAGTTACTACTTATAATTACGTTAGTGTTTATAATAGCGGCTTTACCAATAAAAGTTCCGTTTGATATATTGACATTTTCTGAGATGATAGCCGTATGATCGATGATGATTGGAAATTTATATCCAATCTTAACTGCCAATTGATACAGTTTTTGTCTAAGTGCCATATCCCCTATACTCCCAACTGATAGGAAGGCGTATTCTATTCCTTGTTGAAAATAATAAGGTAAATCATCATCTACACCTATTATTTCGTAATTATTGACTGTTGACCCAACTTTATCAATCGTATCGATAATTCCTATAATTTTATAATTTTCTTGACTTGCAAGTGTATCAATAACACTACTACAATGCCCGCCACCGCCAAGTAATAAAATATCTTTCATTTAGTTAACACCAAGCTTCTCTAACATATTCTCCATCTCTTTAAACTGCCCCATATCGAGCCAATCATTTTCATTAATGGGATAAACGCCTATTTTTTCGTTTTTTTCAATATATTGATTAATTAACTCTGTTATATGGTAAAAGGTATTTTCAGGAATGTCATTTATGCATTCAGGCTCTAGAATATACATACCTGTATTTACTAAATAGGCATACTCTGGTTTTTCTATCATCTCTTTCACACTACTAGCTTCATTAAGTTTAATGACACCATAGGGAATTGTATAATGTTTTAAAGAAGTAATTAGTGTAATTTTATTTTTGTTATCATAATGATATTTCAACATATCAGAGTAGTTACCATCAATTAATATATCGCAATTACTGACAAAGAAGGTTTTTTGCAATTTATCTTTCATTAGGTATAGACTCCCAGCTGTACCTAGTGGTTTCTCTTCATCAATATAATCTATAGTATAATTTTTATCCAGATCATTAAAGTAGGCCTTAATCATATTCTTTTTATAATTTGTTGTCATATAGTAATTGGTACATCCATATTCTACAAAGCGGTTGATAATTCTCTCGACAATAGGAGTATCACCAATAGGTATTAAAGGCTTAGGAAGAATTTTCGTATATGGTTCTAATCTAGTACCTTTTCCACCAGCCATTATAACAACAGGATTATTTAGTATATGATAGTGGTTCAGCTTTGTTTTGATTCTGTCATTCCAAAATATTATATCTATTACATCATTATTAAAGTTAAGAACTGGAATTGCTTCAATCATCTCTCTTTGTAAAATGTCTCTAGCCTTAGCTTTTTCATGATCATATATATAGATAGGGGATTTATTCATGATTAAACGAACTGTCTTATTTAAATCTCCATTTTTAAGCAGCCACCTTCTTATATCACCATCTGTTATTATACCTATTAACTTAGATTCTTCCGTAACAAGTAGAATTTTTTTTGCTGTTATATCAAGTTTTTTTATTGCTTCACTTATTGTAAATTCTTCATCTATAAAAAGGTCCTGTAAGATCATAAGTAATCTCCTCTTTCATTTTGTTACTTCATTTTAGTTAAAAGGTCTATAACACTATTAACTTCTTCGAGCTCTAGGTTTGAACTACATGGTATATTTAATATTTCGCTGATTAACATAGGTGCGTTTTCTATTTTATATGTTTGGTTTTGTAAATAAGGTTTTTGTTCATGAATTAATCCCCAAATTGGCCTAGTTTGAATGCCATGTTCATTTAATTTACTTAATACTTGAACACGATCTAAGCCGAATAACTTTTTATTTATAGATAAGGAATAAAACCAGTAATTTGGCCTTGTCTCCTTGTTAAACTCAAGAAGAGTTAACCCCCGAATATCAGATAATTTCTCCAAATAATAATGGTAATTTGTTTTTTTTATTGTTATAAAATTTTCTAACTGCTCGAGTTGTGCTACACCGATAGCAGCCTGTAAATTTGTCATTCGATAATTATATCCAATTTCATTGTGAATATAGTAGAGTTGGTCATCTTTTGCTTGCGTTGACAGATATTTAGCCTTTTCTGCTAATGGATTATCCTTAGCTATAAGCATTCCTCCGCCACCAGATGTGATAATCTTATTTCCATTAAAAGAGTAAACACCAAAATCGCCAATTGTTCCAGCATATTTCCCTTTAAATTTTCCAGACTTACAATATGTCCCTAATGCTTCGGTTGCATCTTCAATTACTGTAAGATTAAACTTAGCTGCAATCTCCATTATTTTTTCCATGTTAGCCATATTCCCAAATACATGGACGATAACGAGGGCTTTAATGACCTTATCAGTTCTTTTATTAACTAATCCATGACTTGTTAGCTTACATTCCGTTTGACAAAATTCTTCCAACTTATTTACATCGAGATTTAATGTATGATCACAATCCATAAAAATTGGTTCTGCACCTACGTATTTAGTAGGGTTAACTGCAGCAATAAACGTTAAAGTAGGAACTATAACCTCGTTGCCATTTCCAACTCCGGCTAAATGTAGTGCTAAATGTAATCCCGCTGTTCCACTTTGACATGCAACTGCTTTGCTGACTTTAAGGTAATTTGCTATATCAGTTTCAAACTTATCGATAAAGCTTCCACCAGTTGAAATCCATTCAGCTTCAATAGCTTCCGTTACATATTTTAATTCATTTCCTTTTAAATTTGGTACAGATAGAGGAATCATATTAATTCTCCCTTATATATTAAAAATGTCAGTTTTATATTTATCTAAGTTATTTTTTAGCCAGTCTATTGTTTCTGCAAGTCCTGATTCTAACGTGTAATGAGGTTTCCAATTAGTTAGCATTTTTATTTTTTCATTAGAACCAAGAAGACGGTTTACTTCACTTTTCTCAGGTCTATTGCGTTGTTCTTCATTTATAATTATAGCGTTTGGGTTTATCTGCTTAATTAGTTCTTCTGCTAATTCCTTGATTGATATTTCTTTCTGTGTTGCAATGTTAATCTCTTCGCCTATTGTGTTTTCACATTTAGCTATTTCAATAAACCCTTGCACAGTATCTTTTACATAGTTAAAATCCCTTGTTGGTGATAAGGATCCCAATTTAATTTCGTTTTTACCGGCTAGAAGCTGTGAAATAATCGTTGGTATTACGGCTCTTGCAGATTGCCTAGGTCCATAAGTGTTAAATGGTCTTACTATTGTTAATGGACTATTGAAGCTACGATAAAATGATTCTGCGATCCGATCCGCCCCGATTTTTGAAGCGGAATAAGGTGATTGGCCTTGAAATGAATGGTTTTCGTCTATTGGTACATATTTTGCAGAGCCATATACTTCGGAGGTGGAAGTGACTAAAATTCTCTTAGTTTTTAAATCTCGGGCAGCCTGTAGGACATTTAAAGTCCCTTTTATATTAGTATCCACATATGAATCGGGTGAGTGGTAGCTAAAAGGGATTCCTATCAGTGCTGCTAAATGATGTACTTCATCAATACCTTTCATGGCTTCCTTAACACCATTAGGATCTCTAATGTCTCCATTGAATACTTCAATTTCTTTTAGAATATCTTTAGGAAGTGTTTCAAGCCATCCCCATGAATTAAATGAATTATAGTAAACAAACGCCTTCACCGAGTGCCCGTCTTTAATTAATTTTTCCGTTAGGTGCGATCCAATAAACCCTTCAGAACCAGTTACTAATATTTTTGACATGTATCATAATCCTTTCAAATATACAGTGATATTAATTAAGTATATATTAATAATTTTATCGGTACAAAATGCTTGTGTGTGAAGTTGGGAAATTATAGGATAATTCGATATAGAACTAGAAATCATCTAGTCCAAGTATAGGTCAATTTTACTATCAAAATTTCCCAACCTCTAAAAACAAAAATTTTCTTGCCATATTCGACAAATTCCGATACCATTACTAATAGTTATTAATTACTAGTATAGTTCTATACTTCCAATAGAAAAAGGCAAACTATCTGAAAAGATAGGACGCAAAGCCTAGGGTCTAAGGTCTTATGACTTATGACTATGATCGCCTGGTTGCCAAGATGGATTTAAGTTAAATAAATCTTATTTTTGGCTGTTCTTTTTTAGGAATAGCCTTTTTTATTGGTCAAAATCCTTTACTACTAATAAAAATAGGAGTCGATGGCTATGGGAAATATTTTAATGATTAAGGAAAAAGATTTAGTAAGAGACGTCATCATAGAAAAATTACAGGAAATGCTTCCTCAACACAAGCTAACCGCATACAATTCAGTGGAATTTAGCTCACTTCAGCATAATGAGCAAAAGGTAGATTTATTGATTCTTGATATGAATACTAGAATAGATATTTTAGAAGCGATTGAAACATATGGACAACATCATACTAAAATTGCGGTGTGGTCTTCAGAACTAGAAAGTGATCGTTTATCAGATCTTTTTAAGCTAGGTTTACATGGTTACTTCTACAATGGCATGGAAATCAGTGAATTGATTTTCGCAATTAAAACCATGTTAAATGGAACACAATACATCCATTCTCAGCTAGCATCTGCATTACTAAGTGATTATGTGAAAATCACAAACAAAAAACCAATTCGTCCTTCCGGTATTTTAACGGAGCAAGAATGGAATGTCCTAGAGCATATTGTAAAAGGACATAATAATGGAAGTATAGCGAGTAGCCTATTTATCTCTGCAAACACGGTCAACAACCATGTAAGCTCCATATTAAAGAAATTACATGTGTCCGATCGAACCAATGCAGTAATAGTAGCAGTGAAAAATAATTGGGTAACACTATAAGTAATGATGAGAGATATTAAAAGTTGAATGACCAAAAGCAGCTCAGGTTCATGTAGCTGCTTTTATTTACCAGTAATTAAATTTCTTAAAAGACTACATATTACAAGAAAACTGTACGATATACTAAGTATCCTATTTTATAGTAAAAAGATCCTATAAATGATTACATGAGATATGGTAACTAGCTATTTATTCCTGTTTTCGTTTATTGAAATAACAAGTTGGCATTGAATAAATAAATAGTAAAAAAGATCTATATTTCGCTACAAAATAGGTTGCTAGTATTTATAGGAAAATATAACGATATAGCATACGTGATATGTAAGATTCATAGTTGGTTGAAATGGATAGTTTTTAACTACTCTTTCACCTAATTGGAGGTATACAGAAAATGGATAAAACATCAATTATAGGAATTTTTCTTGGGGTTTTTGCAATAGGAGTAGGAATGGTTATGAAGGGAGTTCCTGTTAGTGCTTTAATAAATCCTGCAGCATTATTAATTATTTTTATAGGGACTGCCGCATCAATATGTATCGCTTTTCCAATGAGAACCCTTAAAAAATTGCCTGCTTGGTTCAAAATCATCTTTATGGAAGATAAGCAAACAGATATCAAAGAATTAATTCATATGTTTTCCGATATGGCAGATCAAACTCGTAAAGAGGGGATTTTGATGTTGGAAAAACAAATAGGTGAGATGAAGGATCCTTTCCTTGTTTCGGGTTTACAGTTAGCGGTTGATGGTCAAACACCTGATTTTATTCGGGATGTAATGATGGAGAAAGTTGATGCGATGGAGAAAAGACACCAAGAAGGATCTGCTGTATTTACACAAGCGGGTACATATGCACCGACACTAGGAGTGTTAGGGGCAGTTGTAGGATTAATTGCTGCGTTAGGAAATATGGAAGATATGGAAAAGTTAGGTCATGCAATCTCAGCAGCCTTTATTGCAACATTGTTTGGAATATTTTCAGGTTATGTTTTGTGGCATCCTTTTGCAAATAAATTAAAAAGAAAATCACAGCATGAGGTTCATATCAAAGAGATAATCATTGAGGGAATAGTATCTATTACTAATGGGGATTCACCACAGATCGTAAAAGATAAACTAGGGTCTTATCTATCCACTAAGGAAAAGATTGCTTTTGAAGAGGAGGAAGCTCATGCGTAAGAAGAGAAACAAGGACGATAACCATGTAGATGAGTCCTGGCTTCTTCCATATGCAGATATGTTAACACTGCTACTTGCTTTATTCATCGTTTTATTCTCAATGAGTGAGGTTGATACGCAAAAGTATAAAGAGCTTGCCCAAATATTTAATAGTGAATTTTCTGATGGAGGTAGCATCTTCGAAGACGAGGAGACCCCAATTGAAGAAAATGATCTTCCAGAAGAAGATGAAGCAGAAGACGAAGCTATGGACGAAGATAAGACAACTGAAATGCTATCCATGAGTGAACTACAGCAGGAAATAAATAACTATATTGAAGAAAATAATTTAACAGACGTATTGGAAACGAAGCTATCAGATGAGGGGTTATTGGTTTCCATTATGAATGATGTTTCTTTTGATTCCGGTAGTGCAGATGTAAGTGGGCAGGGTAGATCGATAGCAAGCGAAATCTCAAATTTTCTTGATACGGATCCACCTCGTCAAATTGTAATTAGTGGACACACAGATAATGTTCCAATGAACAACACTGAATTTGGTTCAAACTGGGAATTAAGTGTTATGCGAGCAGTTAATTTTATGACATATATTTTAGATAATGAAAATCTCGATCCGGCAAAGTTTAGTGCAAAAGGTTTTGGGGAGCATCAGCCTGTAGTACCGAATTCAAATGACGAAAATAGAAAAAGAAATAGAAGAGTAGAAGTTTTGATATTACCAAATTATACAATTAAAGAAAATGTAAAATAATGTGAGAAATTGTATTCATTTACTTCTAATAATTGTTAATACACATTAGAATTTAAAACTTTACATTAGGATATTCGTTGTAACGGATTGATAGACAAATATGCAAACAACATAGTAATAAAGAACTATTTAGTAATTAAAATAACTGTAAAAGGCAAACTATTCGAAAGGGTAGGACGCAAAGCAAAGGGTCTAAAGTACTGTTACTATGATCGCCTGGCTACCAAGTTTTCGTTACCACTTGGCTATTCTGTTTTATTCGGAATAGCCTATTTTACTATAACAGACAATATTATATCCATTGAGATTGATAAAAGGAGAGAATTATTATGACCACAGAAACAAGTGAAAAGAGTAAGTCGATAACTTCATTATTAAACGGGACAATTACTTCTATTCAAAATGTTGTTCCAATTCAACATGAGATTAAGGGGCCACAATTACTACAACAACCGTTGAAACTAGCATTTGGTGTTCTTATCGGTATTACTGGTGATTTAAAAGGAAAATTGGTATTAGCAGGAGATACTGCTGTATTTGGCTCTATTGGTGAAGCAATGTTTGGAATGCCATTAGAAGGAGAAATGTTGTCGTCCTTTAGTGGAGAGCTAGGGAATATGATTGCGGGAGGTCTTTCGACAAATATTATCGAAAGCGGAATACAAACAGATATTACTGCACCTACAATTATAGAAGGAAGTACAACATTAACTGGCTATGAAAGAGCCATTCATATCACCGCAGATTTTGGTTCAATTGGATCACTACGTATGTACCTGTTAGTAGATTAATAGAAGGGAAGTTTAGTATGGATACTAATCAATATTTAGAGGTCTTTTTAGATGAAAGTCGTGAACATTTACAAGCTGTTAATGATAATCTTTTAAAGCTGGAGAAGCAGCCTGACGAGCTGAGCATTGTGTCGGAAATCTTTCGTTCTGCTCATACGCTAAAAGGAATGGCTGCCACGATGGGATATGAAGACGTAGCTTCTTTAACCCATCAAATGGAAAATGTGCTAGATAAAATTCGTAACAATGAGTTAGCGGTTTCTACGGAAGTAATTGATATTACATTTACAGCAGTTGAAGCGCTTGAAGAAATGGTTGAGTCAATTAGTAATGGAAAAGATGGCAAAAAAGATGTTAGTGATCTTGTATCAAAATTAGAACAGATAGAAAAAGGCACCTCCATTGCAGAGCAACCAGATACTTCAGTCAGTGAATCTACTACAGGATTTGAAGTTGATGATTACCAAGCAACGGTTATTTCTCAAGCTAAAGAACAAGGCTTTAATGCAATTCATATTACGATTCAATTAAATGACGATTGTATTCTTAAAGCAGCTCGTGCATACATGGTATTTGAAAAATTGGAAGGCAGAGGAGAGATTATCCAGTCCAATCCTTCCGTAGAAGAAATTGAGGATGGAAATTTTGAACAAGAGTTTTCCTTGTTGTTATTAACGCAAGAAAGCCATGCTAATTTAGAAAAACTAATACATACAGTATCTGAGATTAATCGTGTTGTAGTAGCTGACTATAAAAAGAAACAAAAAAGTAAAGTAGAAGATAAAGTAGAAGATAAAGAAGAAAAAACAGAAAGTGTAGAAACGGAATCGAATACGCCAAAAGGGAAGCAAAAACAATCCAAAACAATACGTGTAAATTTAGAGCGAATTGACAACCTTATGAATTTATTTGAAGAGGTTGTTATTGATAGAAGTCGATTAGAGGATCTAGCACAAAAGCTAAAGGATCATGAGCTGATTGAAACAATAGAAAATATGACAAGAGTGACAGAAGATATGCAAGGTCTCATGTTATCCATGCGAATGGTACCAGTTGAACAGGTGTTTAATCGTTTTCCACGGATGGTTAGAGGAATTGCAAAGGAATTGGAAAAAGAGATTACTTTAGAAATTACTGGTGCTGAGACAGAGTTAGATCGAACAGTTATTGATGAAATTGGGGATCCTTTAGTGCATTTGATACGAAATTCATTGGATCATGGTATCGAATCTCCACAAAAACGAGTGGAGTCTGGTAAATCTGAAGAAGGAAAAGTATCACTAAGAGCTTTTCATAGTGGAAACCATGTCTTTATTGAGATTGAGGATGACGGTGGAGGGATTAACCGCGAGAAAGTTGAAGCAAAAGCAATCGAAAATGGATTGATTAGTCCGGAGCATTCAGAAGTGCTGTCTGACGAAGAAATCTATCAACTTATTTTTTCTTCAGGTTTTAGTACGGCAGATACTATTTCAGATATCTCTGGCCGCGGAGTTGGTCTCGATGTTGTTCGCAGTAAAATTGAATCCCTTGGTGGAAACATAATAGTCGAATCAGAGCCTGGAAAAGGGAGTAAATTTTCTATTCAACTTCCGTTAACATTATCTATTCTGACTACATTATTAGTAACTGTACAGCGGGAAACATATGCAGTGCCATTGTCGGCGATTGTAGAAACAATGATTCTAGAAGATCATCAAGTAATGTATGTTCAAGGGCAAAAGGTAATCGATTTTAGGGGAAAAGTGATTCCAATTGTGTCCTTAAAGGATATTTTTAATGTTCCTTCAGAAGAGACGGAACAAGAAGCAAGTGCAGTTGTCATTATTCATAAGGGAGATAAAATGACAGGATTATTAGTAGATTCTTTCATCGGGCAAAAGGAAGTCGTATTAAAATCTTTAGGAAATTATTTGCGAGATGTATTTGCCATATCTGGGGCAACAATATTAGGTGATGGACAAGTTTCCTTAATAATTGATCCTAATGCATTAGTGAAGTAAAAGGAGGAATAACAGAATGGAAAACTACATGAAAGTAATCGTTTTTACATTAAAGGAACAGCGGTTTGGTGTAAATGTCCAACAAGTACTTTCGATAGAAAAGCTACAGGAAATTACAAAAGTACCGAGAACATCCGATTTTATTAAAGGTGTGATCAATCTACGTGGGGAGACAATCCCAATTATTGATTTAAAAGAACGCCTGCACATTACTGAAACGGAAATGACTAATGAAAATCGCATATTGATTGTAAATGTGGAAGATGTTCAAGTTGGTCTAATCGTTGATTCAGCAACAGATGTTATTGATATTGCAACAGAGTTGGTTGAGCCTGCACCGAAGATGATAGGTGGAGTTCATGAGGTGTATTTAAAAGGTGTTGCTAAATTAGAAAATGAGTTATTAATATTACTAGATTTAGAACAAATAATAGACTTAGAAGAAACAACAGAAGTGAAAGAAGTCGTTGAAGAGTAGGAAACTGGAGGTAGTTTAGATGGCAAAAATATTAATTACAGATGATGCAGCATTCATGAGAATGCAATTAAAAGACATATTAACAAAATTAGGACATGAAGTCGTAGGCGAGGCAGAAAATGGGCAAGATGCTGTTGACAAATATCAGGAACTACAACCTGAGCTTGTGACAATGGATATTACAATGCCTGAAATGAACGGCGTAGACGCAGTAAAAGAAATTAAAAAGTTAAACCCAGAAGCGAAAGTAATCATGTGTTCTGCAATGGGGCAGCAAGGAATGGTAGTGGAAGCAATTCAAGCTGGGGCTAAGGATTTTATTGTAAAACCGTTTACTCCAGAGCGTATTAAAGAATCTGTTGGAAAAGTATTGTAGGTGTTTAGATTATGGTGAGGGTGAAAAAAATGAAAAAAAGATTACAATTTAAAAGTATTCGTACGAAGCTATTAGCCGGTTTTTCATTAATTATATTATTAGCAATTATTATGGGTGGATATAATTATTATGCAGTTAATCAAACAATGACAAATACAAAGGATATCGTAGAAAAAGAGATGGAATTATTAATTGCTGACGAGAAGTTATCTTTTGATATGGCGGAAAGAACAGCATTATTGCGAGGGTATCTATTATATGATGACCCAGAATTCAGAAATAAGTTTGAAGGTTTTACGGAAGAAAGTATTGCACTAGAAAATAAGGTATTAGAGTTAAGTGAATCGGATCAGATTAAAGAAATAATAGATAAGAAGATACAATGGGGAACATTTACTGACGAAGTATTTGCAGCCTATGATCGTGGTGATAAAGAACGAGCTTTGGAGATTATGAGGGATGATGTACAACCACTTTCTGAAGAATTAATGGATAGTTTACATGAAATGTCAACTATTAGAGAGGAAGCAATCAACGAAGAAGGCAAAGATATAATATCAACAGGTGAAATCACTTTAATAATTGGAATTATCTTATCCATAGCAATAATAATCATTGGTATATTCATAGCTATCTTTACTTCTCAATCTATATCTAAGCCGATAAAAACACTGATGGAGCGAATGAAATCAATTGCAGATGGTAATTTAAATAATGCTCCTCTTGAACCGAAATCAAGAGATGAAATCGGACAACTAGTAACTTCGACAAACGAAATGAATGAAAGCATGAGGCAATTATTGACACAAATCAATTCTGTATCAGAAGTGGTTTCTTCCCAAAGTGAAGAGCTCACACAATCCGCGAATGAGGTTAAAGCTGGTACGGAGCAAGTTGCGACAACGATGCAGGAACTGTCATCTGGCTCAGAAACACAAGCTAACAGTGCTAGTGACTTAGCGTCCATGATGAGTTCGTTTACAAACCTTGTTCAAGAAGCCAATGAAAAGGGTGGATTAATTGAAAAGGCATCCGAGGATGTATTAGGAATGACGGATGAAGGAAGTAAATTAATGACAAGTTCATCAAACCAAATGAATAAAATTGATGATATCGTGAAAGATGCTATTCAAAAAGTTCAAGGTTTAGATAATCAGTCACAAGAGATTTCCAATTTAGTAACAGTTATAAAAGATGTTGCAGAGCAAACGAACCTACTCGCATTAAATGCTGCAATTGAAGCGGCTAGAGCTGGCGAGCATGGAAAAGGCTTTGCTGTAGTAGCGGATGAAGTAAGAAAACTTGCAGAGCAAGTATCAAACTCGGTTAGCGATATTACTAGAATCGTATCTGGCATACAACATGAATCGAAAGTGGTATCAGATTCACTACAAGGAAGCTATACAGAAGTGGAGAATGGCAAGAAATCATTACAAACAACAAGTGAAACTTTTAGTGGTATTAGTATGTATGTGACAGAGATGGCCAATAGTATAAAAGCTGCATCTGAGAATTTAACTACTATTGCATCAAACAGTCAGCAAATGAGTACTTCCATTGAAGAAATTGCCGCAATATCTGAAGAATCAGCTGCAGGGATCGAACAGACTTCTGCTTCTTCACAACAAACTACAAGTACCATGGAAGAAGTTGCTGGAAGCTCTGAACACCTTGCCAAGTTAGCAGAGGAATTGAATGGCTTAGTGCGTCAGTTTAAATTATAATTTCTAAGCAAAGTAAATGATGGTTTGTTATATACAGATCATCATTTACTATAATTCTCAAATATAATGTTTTGAAATGGGTGCAAATAAATGAATTTGTCAGAGAATGTTACATTATGTAGCGATAAAAAATTTTATCACGCTGTTCAACCAATCATTAAAACATCTACAAATGATGTATTTGGATATGAGGCTCTACTGCGTTCTAAAGATTTACTTAGCCCAGAATCAATATTTCAGTATTACAAAGAAAAGAATCTTTTATTTAACCTTGACATGAGTTCCATTATTGAAGCATGTAGCAAGTTAAAAGATATACCCAAATGGGAAGACGCCTATTTATTTTTAAATATATATCCATCTACTTTAATTAATCCAGCATTTTATAACCAACTCCCGAAACTACATTCCAAAATTAAACCAAGTTCAATAGTGTTTGAGATTAATGAAGAGGACAAAGAAATGAATTTATCAGAAATAAAAAATGTTGTAAAAGAGCTTAAACAACGTGGGTATTTAATAGCTCTTGATGATATTGGTAAAGGAGAATCAAGTTTTAAATCCTTACTTGAGATAGAGCCTAATATTGCAAAGATTGATCGTGCTTATGCAAGTAATTTAGCCAAATCGAATAAAAAACAAAAGATGATTGAATTGATAATGCAACTTTTTGGCAGCGATATACCAGTAGTCCTTGAAGGGATAGAATCGGAAGAGGATTATTTAACTGCTAAAGATTTAGGTGTACCTCTGATGCAAGGCTATTACTTTGGAAGACCGGACCTAGTACAACATTATATATAGATAACATTTTAAAAAAGGAATGAGGAGAATGCCTAATGAAAATAAAAGGAAAAAGTAAAAAATTAAATTTAAACTTTTTTAATAAATCAATTAGAAATCAAATATTATTTCCATTTATATTATTGATAATCATTGCTGGGGTAGTAGTATCAGGTGTTAGTTATAACTATAGTGTAAAAACAACAACGGAAGAATTAACTACAAGTGTAGAAGGACAAATGGTTACGATGGATGATACGTTTGAATTGTTTTTTCAAAATATAGATAATACATTGGATCTTTTTATCCGTAAAGATTTGTTAAGCCAATATGATCCAGATAATCGTGAAGAAATCATTCAAAATTTAGGAGAAGCAGGAGAAAGTAATAAATCCATTTTAAATATTTATACAGGTATTGATGAAACAGGCGACATGATCGTATATCCTGTTGCGGAATTAGGTGATGATTTTAATGTTAAAGAAAGACCTTGGTATCAAGATGCTGTTTCTGCAAATGGAGAAACAGTTTGGACAGAGCCATATGAAGATACTGCCACTGGTGAAATGGTAGTAACTGCAGCCAAGGCTTATTACACTAACGATAGACTCATCGGTGTAATGGGTATCGATGTAACCATTACAACTTTGCTTGAAATGATAGAAGGCATAGAAATTGGTGACACAGGTTATGCCGTTCTAATGGATCATGCGGGTAGTTATATTGCACACCCGGATAGTGAGTACATTGGAAAGGACGAGTCACAAGAGGAATATTTTCAAAAAATAGCGGAGAGTGGCGAGCAGGGAATTGTTGAATACCAATTGGAAGGCGAAGATAAAGTTATGGGATTTGCTAAAAATCCTACAACTGAATGGATTATTGGTGGAACTGTTTATGTGGATGAATTTAAACAAAAAGCAAGATCTATTATATTACCGATAGCTATCAGTTTGGGAGTAGTACTAATACTAGCAATTACCGCTTCTATATTTATTACGAGAAGAATCACTACCCCAATTAAGAAATTGCAAGAAACGATGAAGGAAGTAGAAAATGGTAACTTAGTTGCTCGTGTAGATACGAATCGAAAGGATGAAATAGGTCAGTTATCTCAAAGTTTTAAAAATATGTTAGACCAAATGCGGGGTATGATGCAGAAAGTGTCAACTATTTCATTCAGTGTTTCAGAAGCATCGCAAACATTAGTGGCTAGTGCCGAAGAGAATACAGCATCTGCAAATGAAGTAGCTACAACGATGGAAGAAATAGCGTCTGGTGCAGCTGATCAATCGGAACTAATGGAACAGAGTACGAAGGCTGCAGATAGTTTATCAGAAATGATAAAACAGATTGAAGAACAAAATAGAAATATTCATGAAGAATCAAAATCAATGAAAGTGGCTTCAGAAGAAGGGGCTACCATTATTGCAGAACTACGAGATCAATCCATTAAAACTGGAAAAATGACAAAGGAAATGGTTCAAGCTATTCATTCACTTGACAACAGATCAACGGATATTAGTAAGATAGTTGAGAAGATTACAGATGTAGCAACTCAGACGAACTTATTAGCTTTAAATGCAGCAATTGAGGCAGCAAGAGCTGGAGAAAATGGTCGTGGATTTGCAGTTGTAGCTGATGAAGTCCGTAAATTAGCCGAACAAACAGAACATGCACTTGGAGATATTTCAGGACTAATTTCAGAAATGCAAGAAGAAATGAAATCAACTGTTACGTTAATTAACACTACGGATGAAGTGATTCAGACTCAAGAACAATCTGTAAATAAAACGGGAAGTTCGTTTAGCAGTATTTCGCAAACGATAAATACGAATAATGAGTTAATAGAAAAAGTAATGGGATTAATGGAAAAAATGATTGAACAAGAAAAGAAAATATCTTCTAATATCATGAATAATGCATCCATTAGTCAGGAAGCGGCTGCAGGTACGGAAGAAGTATCAGCTTCCATTGAAGAGCAAACGGCATCCATGGAGCATTTGAATAACTTAGCTAGTGAACTTGAGTCATACTCCATGCAAATGCAAGAGGAAATAGATAGGTTTAAAATAAATAACTAACACATTCTAAATCGCACAGTAATTCACATATGAATTCACTGTGCAATTTTATTGTATTATTACGGGCTATCTTCAATATGGAAGTTGACTCCTCACAATCATTCATTGATGCAGAAGTAATGATTGTAGGTTTAGTAAGTATAAGTGTTTTAATCTATTTGGAAAAATAGTAACCTTATAAATATACTTGATTCGAAATAGTTTAATATATGTACTTTCTAAGGAGGAAGTTGACAGAGTGATAAATTACTTAGGAACACCCAAAATTGAAACCGATCGATTAATCCTAAGAAAGTTGGAACTCAAGGATGCTCAAAACATTTTTGACAACTGGCTTTCAGATAAAAGAGTAGCTGACAATCGTATAAGTCCCGCACATAAGAAAGTTTCGGAAACAATGGAAAGGGTTGCTAAGATTGTAAGTGAATATGATTCTAAGGAATGTTGTTATTGGGGTATTGTGCAGAAGGGTAACAGGGAACTAATTGGAGAAATCGATTTGTATAACTTTGATATTGCCACTAATAACTGTGAAGTAAGCTATTCACTTGGTTATAACTGGTGGAATCATGGCTATGGAACGGAAGCTTTACGTGTGGTCGTGGAATTTGCTTTTAAGCATATGAATATTCACAAAATATCGGCAGCCCATAACGTTGATAATCCTGCATCTGGGAAAATTATGAGAAAAGTCGGGATGCAGCAAGAAGGAGTAATTCGACATATGATTCGGAATGCCAAGAATCAATACAAGGACTGTGTGGTTTGTGGTATTCTTCAAGAAGATTATATAAAAAACACAGCCAGTGAACAAACTTTTATCCTTAATATTGAATGAAGAAATATACAATAGTGGGGAATAATATATGAAGGAAAAAGTTATACAGTAAAGTATTTTACTTTTCGAAAAACAGGGATTCAGTTAAGCGTCTATCCAGGATATTTACCTATCCATAATTTACAATAATCTGAAAATAGAGAACAAACTGTTGAATTTTATGGGAAAACATGTATAATTATAGTATGCTTCTATACATGTGCTTTGTACATACTAATTACTTCATTCACCAGTGACATATGAAAGCGATGCCATTTGGAAGCACAAAAATATTGAAAAGGGGTATGTACATGAGAAAAAAGAAATTACTAGGCTTTGTTGGTATACTTTTTAGTATGGTGCTATTACTTACTGCTTGTGGCGGTGAGGCGAAAAATATTGCAATTGGACCAGCTGGAAGTGCTACCAATACTGTATCTAAGCTTATTTTTGAAGCTTACGGATTAGAAGATGGAGATTATAATGAATATGAAGAGGGATTTGGAGATGCTGCTGATGGAGTTCAAGATGGTAACATTGATATTTCTGTCGGAATCTTAGGATTACCTGCTGGAAGCATAGAAAACTTACAGGCGTCTGCTGGAGACGTGAAAATGCTAAGTCTTTCTAGTGATGCAATTGAATATATTGAGGAAAACAGTGCCTATAGAGAGATGGTTATCCCAGCTGATGCATATGATTTCCTTGAAGAAGACGTTACAACTATTACTGCATACGCTATTCTTATGGGGAATACTAATATGATTAGTGAAGAGTTAGGATATGAATTAGCGAAAGCAATGGTCGAAAATTCTGATGAAATCAGTCATGCACAAGGTGCTCAAATGACGTTAGAAAATGCATTGAATGGGTTAGAAGAGAACTTACCTATCCATCCAGGTGCTGCTAAGTATTATGAAGAACAAGGGTTAGAATTTGATAATCCAATAGCAGAAATTAATGTTTCTGACCAACCGTCCGAATTAGTTCTAGGAACAGGAAGCTCAGGTGGAACTTACTTCCCACTTGGAGGGGAGATGGCTACAGTTTGGAACAATAATATTGACGGGATCAATGTTACAAGTAGAGAAACTGGTGCTTCTTTAGAAAACTTAGCTAAAATGGGTAACGATGAAATGCACTTAGGTATGACTGTTCATGGTCCTGCAATTGATGCTGTGAATGGAAGTGGAGACTTTAATGAAGCCATTGAAAATGTAGCTTTCATTGGTCATATTTATCCAGAAGTTGTTCAAATCGTAACTCGTGAGGAATTTGGTATTGAAAGCTTCGATGATTTGAAATAGAAGATAATTTCATAGCATCGACTAACCTTATTGGAAAAGGATTGGGATCTTTGCTTCGTGGAGATCCCTTTCTTTCTACCTAGATTTAGAAGGGATGTGGTTAGATGAAAGAAAACAAACCAGTCGAGCAAGCAAATACACAGGAAATATTAGAG
Source organism: Ornithinibacillus salinisoli (assembly GCF_042684965.1). Taxonomy (NCBI): domain Bacteria; kingdom Bacillati; phylum Bacillota; class Bacilli; order Caryophanales; family Bacillaceae; genus Ornithinibacillus; species Ornithinibacillus salinisoli. Next base: position 173,805 of record NZ_JBHUMI010000017.1, read on the forward strand.
AAATATGACAAAGAAAGTAATTACCGTGTCAAGATTGGAAAATGGGCCTGGGTGATAACTTTTTTAGGTGTATCCTTAACAGTTTTCCATTTATATACAGCCGCCTCAAGTGTCTTACCTTCCCAACAACAGGGTGCGATTCATTTAGGTACAGCCCTAGGAATTATCTTTTTACTCTTCCCGGCAAAAAAAGGATTGCAGAAAAAACAAAAGTCAATTCCATGGTATGACGTTGCTTTAGCGTTTACTGCAATGTATGCCGGTTATCATAAGATTATTTTTTATGATAGACTTTCCCTTGCAACAATTAATGGATATACCACATTAGATATTATCGTGGCGATTATTGGTATATTGTTACTTCTTGAAGCGACAAGACGTACAGTTGGTGTTCCAATTATTATAGTTGCAAGTATCATGATTCTGTACACACTTTATGGAAAGTTTATTCCGACAACAGTATTATCACACGCAGGATTCTCATTTAGTGATATTACTACCAATCTTTGGTTTAGAACGAGTGGTGTATTTGGAATTCCTATCCAAATTTCCGCAAAGTTTATCTTCCTATTCCTTTTCTTCGGTGTTATTCTCGTACATACGAAAATTGGTCAATTTTTTAACGATCTAGCTTTTGCCCTAACTGGAAGATTCACTGGTGGTACTGCAAAGGCTGCAGTAGCAGCTAGTTCACTACAAGGAATGGTTTCCGGTAGTTCGGTAGGAAATACGGTTGCTTCTGGCTCGTTTACGATTCCTATGATGAAACGAGCAGGTTTTAAACCGGAATTTGCGGCAGCGACGGAAGCTTCTGCATCAACTGGTGGACAAATCATGCCACCACTAATGGGGGCAGCAGCATTCATTATGATGGAATATTTAGGCGTAGACTATGGAACAGTTATGTTGGCTGCTGTAGTTCCGGCCATCCTATATTTTTTTGGGATTTTTATCGGATCACATTTTGAGGCAAAAAGGCTGAAAATTCATGGGTTACCGAAGTCGGAACTTCCAAGCTTCCGTAAATTAATGATGAAAAATGGATTTATGTTACTTCCGTTATTTATTATTGTTGGAACAATCCTAGTTGGTTACACACCACAAAGGGCTGCGCTCATGGGTATTTTAGCAGCGTTTTTAATAAGCTTTATTCGCAAAGAAACTCGTATGAATTTCAAAAAAATTATAGATGTGTTTGAACAAGGGGCACGTGTTGCATTACCAGTTATCTCAGCCTGTGCTACGGCGGGTATTATCGCTGGTGTCGTTAGTATTACAGGTCTTGGTAATAAATTCGCTGCAGGAATTATCGCTTTGTCAGGCGGCATTTTACCATTCGCACTTATCTTCACGATGATTGCATGTATCATCTTAGGAATGGGCTTACCGACAACTGCAAACTATGTAGTCACTGCAACAATTGCAGCACCTGTACTTATTAATGAGTTCGGTGTTGCACCAATCGCAGCACATATGTTTGTGTTCTATTTTGGTATCGTAGCTGATATTACTCCACCTGTTTGTTTAGCGGCATATGCTGGAGCAGGTATAGCTGGTGCGAACCCATTTAAGTCGGGTGTTAATGCAGTAAAGCTTGCGATTGCTGCCTTTATCGTTCCATATATATTCATCTATAATCCAATTCTTGTATTAGTAGATGCTACACCACTGCTGTTTATTACTTCTGTAACGACAGCGTTACTTGGGATTATGGCAGTTAGTAGTGCTGTTATTGGTTTCTTTATCCGTCATTCAAGAAATTGGGAAAGAATCTTATTATTTGCTGGTGGTATCTTAATGATCTTACCTGAGATCCTTACTAGTGCAATTGGAATTTCAATTATGATAGCTGTATGGTTTTTGCAAAAACAGCGTAAAGACGATGGCGGAACTGTTTTGCAAGGTTCTGTGTAAAGTAAGTGAATAGGAATGGAGAGGCTGGGGCAAAAGTGCTTTAGTCAAAGAAAAATCCAAACTATAAAATTCAAAATTCTTCTATTAGAATTCGAATTAGTTTGGATTTTTTCTTTTGGGGTGTTTTCTTACTTTGTTGTTAATCATACATAGAATGCGACATAACTTAAAAAGATGGCGTGCTTCTGAATAAAGTGTCAAACGGTCGCTCATAGCAGTAATGAATGCCCGAATGAAGAGAGTAAAGTGCCAAACGGTCGCTCATAGCAGTGATGAAAACCCGAATGAAGAGAAAAAAATGCCAAACGGTCGCTCATAGGAGTAATGAAAGCCAGAATGAAGAGAGTAAAGTGCCAAACGGTCGCTCATAGCAGTGATGAAAACCCGAATGAGGAGAAAAAAATGCCAAACGGTCGCTCATAGGAGTAATGAAAGCCAGAATGAAGAGAATAAAGTGTCAAATGGTCGCTCATAGCAGTAATGAAAGCCCGAATGAAGAGAAAAAAATGCCAAACGGTCGCTCATAGCAGTAATGAAAACCCGAATGAAGAGAATAAAGTGTCAAATGGTCGCTCATAGCAGTGATGAAAACCCATATGAAGAGAAAATAATCAATGGTCACGTTGCAGTTATTGCACAGTTTCTATCAACTAAGAATTAAGGTCTTACCGTTGAAAAAATAACATTCTAAATTTACTACCGTATAATCGTTCGTCTTTAGAGTCGCAGGTTTTAGTGATGTCCTAGCCGCTTTTTTGTATAATCAAAAATTCGACAGCACTCGATTATTTCCGAGGAAATAATACAATATCTACTTTTTTCTTAATTTCCTTCATTATGCTATAGTTAACATAGGTGAATTGAAGGGAGAAGCATCATGGATACACTACAAGCTAGTGCAAGAGAAGATAAGGTTTATCGCATCTTCATTGTTATTGGTATTATTATTGTTGCGTTTAACTTAAGGCCAGCTATAACTTCGATCGGTCCCCTAATCGGTGTTATTCGTGATGACGTAGGTTTATCGAATTGGAGTGTTGGTCTGCTAACAAGTTTACCACTAATTGCATTCGCGGTTATGTCTCCAATTGCTCCAAGGTTAGGAAATCGATTGACTAATGAACGTGCATTACTTTTGGGACTAGTATTTTTATTTGTAGGTATTTGTATTCGATCTATTTCAGTTATGGTTTTATTATTTGTCGGAACTTTACTAGTTGGACTAGGAATTGCGATTTGTAACGTACTTCTTCCAGGTGTAGTAAAGGAAAATTTCCCGTTAAAAGTTGGTTTGATGACGAGCGTGTATTCTACTGCAATGGGGATTTTTGCTGCTGGAGCATCAGGATTAAGTGTTCCTTTAGCAAGTGGAATCAATCTCGGTTGGCAAAAGGCATTACTCGTATGGAGTATCCCAACTATTATTGGGATCATCCTGTGGAGTTATCTTGCAAACCGTAGAAAAGTAGATTTGAATAATGGCATGAAGTACATACATACGAGAAATAATAGGATGTGGCACTCACCACTTGCATGGCAGGTTGCTGCTTATATGGGGCTACAGTCTTTTTTATTTTATGTAACAATATCTTGGTTACCTGAAATTTTACATGACTATGGCGTGAGTATGGAAACCGCGGGCTGGATGCTTTCGTTTACGCAGTTTGTTGGTTTACCGGCAAGCTTTTTAGTTCCAATCATTGCTGGAAGACTTGCATCACAACGAGGAATTGTTCTTACTATGGGAGCATTCGCTATAAGTGGTTATGCTGGGTTATTACTTGGGTCTTCTTATACAATTATGATTATTAGTACGATATTAATTGGATTTGCACTAAGTGGAAGCTTTGCTTTAGCACTAGCATTTCTAGCGATGCGTGCTAGGGATGCCAAACAAGCTGCGGAATTATCAGGCATGGCTCAATCATTCGGGTATATATTAGCAGCTATAGGACCGATGTTAATAGGCTATTTATATGATCTTACTCACATGTGGATGGTTCCATTAGTATCATTAATTATTGTGTCGTTTATGGTAGTGTTGTTTGGGTTGAGAGCTGGTCGAAATCGGTATGTTTTGTGAGTAATGGAGGTGGGTCATCATGAAGATTACTGCAATGGGGGATTCTGCAATTAAAATAGAATTCGATGGTGAAGTTACCCCAACATTAAATAAAAAAATACAGCTATTTTGCTTGAAATTAGAAAAAGCTGCAATTCATGGTGTAATTGAATGGGTTCCAGCTTTTAATTCGATAGCTATTTATTATGATCCTACTAAAATATTATTTAAAGAATTAATGAAAGAATTGGAATGGATATCATTGAAGCCTCTAGAACAAAAAGTAGTTACCCAAAGATTGCTTCATGTACCAGTATTATATGGTGGAGAAGTTGGTTCGGATTTAGAGCGCGTTGCAAGGTACAATGAAATTTCATCTGAAATGGTAATTACGCTTCATCAAGAACCGGATTATTTGGTATATATGATGGGATTTTTACCAGGTTTTCCTTACCTTGGTGGATTACCTACTAAATTGGCAACTCCACGTTTGGAAGAGCCAAGAAGTAATACATTTGCAGGTGCAGTCGGAATCGCTCATGAGCAGACGGGAATTTATCCGCTGGCATCTCCAGGTGGTTGGAATATCATTGGCAGGACTCCAATTCGATTGTTTAATCCAAATTATGAGCAAGATGCTTTTCAATTTAAGGCGGGTGATCTCATTCGTTTCTATCAAATAACGGAGAAAGAATATGACAACATTGTGAAACAAATGGGAAATGGAACTTTCAAAGTGAAACAAGAGCAAAAGAAATGATATGATAATATATTGGAGGGGCTACTTCATGAAAAAATTCATTGATTTGAACTGTGATTTGGGAGAGAGTTTCGGAGCTTATAAAATAGGTTCAGATGAACAAATCATGCCAACTATCACATCCGCTAATATTGCTTGTGGTGCACATGCTGGTGATCCACATGTTATGGATCAAGCAGTCCGCCTAGCAAAAAAATATAACGTATCCATTGGAGCTCATCCAGGTTTTCCGGATTTGGCGGGTTTTGGTAGGAGAATGATGGATTTTTCACCAGAGGAAATATATCGATTCGTAGTCTTTCAAATTGGTAGCTTGCAGGCCTTTTGTAACATACATCATGTTACGCTAAGGCATGTAAAACCACATGGTGCCCTGTACAATCTTGCTTCTCGAAACCGTAAAGTAGCAGATGCAATTGCTCAAGCAGTATACGATCTCGACTCTAATTTAATATTGTTTGGACTAGCGGGTAGTGAATTAATTAACGCTGGTAGAGAAACTGGTTTAGCCGTAGCTTCCGAAGTATTTGCCGATCGTACATATCAGTTAGATGGAAGCTTAACACCTCGAAGTGCAACAGGAGCGCTTATCGAGGATGTGGATATAGCAATTAGCCAAGTTGACCGAATGGTTAGCGAAGGTACGGTGAAAACCATAGACGGTAATATCATAGATATTGAAGCTGATACAGTTTGTATTCATGGAGATGGTTCTGATCCAATAGATTTTGTGAATAAACTGAGAGATCGTTTAGGGACAAAAGGTGTTCAAATAGTTGCCTTTGGAAATGAAATCTAATTTGAAGGTACACACATGTTTATTATTCCCATGTCCACAAACTCATTGAAGAAGGTGTAACAATCGTGGTAAGTCAAGCGCTTTTTCGTGTCAACAAGCCAGGTTTATTGACGACATATCAAGATACAGGCCGAATAGGTTATCAGCGCTTTGGGGTACCTATGTCAGGAGCAATGGATCGATTTGCATTGCAAGTAGCCAATATATTAGTAGGTAATCCTCGAGATGAGGTCTGTATGGAAGTAGCATTAATTGGTCCTCAATTGGTAGTACTACATCCAGTAACTATTGCCATTACCGGTGCAGACCTTGAAGCGAAATTGAATGGAAAACTAATACCAACTTGGACTGCGTTCCGTGTAGAAAAAGGTGATCATATTACGTTTGGTCGCCAACATTCAGGAGTGTATACTTATATTGCAGTTGCAGGAGGATTGGAATGTCCATCCTTTTTCGGTAGTAAATCTACCGATGTGAAAAGTGGCTTTGGTTCATCTCTGGAGATGGATGATACAGTGTATGGTTTTCCAATCCGTACGAATGCTGGCATAGGATTAACTAAACCCGCCATTCCAACGTATAAGAAAAGTATTCAAGTCGCTGTGATGGAAGGACCACATACGGAATTGTTTACAACATCGGAACGAGAAGCGTTTTACAAGAACACCCATACTTTAGATGCTAATTCGAATCGAATGGGATATCGTCTTCGAACAGAGCATGAAATTTGGGAGAATAAGTCTAGTATATGGTCTGATGCGATTCCTTTTGGTAGTATTCAAGTTCCACCGAATGGACAACCAATCATACTTATGGCGGACCGGCAGACTACTGGAGGATACCCACGTATTGGTACCATAATCTCCAGCGATATACCTCATGTTGCTCAACTCGTACCACGAGGTAAGATCTCTTTTTATTCTATTACAATCGAAGAGGCGCAACAACGCGCAATAAATATGGAAAATTTTTTAAAGAATTTAGAACTATTTCGTAAGTTTTTACAATAATTAAGAAGGGTGCTTACAATGAGAAAATTACTATTAACAGGATTCGAACCATTTTTGGAGTTTCCTATTAACCCAACAACAGAAATAGCGCAATCATTACATGGAGAAACGATAAATGATTATGAAATAATTGGTGAGATATTATCAGTCGATTTTAATAAATCTGGTCAACAATTACTGGAATTAATTGAAAAACACAATCCTGATGCTGTTATTTCATTAGGATTGGCGGCAGGACGAAGCTGTATCACGCCAGAACGTATTGCAATAAATTGCAATGATGGTCCTGTAGATAATAATGGACATAAACCAAATGGCGAGAAAATATATGCGGATGGTTCAGATGGATTTTTTACTACCTTACCAATTACGGATATGGTAAGTGCATTACAAAATGCAAATCTTCCAGCAAAAATATCAAATTCGGCAGGTACTTATTTGTGTAATAATGTGATGTATCATGGACTGCACTACTTTAAAATGCAAAATGTTAACAGACCATCTGGTTTCATTCACATCCCAGCCTCTCATGAATTAGCGGTTGAAAAGAATATGCCAAGTTGGGCACAAAGCGATTTGGAGAAAGCTGTAAGAATATCAATCTCATGTTTATAAGTTAATTTTTTTTAATGCCACCTATTTATTTTATTATTCGATTATAGTATAAAGAAAGTATTATTCTTCATTTATACAATCGAAAAGTAATTTATATTGGTGGCATTTTATTTATATTTGAGGTGTCGTAATTGCAAAATAATCCAATCGTATATTGCTTACAATTAACATTCGAGTAGCAAGCATTATGGCTGTGTTTAACTGTGGTAATCATACATACAGCAATAGGAAGCTAATTTCAGTTCTAAAAATGATTACTGCACACTTATCGTTTTATAATAAAAATGAAAAAGGCATCTTCTTAAAACCTTCTCATTGCCTTACAAATTTATATATATTAGAATGAGTTGACGATATATAGATTGAGAGATGATAAGGATGCCAAAATATATTTGGTTGTTAGTTATTGCGATGGCAATCAATGTAACGGGGGCTTCTTTTTTATGGCCACTTAATACGATTTACATGCATAATGAGCTCGGTAAAAGTCTAGCTTTTGCAGGGGTCATTTTAATGTTTAACCAAGGTGCTGCGATTGTTGGTAATTTGATTGGTGGAATATTGTTCGATAAGTTTAGTGCCTATAAAACAATACTATTTGGTACGTTTCTTGCGTTATCTGCTGCTATAATACTTTCATTCAATCATAGTATTGTTCCATATTCGGTTTTACTTATTGTTATTGGTTTAGGTTCTGGGGTTACGGGGCCAGTTATGTTTGCGATGGCAGGATCTGTATGGCCACAAGGTGGAAGACGTGCTTTTAATGCCATTTATGTTGCGCAAAACTTAGGTGTAGCTTTAGGTGCGACAATTGGTGGGTATGTTGCCAGTATTTCATTCGATTATATTTTTATAGCAAATGCTTCTCTATTTGCAGTATTTTTTTGTATGGTCTTATTTACATTTAAAGGAATGGACCAGGAACGAAATCGACAAATGCATACATCTGTCATTGAGCAGAGTAAAAAGATACAAAACAAGTCTTCATTTATTGCATTAATCATTTTAAGTAGTGGTTTTTTTGTCACCTGGTTGGCTTATAGTCAGTGGCAGTCCACAATAGCCTCCCATACGCAGGATATTGGTATACCGTTGGAGCAGTATAGTACGCTATGGGCAATAAATGGTTTTCTTATCGTTCTAATGCAACCTTTGGTAAAATGGGTAACAGAGAAGGTAACGTCTATTAAAGCACATATATATATTGGTAACTTTATATTGATATTATCTTTCGTAATTGCGATGGTTGCAGAACAATTTACAATGTTTGCCGTTGCGATGGTGATTTTAACTATTGGAGAAATTCTTGTATGGCCAGCAATTCCAACATTAGCAAATGAACTGGCACCGGAAGGAAGAGCTGGATTCTATCAAGGATTTGTCAATAGTGTTGCTGCCGCTGGGCGGATGGTTGGACCAGTTGTAGGTGGATTAATCGTAGATGTATATCATATTCAATTATTATTTTTTGTACTGCTGTTCTTATTATTTATTCCATTTGCTACAACGAAGCTGTTCGATCGTGGGGTTCGACCAGAAAAAGAATTAGCACAAGCTAAGTAAGTAAAGGAGAAATCTACATGTCAGAAGTAAAATTAGTTGCACTTGATATGGACGGAACATTACTGAATATGGATGAGGAAGTGACTGATTATACGAAACAGGTAATTACACAGGCACTGGATAAAGGGATACATGTCGTATTAAGTACGGGACGTTGGCTACAATCTTGCTATCCGTATGCGGAGACTTTAAACCTATCATCTTATCTCGTTACATGTAATGGTGGAGAAATATGGACGATGAAGAAAGAATTGCTAGAACAGCATTTACTTGATGCATCTACTGTTGAAAAAATGTGGCAGCTAGGAGAAGAAATAGGGGTCAAGATGTGGATGATTTCAACAGAGAACGTATATCATGGGGAACGACCGGAGGATTTTTTCCAGCATCGATGGTTAAAATTTGGCTGTGATTCATTTGATAAAGATAAGTTAGATCGTATGGTTAAAGAACTCTCATATATGAACGGACTAGAATTAACAAATTCATTGCCGACAAATATTGAAGTGAATCCAAAAGGAGTTAGTAAGGCAAGTGCCTTGAAAAAAGTTTGCCGAGAACTTGGAATTACTATGGATCATGTAATGGCAGTAGGAGATAGCCTGAACGATATTAAAATGATTCAAGAAGCTGGTGTTGGAGTAGCTATGGGGAATGCGCAAGATGCCATCAAAAAAGTCGCAAACTATGTAACAGATACAAATAACAATAACGGTGTAGCCAAGGCAATCGAACGATTTGTATTATCCTGAATTGAAAAGTCTCTTTCTAGAGGCTTTTTATTTATTATTATTGGCTGTTTTCTAATAGATTGTTGAAAAAATGAAAAAAATTCGTAGTTGATAGAAACTGCGCAGTAACTTCAATGTGTTTTTCGCTACGGGCAGTCGCTTTCCACGGCTCCAATTACTTTAACCAAAATATCTAATGTAATTCATATGTAATAGACATTTATGTGAAGAAATAATGAAAGATTTCACATATTCTAGCGGAAGAAATACACGTAGACTCCTTGAAAAAGAAAACCACTTTTTCTGCGTGCGATGTGTCGCTGACGTAGCGTTCCTTGTCCTGCGGGAGGAAAGGCATCGGTGAGACCCCACAGTGCGTAGCACGAGGAGGCTCACCAGCCGCCCGCGGAAAGCGAAGTGTATTTCTGGAGCGAGGTTTGGTACAGTACATTTAATCTCAATTTTCACCACGTTTTTCATAATGAGTTGCTTCGTATTCTATATAAAAATAGTAGCAAACTATTCCAAATAAATTTTTAAAAAAGTCAAAAATTCGCTAAAAAGAACGACATTCTGTGATTTTCTCCTATTTACTGCTATTTACTATACAAACACCTACTTTATAAAGAATGGATTGTTCGTTATAATGTACATATCAAATTGCCTATTTATGTATGAAGGAGAAATGGACATGGTTGGGAAACGTATTAATAAGTTGAGACTTGATCGAGGGTATTCGTTAACGGTTCTTGCTGAAATGTCAGGTATATCAAAGTCGTATTTAAGCTACTTAGAGAGAGATCTTAGAACAAATCCATCATTGCAGGTACTTACAAAAGTTTCTAATGCATTAGGGTGTTCCTTGGAATACCTCTTAGGTGATGAAACATTTATTGAAAAGCAATGGAAGAATGAACTTAATGAAGAAATCGTTTTTCTCTTACAAAACGCTATTCAGAATGGTACGCTCCATGGAGATATGGAAGACTTTCAAAAGTATGTTGAATTTTTAAACTGGAAGGCAACAAACAAATAATCTTCCCCATTCCTTTCATTGTATCAGAAAAAAGAGTATAATAAAATTAGAACGATGAAAGGGGATGCTGTCATGTCTTTTTCACGTGGACCAAAAGAACCTGTGCAAGAAGTAGAGACTGCGATTTGGTCTTGCACAAGTGAAGACTGTAACGGCTGGATGCGCGAGTCGTGGAGTTTTAATGATGAGCCGAAATGTCCGTTATGTCAATCTTCAATGACTCAGGAAGTACGAGTGCTTCCAGAAATTAAATAAGAATAGTAAACGTACCAAATAAAGTTGAAATTTGTTATGTCATGATAAGTGCAATCTCGATGTTATTAGTGAATATCGGGATTGTTTTTATTTTGTATGAAAATGGAATATTTTAGTCTCTAACTGAATACTTTCTAATAGAGTCTACTCTTCTACTAGATTTTTCAACAAAGTTTTGTAAGGGATTACATTAGGAGGAGGAATGAATAAATGAAGTATGCAAACCCGAATACAGAAAATGCATTAGTAAACTTCAACGAACGATATGATAACTTTATCGGAGGTGAATACCAAGCTCCCGCAAATGGGAACTATTTTAAAAATGTTAGCCCTGTTAACGGACAAGTTTTCTGTGAGGTGGCAAGATCTACGAAGGAGGATGTCGAGGCAGCGCTTGATGCAGCTCATGCAGCAAAAGCAGCATGGGGTACTACATCGGTTACGGAACGTGCAAATATTTTAAATAAAATTGCTGATCGTATGGAAGAAAATTTAGAGATGCTTGCTGTTGCGGAAACATGGGATAATGGGAAAGCTGTACGAGAAACATTAGCAGCAGATTTACCGTTAGCTATTGATCATTTCCGTTATTTCGCTGCAGCCGTACGGGCGCAAGAAGGTGGAATTAGTCAGCTTGATAATGATACGGTAGCTTATCATTTCCATGAACCACTAGGTGTTGTTGGACAGATAATACCATGGAATTTTCCTATACTAATGGCAACATGGAAGTTAGCACCAGCACTAGCAGCAGGGAATTGTGTCGTATTAAAGCCAGCTGAGCAAACACCTGTTTCCATTCATGTTTTAATGGAATTAATTCATGATTTATTACCAGCAGGTGTTGTAAATATTGTGAATGGATTTGGAGTAGAAGCTGGTAAGCCTCTTGCTTCTAGTAGTCGTATTTCTAAAATTGCGTTCACAGGGGAAACAACAACCGGTCGTTTGATAATGCAATACGCATCTGAAAATATTATCCCAGTTACCTTAGAGTTGGGCGGAAAGTCACCAAACATATTCTTTGAGGATGTAATGGATCAAGATGACGGCTGTTTGGATAAGGCAATTGAAGGTATGGTCATGTTTGCTCTTAATCAAGGTGAAGTATGTACATGTCCATCCAGAGCTTTAGTTCATGAGTCGATCTATGATGCATTTATGGAACGGGCGATCGAGCGAGTAAAACAAATTAAGATTGGTCATCCTCTAGATACAGAAACGATGATGGGGGCACAAGCATCACTTGAGCAAATGGAAAAAATCACTTCCTACCTAGATATAGGAAAACAGGAGGGCGCAGAAGTTCTTATCGGTGGTAATGTAAATAAGCTAGAGGGTGAGCTTGCTGACGGTTTTTATGTGGAGCCGACGATTTTTAAAGGGAATAACAGTATGCGAATCTTCCAAGAAGAAATTTTCGGTCCAGTGTTATCTGTTACTACATTCAAAGATCATGAAGAAGCTTTAGAAATTGCCAATGATACTTTGTATGGACTTGGTGCAGGGGTATGGTCACGTAATATAAATACTGCATATCGCTTTGGAAGAGAAATTGAAGCAGGTCGAGTATGGACGAATTGTTATCATCAATATCCAGCACATGCTGCTTTTGGGGGATATAAAAAATCCGGAATTGGTCGTGAAAACCATCAAATGATGCTGGAGCACTATCAACAAACGAAGAACTTACTCGTTAGCTATAGTGAAGGTCCTGTTGGTTTTTTCTAAAAATATATTAAATAGGAGGAGCTATTGGGAAACGGTAGCTCCTTTTTTGCATATATTGGTAGAAATATAATAAAGGGGTTGGAGGAATTGGTTGATCGAGTGACGGCTACTGCAGAAACGTTACGTTTAATCGAGAAATTGAAAGAGGTACACGGTGATCTAATGTTTCACCAATCTGGTGGATGCTGTGATGGTAGCTCACCAATGTGCTATCCACGAGGAGAATTTCGAGTTGGTGAATCAGATATCCTTTTGGGAGTGATTGGGGGCACACCATTTTATATTTCCAAAGATCAATATGAATATTGGAAACATACCCAGCTTATTATAGATGTTGTTGATGGTAGGGGTGGCATGTTTTCGTTAGAAGGTCCAGAAGGCAAGCGATTTTTGACGAGATCAAGGGTATTTACCGAGGAAGAAAAACGCGTATTAAAAAGCTGATATGCATGGGACAAGTGGGACAAGGGGTCTGACCCCCTAAAATTTAACGAATAAATCACTTACCTTACACAATATACATAGATTAAATAAATAATAAAAGGAAGTGTCTCTTTGAACAATTCTACAACCTCCTATTATGTCAGTGGAAATACTGCGGAAGGGTTAGTAAACTTTTTAGCTTCGAATGTAGCGGATTTTAATCATGTTATCATTTTAAAACACCCATCTCATACATTAAAAACGGCATTAATCAAAAAAATAATGAAGAAGTATGAAGGTGATAATACGCTTGAAGTCCTGCTTAGCCCTTTAGGTAGTGAATTTTTAGACGGTGTCATTGTTCGAGACAAATCAATTGCTGTGGTCATTGATACAATAGCAACAAGTAATCTTAATGGTGCAATCGAAATTGATCTAAATCTCTTTTCATCTGAAGAAATACCTAAAAATGAAATGTATGAACTGGCAAAAGAGAAGGCTCATGAGTTAACAGAAGCTTCGTATGCAAATTTTAGAACTGGATTACAAATTCATGATGATTTAGAAGAAATTTATATTAATGAAATGAACTTTGACCGTGCCAATGAATTTGCAGATGAATTTATTGATAAATTATTGACTAATATACCAAAGAAAAATGGCAAAGGTAAAGTATTCGATCGATTGTTTGGTACGAATACGAAAGAGGGAGTCGTAAATGTCGTTCCAGATATTTTAAACAGGCAACCAAAAAATTATTTTATAAAAGGTCGAGCAGGTACTGGGAAATCAACATTTATGAAAAAGATTAGCAATGCTTGTAGGCACCATGGATTAAATGTTGAGTTATACCATTGTAGTTTTGATCCAAACAGTATTGATATGGTACTCGTTCGTGACCTGGATTTTTGTATTTTCGATAGTACAGATCCCCATGAATTTTTTCCAATGCAAGAAGATGATGAAATTGTCGACCTTTACCAAGCGCTTGTGACACCAGGCACTGACGAGAAATATGCGACAGAAATAGATAAGTACAATAATGAGTATAAGTCGTATATGAAAAAAGGTATTGTGAATCTACAAGAAGCTGGTGATTATGTAAAGCAAATGGAACAGCATTTTGTAATTAGCGAAAACGAAATGGATCGAATAGTAGCATTTATTCTTGAAAAAATAGTTCATTAAGTCATGTCCTGCAAAGATGCTAACTCCTTATCCATCAAATACCACTTGTAATTTAATAGATTATGAGTTAAAATTAATTAACTGAAAATTGGGAGTATAAAAAATAATGGGGGTGTGTTGGTTGATTTCTGTTAAGATGCTCAAGCCTTACTATATCAAGTCAAACGAAAACTATGTACGAATTATATTGGCATATCAATATTTCGCTGTTGTAATAAATAAAAAAGTGTATCAGTTTATACCTGTTGAAGCGAAAGAAATTCGAATAAATCGAAGTACCCGAAAAGTAGAAAATATTGGTGCAAGATTTGCATTTCAAAAAGGAAAAGATATCGTATATATGACAATGAGTGAGCTACTTTCTTTGCCGGATTTTTTGTACCAATTACACACCATTGCAAAGCCATATTATAACTGTGTTGATGTGGAATCTAATGAGCAAGAAAATGAAACCGCTATAATCATTGATGAATTAGAGCATTTAAATGTCAAACGATTAATTGATAATGCATTGGATGAACGTGATGAAGAAGCGTTCCGTACATTAGTAAAATTACTTTAACGATAAGAAGTATGTCCTATGTAAATAAGACATACTTCTTTTTTCCTATTTTTTAAAAATTATGTTTAATATCGTATGAATAGGGTATCTAAATAAATAAGAATTTTCGTATAGTTTATTGAAGACGGGAATTGGGAGGAATTTTCATGGTAATTGTTAAGATGTTAGAGCCCTATTCTATAAAAAAAGATGATGATCTTTTATATGTTGCATTGGAAAAGCAATGTTTTTCCATATTAATTGAAGATCAGATATATGATTTTATTCCGGTAAAAGCGAAAGAAATAAAAATTGATCGAGTAACAAAAAGAATTGAAGACCTAAATGCTGACTTTGCCTTTCAAAATGATAAGGAAATTGTTTACATTTCGATGAAAGAATTAATTAATATACCAGATTTCTTAATCAAACTATACTTTATTACGAAACCATACTTTGATGAAATCTTTGAGGCAGAAGATTTAAATGTAAACGATAATGTCGATATACTCATCGATGAGTTAGAGTTGCTAAACGTGAAACGGTTAATTGACAAAGCATTAGACGAGCGAGATGAAAAAACGTTCCATCAATTATTGCAGTTATTATAAAGAAAAGAAGTATATCACTTTTTAAATAGGTGATATACTTCTTTTACTCTTTATTTGATTTTTTCCAAAACATCTGTAACTTTTTCTACTGCTATACTACTACCACCTAGATCCTGTACTTGTTCGACCATCATCGCAATAAGAATATCCTGGTCATCGGATGGGTATCCAACAAACCATCCGTTTTGTGCGCCATCTTCTTCATCTAGTGTGAGCTTTAATTCAACCGTACCTGTTTTACCTGAAATAGGGAAGCTTGCATTTTTTGCATAACTTGCAGTACCATCAGTTACTACCTTACGTAATGACTCATTAATAATTTCTGCGTTTTCTGCTGAAATTAATTCTTCCTGCCAAACTTCACCAGTTTTTTCTGATTCAAGTAATGCTGGCTTTAACATATTTCCGTTATTTAGAAATGTTGTATAGGCCACAGCTAGATGCAAGGAGCTAATTTCTATCTCGCCTTGACCATAGCTAGCATTTGCTAATAGTACTTGATCATTCAGTGCTCCACTTGTTGATACGGTAGAAGCTGTTATAGGATATTCAAAAGGTATACTTTCGCCAAACCCAAATTTCTCTAGACCACTTACAAATGCCTTGCCACCCATATCTACCGCTTGCATTGCGAAGTAAATGTTATCGGAACGTACCATGGCATCAGTTAAATCTACCGGACCATTCGATTCGGATACACGAGTAACTTCATATTCTCCCCAACCTTCACCATTACTCCATGTAAGTCCATTAATTTCTAAACCTTCATCTGGATCAATTGTGCCGTTTTGCAATCCGATTGCAGCTGAAACGGGTTTAATAACTGACCCTGGAGCATAGGTTGCTGTGAATCGATTGAGTAATGGCGTTTTTGGATCGTTTTGTAGGCTATCCCATTTGCTTTGTGTTATCCCATATACCATTTCGTTAGGATCATAAGAAGGACTGCTTACAAGTGCTAACGTTTCACCAGATTTTGGATCGATGGCTGCAGCAGTTCCTGCCTCTCCATCATAAGAGTTATATATTTCCTCTTGAATATTTGCATCGATTGTTGTTACGATTTTCTCGCCATTCTGGACTTCTTTTTCCGCAAGTGTAACCTCTTCTTCTCCATCCTTGGTGACATAAATTCGAACACCTTTGTCCCCTTTTAATCGCTCTTCATATGCCCGCTCAAGACCTGTATTTCCAATCATATCATTCGGACCATATACAGCCGGATCCTTTTCTTCCAATTGTTCAGCTGTGATTTGACGGATATAACCGACAACATGGGCAGCAGCTTCTCCCAATGGATATACTCGTCCTAAAACTTCACGTCCATCGGTACCATCAATAGCCCAAAGTTCATTTAATAATTCTTCCTCTGATTTTGGTATAAGTTTATTTAATGGCACAAAATAATCAGGCTGAACCCAATCCGCATTTAAATAAGTGTCAATTTGCTCAACCGACATGTTTAGTAATGAAGCGATTTTTTCCTTGTTCTGTTCTTCGTTATCGCCAAGCCATGCAGGTACAATACCAACTTCCCAAACCATATCATTAATAGCTAAGGGCATTTGGTTACGATCTAAAATTTCTCCACGTATCGGATCGGTTGTTGTAATTCGAATTTCTCCTCCATCCTTGATTTCAGGAAAGATAAATCCAGGATCCCAATTTACATACCATTTCATTTCCTCTTCTTCTTCGCCCTGAAGTTCAAGAGTTGCTTCATATTCAAAAGAGATTGGACCGGCCATACTATTCATTTCAGCAGTAAATGGAAGTGTTGCGGTACCTTCTTCCAAAGCTATTTCCAATTCTTCTTCAGATAGTTTCGTGTAGGAGATATTAAGATCACTAATTTTCAAGTCTTCATATATTTTTGTATATCGATCAACCATTTCATCTACTGCGTATTCCTGCTGTGTTTCTGGAGTAAGCATTTCGTACATTTGTGAGAATACTTGATCGTTCCAGTGATCCACAAATGTATCAAATTGATTATGTGGAGTCACTTCATCATCCTTAGAACATCCTACTATAAAAAGAAAAAGGATGATGGAAAGTAGTAAGGTAACTCTTTTCATTTGAATCCCCCTTTAATTTATTGCTCAACTGTTATTATATCATTTTGAAACAGAAATTTAATAATGAAAAAAAGAAAAAGTCACCTTTTCAAAGTGACTTTCATTACTATTTTTCTTCCATATGCTCTTTAATCTCCGTTGTTACCCGATTGAACTCCGATTCGGGAACGATGTAATACCATGTACCACCAATAGTTTGCCCACTTCCATCTAATTCGATGGTTTTGACATTGTTTCTTGTGCCACGATAATTTCCAAATAAGTTTTGCATATTGCCCATATTTAAATCAGTTTTTACATTACCGCCTACAATATCAAGTATTTCACCGACCTTTGTAATACTTGAGAAGCTTGCTGCTTCATTCAATGCGGCAGTTATAACATTCCGTTGTCGTTCATTTCGTCCTAAATCTCCACGTGGATCATTCTTTCGCATGCGAATATAATCTAATGCTTCTTCTCCATTAAGTTGGATCTGACCTTCCGAAAAATTCGTACCACCTTGTGAAAATTCTTGTTCATTATTAATCGTTACACCGCCAATAGCATCAATACCTTGCTGGAATCCTTCCATATTCACCCTTGAGTAAAAATGAATTGGTAAATCAAAAGCTTCCTCAACCGTTTGTACAGAGAGTTCAACATCTCCGAAAGCATAAGCGTGATTGATTTTATCCATCCCACGACCAGGTATATTCACATACGTATCTCTCGGTATACTTAACATAATCATGGAGTCAGTGTTTGGATTTAAGGACATTAAGATCATTGTATCGGAACGACCTTTATCCCCAGCTCTCTGGTCAACACCAAGTAATAAAACATTCATTGATTTTTTATCTTTAAAAATAGAGTTTATTTCCTTTTGGCGATCTGGATCGTTATCTCGTTCTAAAGGATCATGCATCGATGATACGGTGTCGCCGATTTTATCATAAAAGTAATAAAAAATGCCTCCACCAATTAGTAATAATCCTAATATAATGCCACCAACCCAAAATGGCCATTTACGTTTCTTTTTTTCTTTACGTTTTTCAGTTCTAGACTCTACCACAATAAATTCTCCTCTGTTCAGAAAAACAAATGAATCGAGCTTGTTCTTCGAGTAGTGCGAAAAATAGTAAATCTTGGATAAATTATATCGAATATTGTAGTTTTAGTCTATTCTTTTTTAGGTGTATTTACTCATTATTTTTTTCAACTGGTAATGCTGTAATAATATATCGTTCCGGCGCATCACCTACAAAGTTAAATGGATAACAGGTTGTTACGGTTAATACTTCGTCAGGTGCAGTTGGTACGATAACCGTACGATCGTCTGCATCAACTATTTCCGTATCTACGATCTCATAGGAAAATTCTCCGTATGTCAATTCAACAATAAGGATATCTCCTAACTCCAATTCTCCCATGCGTCGAAATACGGTATCACGGTGTCCGGATAAAACTATTTGGTCATTCTCAAGTGGGAAAGCAGTCCCCTTATAGTGTCCGACCCCTTTAGCAAGTTCATCTTCATCAGTACCTTCGATGATCGGTAAGTCTGATTCCAGCTTTGGGATGTGTAAAATACCAATTTCTTCTCCTGTTTTAGGATGGTAGTCAGATGGAAAGGTTGGCTCTTCTGATGTGGGTGAATTTTTGTCTGAAATTGCATTGTCCTTACTATCTTCCAATAAGGATTTAGCCTCTGCTAAGCTTTTATTTTGATCGATATGTGATTTTATTAGCTGATATCCACCAAACCCTAAAAAGAAGACTCCAGCGATAATGAGTAATAATGATAATTTTTTCATAGGCGTACTCCTTAAAATAAAGTTATTTATAGTATAAGGAAATTTCTTATTATTTTAAAGCTTTATTTAAGTCCTTAAAAATATTTTAGTAAATCTTTACTCTTAATTATATTTTTAGGAGATAGGCGTAAGTACACTTGATTTGTTCGTTAATGAAAACGTGAAATTATTTACAAAAAATGAAAATGTACGTAAACAGGAGAATACAGAAGAAAAGAAAAGATAAATTGTTCTTTATTAAGAATAATGGTCATTTTTGGGGTTTTTTATAACGAACAAAATGTTTTATACTCAGACTGTAGTTCGTTAATAAGAACGAATGAAAGCTTCAGTGCATTTGTTCTATTACTATTTTACTACTTAAAAGGGGGAGTTACATGAAGAGGGTACATCGTTTACGTCTCGTCTGAATAATTCAACCTAGATTAACAGTGAGTTCTTTGTAAAGGACTCAAGAAATCGTTTTTGACTCTACATAGGGTTCAAAATAAAAAAATAGAATTACAAGGAGGAAACAAGAATGAGTGTTAAAAAGAAATTAGGTATGGGAATTGCAGCAGCAGCATTAGGAATTTCACTAGTAGGTGGAGCAACGTTTGCGTATTTTAGTGATGCGGAAGAAACGAACAACACGTTTGCAGCAGGTACATTAGATCTATCTGTTGATCCAACTACAATCGTTGATGTGGATAATTTAAAACCAGGTGATGTTATTTATCGTGAATTTGAACTAATTAACGATGGTTCCTTAGATATTTCTTCTATTGATTTAACTACAAGTTATACGGTAGATGATGCTAATGGTGACAATGTAGGTGATATGGGTGAACATATTAGAGTTCTTTTCCTAGAAAATGGAGACAAAACGGATTGGAATCCAATTGAGGGTTGGGATTATAACGATGTTGTAAGTGAAACAACTTTGGCTGACTTACAAGAAATGACTCCAGATGCAGTTGAAGACTTAGAAAGCTTCTGGACGTGGTTATTTGGAGGAACTGGTGAAGAAAGCGGTTTAGTAGCTGGTGACAGCGATCAGATGTATGTAGCATTTGAATTCGTTGACAATGGTGAAGATCAAAATGAATTCCAAGGAGATGCTCTACAACTTACATGGACTTTTAATGCTCACCAAACTGAAGGTGAACTTAGATAATTTAATAAATGGTGAGGGGAATACACTTTTCCCCTCATTTCTTCTTAGAACAAATATAGTTGGTTGGACACTTTAAAGTGGATTAGTTGTAACTGTACATTTCTGAACACCAAGGTGCCGACGATGTCTTTTAGAGCTAGTCAAGTAGATGGAGAACTTAAATAGATATATTAACTACATAGCTTCATACTTTGGCATTAAAAAAGTTATCATAGTGGGGATTTCCCCCACCTATAATACATATACATAAGTACCCTGCTTATTTTGTTTTATTAAGAATACCCTAAATCATTTTTAATAAAACAAAATAAGAAGTATTTATAAGGAGGGGAGTACGTTGCAAATGAGTCGCCTAGGTAAATTTAGAAAAAAGAGAAAGTTTATCTTAATAAGTAAAATATTGTTGATAAGTTATATTTTTCTTTTTGGTTTCTCTTATTTAGCCTCTAGTACTGGAGCGTATTATAGTTCTAATAGTGGTGATAGTTTCACTTTTCAAGCTGGAACCTGGTGGGATGGTAGTGATTTGGTGTTTACTGGGAAAGGAAATCAAAACATAAAATCTTGTCCACCAATAGAGATAACAGTTGGAATGAAAAATAAAGGGTTTAGTATGACTGATACAAGTGAATATGAGGTATTTTACGTAGAAACAGGTGAGCCAAAAATAAATGGCGAAAAAATAGCTACTGGTATAATACAACCTATTGAGGCAGATGCAGAAACACAGCTTACATATGAGGCTGAAGAAGAAGGTTTCTATATGTTTAAAGCCATCCAACGAGATGGTTATGAAGGAACTTCGAGTAAAGAAATTTGGAGTGAGAAGATAAAGGTTAATTGTAAGGACAAAGAAAAAAATAATACAGATGAAAAAACAGATGAAACGGAAACGCAAGATACTGAAGATGTTTCAGATGTAGAAGAAAACAAAGAAGGAACATCAGATGAGGAATCTATTGAGAAGAATATAGAGGATGCACAGAGTAATGAACCGAAAGATGAGAATAACCCGGAACCTTCTGAAGAGGATGAGCAGATTCCTCCTAATGGCCAGCCAGAAGGGGATGAAGAAAGCTCGAATAATTCTGAATCCAACGGTGATGTGGTAA
This sequence comes from Ornithinibacillus salinisoli, assembly GCF_042684965.1. NCBI lineage: Bacteria > Bacillati > Bacillota > Bacilli > Caryophanales > Bacillaceae > Ornithinibacillus > Ornithinibacillus salinisoli. The sequence continues at coordinate 195,189 of NZ_JBHUMI010000017.1, forward strand.
CAGGTGAGGGGGAAGAAACAGGTGATGAAACAGATGAAGAAGCTGAATAAGAAAAAAATATTAAACTTCCTTAATCATATAACTACTACATTGTTATTCATCGTATTAATCGGTATGTTGTTCATCGTTATATCGTCTAAGGCATCTGGTGGCGAACCAGAAGTATTTGGATACCAACTAAAAACGGTTTTATCAGGATCTATGGAACCTGACATCAAAACAGGCTCTATTATAGCAGTAGAGCCTGGAGGTGATATGACACGCTTTCAACCGAATGATGTCATTACATTTATGGAAGAAGACGGTAAATTAATAACTCACCGAGTAACTGAAGTGGTTGAAAGTGGCGAGGAGATTTTATATCGTACAAAAGGTGATAATAATAATGCGGAAGACTTAAATCCTGTACTATCTGAAAATGTAGTCGCAGAATATACTGGTTTTACGATTCCATATTTAGGATATTTAGTTAACTTTGCTCAATCACAAAATGGTGCTTTCCTATTATTAATACCAGGTATTCTTCTGATTGGTTATTCGGGATGGATAATTTGGAAAGCGTTACGAGAAATCGATTCTTCAAATAAACAGGATACAAAAGAAGAAAAAGGAAACAGTTTAATAAGTTAAATTCTCATTAAAAATAGCCTGTAAAGGGGGCGATCAAATGAAACGGATATTAATTCTATGTCTCATGTTTATTATTGGTTTTACGGTAATTAGCGATCCTGCAAAAAGCTTTGCAGATGAATCAAATGCAGATGATATGGCAGAAATCGATATTAGCCTATCTCCAAGTGATGTATTGTTTAACATCGATAATATGAAACCAGGTGACTGGGCAGAAAGAAACATAACGATTAAAAATGCTGGTGAATATGATTTTGAATATCAAATGAGTATTCGAAATGAAGGATCAGAAAAACTATTTAATGAGTTTTTATTAGAGATTCGTGATTCGAATGATGAATTATATACTGGTAAACTTGCAGATTTTGAGAAGTTGCCTGTAAGGGAAATAACATCAACTAACGAAGAGGAATTAGAGATAACTGTACGATTTCCAGAACATTTGGGGAATGAATTTCAAGGGCTTGATGCTCAATTCACCTTTATCTTCGTAGCTGAAGGAGCAGAAGATACAGATACGAATGATCGTGATGAAGAAAGTGTAGATGGTTCCGTTGGAAGCGATAAAGACAATAAAGACGGTGGATCTATCTTACCTGATACGGCAACAAATATGTTTAACCTCTTATTAATCGGAAGTATCTTATTAGTTACAGGTGTTGTCATTGCCGCATCGAGTGCTATAAAAAGGGTTAGAAAAAACAACAAACAACATGTCTGATGTGCAAAACGACATGAAATATTTTCTGAATCTTACAAAACTAGTTACCATTTGACAAAACAAGACACGCTCAATGTCTTGAATATACAGTATAATAGTCTTATAGCTAATTTCGAATATCCCAGTGAAGGGCAAACTTATTGAAAAATGAGGGCGCAAAGTCACAGGTCTAAAGCATCATGCTATGACGGCTGGATTACCTGGAAAGTAATGGGGGACAGGAGATTGGAAAAAATCATTGAAAATGTCAAATTGGATTGTGAATGGGTTGAATTAATGAAGGAAGCCAGATCAATAGGCATGACGGTGGAGGAGGTTCGGCTCTTTTTGTCCGAAGCACAACAAAATATATAATGTTTTTCGAAAAAAATGTGCTTTAAATAGAACCGCTCACCTAATTTGTGGTATAATTCGCATTGAAAGAGGTGAGAGAACTTGATCGGTGAAAAAATAAAGCAGTTACGACAAGAAAAAAAGATGTCTATTTCTGAGCTAGCCGAGAAAGCTAATGTCGCAAAATCTTACTTAAGTTCTATTGAACGGAACCTTCAGTCCAATCCATCGATCCAGTTTATCGAAAAGATTAGTTCGGTTCTAGGTGTATCTGTTAATGAGTTGATCAATGCGGATAGATCACAGCAATTAGAAGATTTAGACGATGAATGGTTAAAAATTGTTCAAGAGGCAATGGAATCAGGTATATCGAAAGAACAATTTAAAGAATATCTCGAATTTAATAAATGGCGTAAAAAACAAGAATAAGGTTTACATAAATTATACTCAAAACCGTTTAGCATAGCTGACGGTTTTTGTTTTGGGAATGAATTAATCGAGGCATTTCACCAAAATTCATGTTATTATAGTATCCGTAACATAGTAAATTTAAATTTGGTGAAATGATGCGTACTTATTTTTATTGGCTTTATCCAATTGGATGGATGTTGATTATTTTCTATTCTTCGTCACAGCCATATGAGGATCAAGATATGAAACCGATGCTATCGAATACGATTGATCTGTCTTTTTTAGAACGCTATCTGGATTGGATTGTTTTTACATATCATCGTTCAGAAGTCAGTGTTGCAAACCTTGGTGTTGAAGGGTTTATTGAGTTTTTCATTCGTAAAGGAGCACATGTAACTGTATTTTTTGTGTTATTTTACCTGTTATTTCTGGCGATTAGGAAGACAACTAATATATCTAAGTGGACAACTATTATTGTCTCACTTTTACTGACGATTGCATATGCTAGTATTGATGAATTCCATCAAGGATTAACCCCGAATAGAACTCCTTATATTGGAGATGTTTTGCTAGATTCATTTGGTGCATTATTAGCTAGTTTATTATTAGTGTACTTTCATTATCGAAGAAGAAACAATGCGAAATAGGCAACAAAATTGTTAATTATCAGTGACTGATTCGTACAATTACGAACCATAAGGGGTGGAATGTGCCTTTCGCTGATAAGGTTCACTTTACAAGTCAAATTCTTGAGGGCGATATGAATGAGAGAACGCGAATATCTAAAATATATGTTGAAAAAAGTTATCGAAGAAACAGAAAATAATGAAATAAAAACATCGGACGAATTAGTACAGACATTAATTAATCATCTATCTGATCACATACCCTTATCAAAGAAAGATACGATGGCGAACTAATAATTTTTTAAAACCTATTTACAGTACGTATATGTGGAAATCCTTATCTAGTAGACTTATATCCAAAACAATATAGTTGATCTAAGCTGGTGTGTATAAATGCACTAGCTTAGAAGCATGCTCTAATTATGGACAATGAATGGAGGAATCTGATAGGTGAAGCGACTATTAAATTGTACAGCGAGCGACTTTGAAAAGATGAATAAATTTGATTTAATACAATCGATTCAAGCATCAGAAGGCAGAACATTAATTTCCGAAATAGTTAGCTCAAGTGTACCCTTATATCCCGGTCTAACGAATGCGGAATATGCATCTTCTTTTGGAGCAGACATAATCCTGTTAAATATTTTTGATGTTAATCAACCACATATTGAAGGGTTAGTAAATGTCAAATCCAACGATGTGATTCGAGAATTAAAAAAATTAATTGGACGACCAGTAGGGATTAATTTAGAGCCTGTTGATCCTGAAGCTGATCAGATGGAAGATTTAGATGTCTTACCAGAGGGTAGAAGAGCTACCAAAAATACGATTGAAAAAGCAAAAGATCTTGGTGTTGATATCATTTGCCTTACTGGAAATCCGAAGACAGGTGTTTCTAATAAGGCTATTTTGAAGTCAATTTCGGTTGCAAACGAGGTAGCTGGTGATGATTTGGTCATTATTGCTGGTAAAATGCATGGTGCCGGTGTGAAGGCAGATACTTCTGAGGGCCTTGCAGATATTGATACGATTGAAAAATATGTAGAAGCTGGTGCAGATATTATATTAGTACCTGGAGTGGGAACCGTACCTGGTGCAACCTCTGAAAAAACAGAGAAACTGATTCAAGCTGCCCATCAAGTTGGAGCACTGGCGTTAACAACGATAGGTACTAGTCAGGAAGGTTCAGCTAAAGAAACGATTCAGCAGATGGCATTGTTTAACAAAATGGTTGGAGCAGATGTGCACCATATAGGTGATGCAGGTTTACATGGAATTGCTGTACCGGAAAATATTATGCATTATTCCATTGCTATACGTGGAAAAAGACATACATATACAAGAATGGCAGCATCGATCCGTCGATGACAATGAAATGACTTTTTTCTTCCTTATATGACAAGGAATTAATTATATGCTACTTTGTAAAGTAGGTTTTGGTTGAAAGGATGAGTGAATTGAAAGATGTATCATCATCTTTATATATACGTAATGTAAATATTTATGCAGAACATGAAGTAATTACAAATGGTAGTATTTTAGTCGAAAATGGAAAAATTAAAGGTATCTACCATGAGAATGAGCAGCCAGATCGTTACCCAAACCGATTTAAAATTATTGATGGCTCTCATTTTAATGTTATTCCAGGGTTTATTGATGGACACATACATGGTGCTAACGGTGCTGATGTAATGGATGCAACAGAAAAGGCTATTGATTTGATGGCAACTGCACTACCTAAAGAGGGCACAACTAGCTTTTTGGCGACTACGATTACACAATCTCCAGAAAGTATTGAAAAAGCATTAAAGAATATCGCTGTTTATGAAAATAAGCCAGGACAAGCTGAAGTGGTTGGAATTCATTTAGAAGGTCCATTTATTGAAAAAAGTAAAAAAGGTGCTCAGCCTTTAGAATACATAATGAAACCAGATATAGATCAATTTGACAGATGGCAAAAACTTTCGGGATATGCAATTAAAACAATCACAATGGCACCTGAACATGATGAGGATGGTGCATTTATCCGGCATTTATATGAGTCAGGTGTCAATGTATCAGCAGGTCATACAGCAACCGATTTTGCTGGGATGAAACAGGCCGTTTCACATGGGGTACGACAAGTGACACATTTGTGTAATGCGATGAATGGAATTCACCATCGGGATATTGGTGTGGTTGGTGCTGCCTTTACATTGGAAGAATTACGTGCAGAATTAATTGCTGATGGAATTCATGTAGTGCCAGAGATGCTACAGTTAATTTACAATAATATGGGCAGTGAACGATTAATTTTAATTACGGATGCTATGCGAGCGAAATGCTTACAGGCTGGTGATTATGAGCTTGGTGGACAACCTGTGACAGTAACAGAGGACCGCGCCATCTTAGAAGATGGTACGTTAGCTGGAAGTATTTTAAAATTACAACATGGAGCACAGCGAATGCTAGGGCTAAATAATGTCTCCATGGAACAAGTGATAGAAATGGCGTCCGTTAATCCAGCAAAACAACTTAATTTGTATGACGATAAAGGTAGTATATCTATAGGGAAGGATGCAGATTTACTGTTAGTGGATGATCAACTAAACCTTTCCTACACGATTTGTCGTGGTGTAATTGCATTTGAGGAGGAAGAACTTCTATGAAAATCATCAACGTAAAAGATTATGAAGAAATGAGTCAACAGGCATGCTCCATGTTATTAGATGTAATCCGTAATGAAATAAAGCCAGTATTAGGATTAGCTACAGGGTCTACACCCGAAGGATTATATCAACATTTAATTGAGAAATATAACGAGCAGAAAGTATCTTTTCAAGAAACAACTACATTTAATTTAGATGAATATGTTGGTTTAGACAGACATGATCCAAACAGCTATCGATTTTTCATGAATGAAAAGTTATTTAATCATGTTAACATACCAGAAGAAAATACCCATGTTCCAAGTGGTATTGCACCAGACCCGAATCAAGAATGTTATGATTATGAACAACTGATTCAAGAGGCTGACCGAATCGATGTACAAGTACTTGGACTGGGGCTGAATGGTCATATTGGATTCAATGAACCAGGAACTCCTTTCAATAGCCGGACCCATGTTGTTGCATTAGATGAGTCTACACGTCAAGCAAATGCAAGATTTTTTGACTCAATAAATGATGTACCAACACAGGCTATTACGATGGGAATTGAAACCATTATGGAGAGCAAATCGATTATCTTACTAGTATCAGGCGAGAAGAAAGCTGAACCCCTTGCTCGCTTGGTTTACGGAGAAATATCTGAGGATTTTCCAGCTTCTATTCTGCAAAAACATGAAAATGTTACGATTATAGCGGATGAAGCTGCATGTGCAAATTTAAGATAAATTGAGTAAAACAATACCATCATTTTGAACTGATGGTATTGTTTTTTATTTGGTATTTTCCGCATCGATTTCAATATATTTAACATCTCTTTTGGATATGTCAGCTTGATCATTTGTTGTATCAATTATCCATTCTCGAAATACTTCTTCCTCACCATGCTTCACATAAATTATAAATTCCACATTTTCTAAATAATGGATGGAATCAAGAATATATTCAGAGTTTCGAATGACGTTTTCAAGTTTACCTAATAGGGTATAATCAACTGTGATGGAAAAACCTTGCATGAGTTGTCGGTTAACAATACCTGTCGTTTGAATAGCTTGGGACGTTGTACTTCCATATGCACGAATGAGTCCTCCAGCACCAAGCTTGATACCGCCGAAATAACGTGTCACAACCACTGCAGTATCTTTCAAATGTCGCTTCTTTAATACTTCCAAAATGGGAACACCTGCAGTGCCACTTGGTTCACCATCATCATTTGCTTTTTGTATGTGATCATTTTCACCGATAATGTAAGCAGAACAGTTATGATTAGCATCATGGTGCTTTTTCTTTATTTCTTGTATGAAATGTTGCGCTTCTTCTTCTGTTTCAACACGTCGCACATACCCAATAAAACGTGACTTTTGTATGATTATTTCGTCTGAACCGTTGTGTTTTACTGTAAAATAACTAGATAACACGGAAATCCCCCTTTTTACTATATAAATAGTATATAATAGTAAATAAACATGGTAAAATAGATGCATTAATGATTAGAATAAAATGATTATTATAATTTGTTAAATAAAATGAGCGAATAGACCCTATAAAAATGAATCATAAGTACGTATAATTATAACATAGGTTGGTGGGTAGATTATGACTGTGAAAACCAAGGAGAAAACATTGGAAATAATAGTCAACGAAATGGTGACGGTAGTTGAGAACAGTAAGGATGAAATTTTTCATATCTCTGAGGAAGCTCGGTCTGAGTATGAACAACTTTCACAAGAACTGAGTGAAACGAAAGAAAAAGTTATTCATTACATAGAAGATGGGGACAACCTAGAGCAGAGAGTTAATTATTCGAGACGCCGTTTATCTGAAGTGAGTAAGTATTTTGATCGTTATGGTGAAGATGAAATTCGTGAAATTTATGAGGGTACTCATGCACTTCAAACACAATTAGCAATACTACGTCAAGAAGAAACTATCCTTCGCCAAAAACGGGATGAACTAGAAAGAAGACTGCTGACCTTAGATCAAACGATGAAACGTGCAGAAGGACTAGCTAGTAAAATTACTGTTATTTTAACGTATTTAACAGATGACTTTAAGCAAGTTAATGAAATGATTGAAGAAGCAAAAGAAAAGCAAGAATTTGGATTGAAAATTATTGAGGCACAAGAGGAAGAACGTAAGCGAATATCTAGGGAGATTCATGATGGTCCTGCACAGATGTTAGCAAATATTCTTTTACGATCGGAGTTGGTAGATCGAACATTTAGAGAAGGAAGTACGGACGAAGCGTTGGATGAAATTAAAAATGTACGTAAAATGGTTAGAACTTCTCTTTATGAGGTTAGAAGAATAATTTATGATTTACGTCCAATGGCTTTAGATGATCTAGGGTTAATCCCAACAATTAAAAAATACATTGCTACGACAGCAGAATATAATAATGTTAAGATAGATTTTACACCAATAGGTAGTGATGAACGACTGAATCAAAAGTATGAGATTGCTTTTTTTAGACTTGCACAAGAAGCGATACAGAATTCAATTAAGCATGCAGAGTCTTCATTAATTCAAGTGAAGTTAGAGATTAATAGACGCCATTTAACCATGATTGTTAAAGACGATGGTAAAGGGTTTGATCCAAATCTAAAGAGAGATAAATCGTTTGGATTGATTGGTATGCGTGAGCGTGTTGAAATGTTTGATGGAGTAATGAAACTTGATTCTTCACCAGGAAAAGGAACAAAGATTATCATTCAAGTACCATATGATGAATATTAATTACTTTTGAGAATTCTACCGATATTAAAAATAGAGAAGGAATTATAAATCTATCATTAAATCTTGTAATAGGGAAAATTTGAAGAAACGTAGGAGGAACAAAAGGATGCACACAGACAAACAAATAAATATAGTTTTAATTGATGATCATAAATTGTTTCGAGAAGGAGTAAAACGAATTCTTGATTTCGAACCTTCATTCAACGTAGTGGCTGAAGGTGATGACGGAATTATGGCTACCAAACTAGTAAAAGAAAATAATCCTGATGTTGTTTTAATGGATATCAATATGCCGACTATGAATGGTGTCCAGGCTACTGCGGATCTAGTAAGACTTTTCCCTAAGACTAATGTAATTATTCTCTCCATCCACGATGATGAAAGTTATGTTACACATGCATTAAAAACAGGTGCACAAGGGTATTTATTAAAAGAAATGGATTCCAATGCTTTGATTGACGCGATAAAGGTTGTAAGTGAGGGTGGATCATATCTTCACCCGAAAGTAACTCATAATTTAGTTCAGGAATATCGTCGACTTTCTAAGGAGAATATTACTCGAACGGCTGATAATACAATAGAGTATCATCGACCATTACACATTCTTACCAAACGAGAGTGTGAAGTGTTGCAATTACTGGCTGATGGTAAAAGTAACCGCGCTGTTGCTGAATCATTATATATTAGTGAAAAAACGGTTAAAAACCATGTAAGTAATATTTTACAAAAAATGAATGTGAATGATCGTACGCAGGCTGTCGTATCTGCAATACGAAAAGGCTGGGTAGAAGTTATATAATTTAATAGATTGAAAGATTCAAACTCTGGTACATTGTGCCAGAGTTTTTTTATGGAGGTTGAATTAAAAGATCATGGTCGATCCCAAGTAATATTAGCTTACATACGTCTGATAGAGTGCCAGTTACGGTCACTTCTATCCGATTTTTGGTGTACTCCGTAGTCTCTAGTAAAGACCTCACTACATGCGTCTTCGAAGTGTATTTCCACTGCGATAGGATACAAACAATATAAAAACTGCCTTTAATAGGTTGTTCAAAAAGTCCGGTGAAAATGACACATCGATTTTCTTCGTTGGCTTGCTTTTCCGTTACTCACGTATTAACTGTATACGTTCCGCTGTAGAAGAAAAAATGTAAGCGTTCTCTTTCGTTCCTAATGCATTTTTTAGCCTATTCATGTAAAATGTAATAAACAATGCTAAAAAATAGAAAGAAATAAAGAAATGGAGAGGAAGGAAGAAGATGAAAGTTGCTGTAATGACTGACAGCACTGCTTATATCCCCAAGGAAATAAGGGACAAACATGACATACATATGGTACCACTTAGTGTTGTTTTTGGTAATGAAACCTATCAGGAAGAGATTGATATAACGACAGAAGAATTTTATCAAAAAATAAAAGATGAGAAAGATCTTCCAACAACGTCTCAGCCATCTATTGGGTATGTTACCGAAAAGCTAGAGGAATTAGCAAAAGAATATGATGCAGTTGTGTCTATTCATTTATCCAGTGGTATAAGTGGAACATATCAAGCAGTTGTTAGTGCCGGAGAAATGGTTGATGGTATTGAGATGTTTGCATATGATTCGGAAATCAGCTGTATGGTTCAAGGGTTTTACGTATTGGAAGCGGCTGAAATGGCTAAAAACAATAAAACACCACAAGAGATAATTGAACGCCTTGATGAGATGAAACAAAGTGTGAAAGCCTACTTTATGGTAGATGATCTAACGAATTTACACCGTGGCGGTCGTTTAAACGGAGCCCAGGCTCTAGTTGGAAGCTTACTTCAAGTAAAGCCAGTGTTACATTTTGAAGAAAAGGTTATCGTCCCATTTGAGAAGATCCGTACCCGTAAAAAGGCATTAAATCGTATTTTAGGAATACTTGAAGAAAAGGCACAGGAAAATGACCTTCGAGTTGTTTTCATACATGCAAATGATGAACAAAGTGCAATAGAACTACAAAATAATTTCAATGAAAAATTCCCTTCTTCGGAAGCAACGACTAGCTATTTTGGTCCAGTTATTGGAACCCATTTAGGTGAAGGTGCTATCGGAGTTGGCTGGTATAAAAAGTAGCAATTATACTTATATATTTTTTTAATTTATAATGACTACCGGACATGTGCCGGTAGTCTATCCCTCAAAGAAACTGAAAGTGAGTGATTGAATGACCAAAATCACCCCCAAAGCTAAAACCTCCGTCGAACAACCTTCTATGCAAGACATCGCATTACGCTATTCCGGAAAATTACTCCTTCGTAATGAAATAGATTTAAATGAATCTTTATTCCAACAAGCCTCATTTCATCCAACACCTTCTATTGTACGTAAAAAATTTCATTATGAATGTCAACGATGTGGAAATAAGAAAGCCTCTTTGTTTGCCAAGATCCCTTGTCTGTCATGTCATCATAACCATCTGTACTGCCGTAAATGTATAGAAATGGGTAGAATTATGGAGTGTGAACCTTTATACACATGGAGTGGAGAAAAGGTGCAATGGTCACATCATAGAGAACCGTGTACATGGAATGGGGAATTAACGAATGCACAGCAAATAGCTGCTGACCGAATTGTACAAGCTGTCACGACGAACGAATCAGAATTATTAGTTTGGGCCGTATGTGGCGCCGGAAAAACTGAGATGTTATTTCAAGGTATCTCAGAAGCATTAAGGCAAGGAAAACGGATCTGTATTACAACTCCTAGAGCAGATGTAGTACGCGAATTACTACCTAGAATTCAACAAGCTTTTGCGAATGTTTCGGTTCAAGGGTTGTATGGTGGTAGTGAGAATAAAGAAGGAACTGCACAAATTATGATTACTACTTCACACCAACTCCTTCGTTTTAAACAAGCCTTTGATATGGTAATCATTGATGAAGTTGATGCTTTTCCTTTCCACAAAGACCCTTCACTACCATTTGCTACCCAAAGGGCGAAAAAAGAAATCCACACGACAATTTATTTAACAGCAACTCCACGCCCACATCATCGATTGCAAATAGCTATAAAGAAACTAGCACATGTTTTTGTTCCAGTCCGATATCATGGTAATCCATTACCAGTACCTATATTTAAAATGTGTTTCTCTTTACAAAAAGATCTAACTCATGTGAAATTACCACGAAATGTTTGGAAATGGATAACGAATAGAAAGAATCCTTCCCGTCAGCTATTAATTTTTGTTCCTACAATAAAAATGGCAGAAAAAATGAAGGAAAACTTAACAGAAATATTTATAATGAGAGGTTTACTGAAGAAACAGGATGAAATGGATTTCGTTCACTCAGAAGATAGTGAACGGGAAGAAAAAGTTACGTTATTCCGGCAGAGGAAGATGAAAGTACTAATCACAACTACAATCTTGGAACGTGGGGTTACATTCCCATCTGTTGATGTTGTAGTGCTGGATGCAGGAAATAAGGTGTTTGATGAAGCAGCTTTAGTTCAAATAGCCGGTAGAGCAGGAAGAAGTGCAGATGACCCAACTGGGGAAGTGGTATTTTTTCATGATGGAAAGACAGATGCTATGGTACAAGCAGTTCAAGCAATTAAAAAAATGAATCGGCTGGGAGGATTTTAACAGATGAATTGTTTATGGTGTGATGAAGAAATCCGGTCAGAAGTTTGTTGGGTAAGCTTAGTACTTCCGTTAAGGTCAAAATCGCTTTGTCAATCATGTGAAAGGGAACTTAAAGTAATAAGAGGAAATAGATGCTCTAGATGTAGTCGAGCTTCTAGCAGTACAATTTGTGAGGATTGTATTTGGTGGGAGCAATATATGGGTGGAGAGGATGTTCTAAGTGAAAACTACTCGGTTTTTACTTATAATGAACGTATGCAGGATATGATTACCAAGTGGAAATATCGTGGAGATTATCAGTTAGGTTATGCCTTTAAAGAAATATTTGTTGCCACTTTTCAACAAAAATTCAAGACATCTAATAATATGGTGGCATTATCTGTACCGCTTAGCGAGGAGAGAATTCTAGAAAGAAGTTTCAATCAAGCTGAGATGTTGGTTGAATTTTTACCAATTATTTCTGCTAAAGGAATAACTCGCGAGCATGGTGAAAAACAGTCAAAGAAAACACGCCAAGAGCGGATTCGTTCAGAGAATCCATTTAAACTCCAAAAACCTATTAACAAACCAGTCATTCTTGTCGATGATATATATACAACAGGTACAACTTTACGCCATGCAGCTCGTTTATTGAAACAGCATGGTTGTCCCAAAATTTATGCCTATACTTTAATAAGAGGATAATGATAACATTATAATATCGAGGAGAATTAAGATGGCTGAGTTAGCAAATTGTTCACGCTGTGATGCGGTTTTTGTGAAAAGTATACGTGATATATGTCAGAAGTGTTATAAGGAAGAAGAAAAAGATTTTCAAACGGTGTATCAATTTTTACGTAAACAGAAAAATAGAGAAGCTACATTAATAGAAGTAGTGGAAGCGACTGGTGTGGATGAGAATTTAATTATAAAATTTATTAAAGAGAAACGTCTGCATACTTCCAAATTTCCAAAATTAGCATTTCCTTGTGAGAAATGTGGTAAATCGATTGTGTCAGGTAAATTATGTTCCGCTTGTTCAGAGGAGTTTTTACATGATCTAGAGCAATACGAACAGATCGAACAGCGATCAACGAAGATAAAAGAAGAGAAAAAAACACAAAATATATACTACACAATTGATAAACATAATAATTAAACCTTTAATATTTCTAAATTATACCGATAATAATGGTAGAGCATTTATTCGTCGGCTAAGATAGAGTCAAATGGAAACGAGGTGATTTTGATGAAAATTCAAGGTCCAAATCATACCAACTTTAACCCATATAAAAATCAAATCCAAAAGCAACAGGATTACAATAAAAATGCCAGTCAAAAAGATCAGTTGGAAATATCGAACCAGGCAAAACAATTGCAGGAAAGTGAAAAAGTTCATCCAAAACGTGAAGCATATGTTCAAGAAATAAAAAATGCTGTTGAATCAGGTGAATATAAAATTAATCATGAGAAAACAGCACAAAAAATGATTGAATTCTGGTCGAATCAATAGGAGGAGGACATCACGATGTCCGTTAAGGCAATAAACCAATCGCTAGAAAACCTAAATAACATACATGAAGATTTGTTAAAGAACTCTGAGCAAAAAACAGAGGTTATTAAGGAAGGGTCTGTTGAAAAGTTACAGTCAGTTCTTATTAAAGAGCGGAAACTTATTCAATTACTAGATAAAGCTGAAGAACAACGTAAGAAGGAAGTAGATCGATGGTTTTCGGATAGGGAGTTGCCAAGTGTAGAGGCAACAATTACAAATATGCTAGAGCTTTTAAGTGATGAACAGGACCGGAAAAATCTAGAAGAACAAACCGTTGCATTAACAGAAGTGATGTTGAAATTAAAGCAACAAGAGCAACTTAATATGGCTTTGATTCAACAATCGATGCAATTTGTGCAACTGTCATTAGATTTAATGAGTCCTTCCTTGAAAAATTTGAACTACGGTAATGAAAAAGAAAAGGCAACAATTAACCGTTCCATGTTTGATTCAAAGGCATAGAAGAATAGGGATATCCTTTAATAACTAGGGAGAAGGAGCAGAGAAATGAGTACTTTTCATGGATTAGAAATGGCAAAACGCGCCCTGTTTACCCAACAGTCTGCGCTTTATACTACAGGACATAATATTTCCAACGCAAATACAGAAGGTTATTCACGTCAACGAGTGAATTTTGAGACGACTACTCCTTTCCCAAGTGCGTCACGTAATCGTCCGCAAATTCCTGGGCAAATGGGAACAGGTGTTGAAGCCGGATCTGTTGAGCGAGTTCGAGATCGATTTTTAGACCTTCAATTCCGATCTGAGAACAGTAAAGCTGGATATTGGGAAGCAATGTCGAATTCGATAAGTCGTATGGAAAATGTCATGAATGAACCATCTGAGAATGGGTTAGCAAATACAATGGACAAGTTTTGGCAATCCTTACAAGATCTCTCAGTCAATCCAGATAATGCTAGTGATGGTGCCCGATCTGTTGTGGTACAACGAGGTATCGCAGTGTCAGAGACTTTCAATTATTTATCTGATTCGTTAACGTCCATTCAGTCCGATTTGAGAAATGAAGTAGACGTAACGATTGAGGACGCCAATTCATTGTTGCGGCAAATCGATGGAATTAATAATCAAATTCAAGAACTTGAACCACATGGTTATTTAGCAAATGATTTATATGATGAACGGGATCGACTAATCGACGAACTGTCTAGTATTGTTAATATTAAAGTCGAATATGACAAAAGCGGAGATAGTGCTCCAGATATAGCGGATGGTTTGGTTAGCATTCAATTGGTTGATGACAAAGGTCAACCGTTCGAAGATCCAATTGTTTTACTAAATGGTAAACCAGGCGAATCTGAAGTTAACCAGTTTAGTTTAGATGAGAATGACACTATTAATAATATAAAGATTGGTGACAGAGACTTTGAGTTATCTTCTGCAAACGGAAAGTTAAGTGCATTAATCAATTCTCATGGATATACTGAAAATGGTGAAGTGAAACCATCCAGTGGAACTAACTTTACAAGTATGCTAGAAGATTTAAATGAAATGGCTAAAGTTTTTGCAGATGAATTCAACCGAGTTCATAATGAAGGTAAAGGATTAGTTGATCCTGAAGGTGATAGTAATGATTTCTTTACCTATGATGAAAATAATGTTCTAGGAACCATTGCAGTCACAGATGCTATTATTGAAAATCCAGATTTAATAGCGGCAAGTGCAACAGGTTCTGAGGGAAATGGTGAAAATGCAACGAAATTAGCGGAAGTGTTCACAAAAATATTGGACACTGCAGGCGAAAATTCTTTTGATAAGAACACATCTGTAAAAAATTTCTATGAATCTCTTGTTGGAAGTTTAGGAGTAACAGCCCAGGAAGCAAACCGAATGTCTAAGAATACAGATGTTCTTCGTTCACAAGTTCAAGATCAACGAGCAGCAGTAAGTTCTGTATCGTTAGATGAAGAAATGTCCAACATGATTAAGTTTCAGCATGCATATAATGCTGCTGCTAGAAGCATGACAACAATGGATGAAATGCTAGATCGTATTATTAATAATATGGGATTAGTTGGAAGGTAGGTATGAAATATGCGAGTAACGCAAAGTATGCTTTCTAATAATATGTTAAAAAATCTTTCCAATAGTTATTCCAACTTAGGAAAATATATGGATCAATTAAGCACAGGAAAAAAGATCAACAAGCCTTCTGATGATCCAGTGATTGCTATGAAGGGGATGAATTATCGGAGTCAGTTAATCGAAGTGGAACAATTTCTTCGTAATACAAATGAAGTCCATAATTGGATGGATAATTCCGATGCTGCACTAGATAAAGCAACTCAAGCTGTGCAAAAGTTGCGTGAATTAGCTGTACAAGCTAGTAGTGATACGTATGGTCCCGAAGAACGAAAAAACATCATGGAAGAAGCGGAACAACTGAAAGAACATTTAATAGAAATTGCCAACACGAAAGTAAATGGAAAATATATTTTCAATGGTTCTGCCACGAACCAGGCACCAATAAACGGCGATGCTAATGACGTAGAATTTAATACAGAGATCGTTAATATTGAAGTTGCTAACGGTACAAAGCTACAAGCAAATATAAACCCAGAAAAAGTATTTGGTAATACAGATGATAATATCTTCCAGGATATTGATGGCTTTATAAATGCATTAGAAAATAACGATCAGGAAGCTATTGAACAAAGTATTGAAACATTAGATAGTAACATTAATAACATTATCAATGCGCGTGCTGATTTAGGGGCACGTATGAATCGATTAGAATTAGTCGAAAATCGTTTAGCTGAACAAGAAGTTATCGCGACTAAGATGATGTCAGAGAATGAAGATGTAGACTATGAAGAAGCAATCACAAACCTCATCACACAAGAAAGTGTGCATCGTGCTGCTTTATCAGCTGGATCAAGAATTATTCAACCAACATTATTAGATTTTCTAAGATAATTATAGACCCTGGCCCAACTTAAGGGTTAGGGTTTATTAATATGGTTCTTTTCGCATGGTTTGTTGCAAAATTGATGTGAACTGTGCAGAAACATATCAAAAATTGCTCTGATTACAAATTGTGAATTAATATAACGCTCGCAACACCGCTTCGGAAATACACTTCGCTTTCCGCGGGCGGCTGGTGAGCCTCCTCGTGCTACGCACTGTGGGGTCTCACCGATGCCTTTCCTCCCGCAGGACAAAAGTTTTCGGTGGGGCGAGTAATCGTAGTCCCAAGGAACGCTACGTTAGCGACACATCGCACGCATAAAAAGTGGTTTTCTTTTTCAAGGAGTCTCCGTGTATTTCCTTTGCTAGGATCGGTCCTGTATTCATTGATTGGAGCGTAGGGCAGTCGACTCCTGCGGGAACAGCACGTGTCTGAAGACCCCGCAGCGGTGGTTTTCCGCGAGGAGGCTGAAGCCGTGCCCGCGGAAAGCGACTGCCCGAAGCGGAAATCACGTTGCTGTGCTGTTAATGCATAGTTTATGTAAACTACTCATCAAGATGCATACTTAGAAAAGCATAAATCGTTTAGAAAACAGCTGTTATTATTCACAATCATGACGAAAGGAAGGAAGCAGTATGCGGTTACCACAGATCCGTATGGAGTCACAAATGGCGAAGATACAAATTCATCAACAACCAGGTAAACAAGAAATTTCGCAGCCTAAAGCTGACTTATCGATACAACAACCACATGCCGAGATAACGATGAAGAAAACCCCTTCCAAGCTGACTATAGATCAAACACAAGCATGGGAAGATATGGATTTGATGCATATTTTCAGACGAAATGAAAAGTTTGCACAAGATGGTTATAGTGGACATATAGAGGGTATGGGTCGTCGAGCTGAGCAAGGTAGAGAGTTGATGGAAATTGAGAATGGAGGAAATCCAATTGTAAGTCAAGCGGTTGCAAACGGACACAAAGCAATGAAATCGCTAGGTATTAAATTTGTGCCTTCAACTTTTGCTGTGAAAGTAAATTATGAACCTTCTGATGTAGAAATTAATGTAGAGACGAATAAGCCGATTATTGAAGCGAAAGCTAATACACCTGAACTTCAGTATGAGCCTGGAACTGTTTCCACAAGTATGGAACAATATCAAAACCTAGAAATAGATTTTATTAACCTTTTTCCAGAAAAGAATTAAAGCTAGTATGTAGGAGTGATTGTTGATGAAAATAGAAACGAAGTATTTAGGTGAAATGGATATTATAGAGAGTAATGTAATTGAGTTTCCGTCAGGGCTACCTGGTTTTATTGACGAAAATCAATTTGTCTTACTGGACTTACCTGGTAATCCAATTTTTCAGGTATTACAATCTGTGACATCAAAAAATGTGGCATTTATTGTAACTAATCCATATCACTTTTATCAAGATTATACATTTGAATTGGACTCGAATCTCTTGGAAAGCCTTGACATACAGGAAGAAAAAGATGTTGTTGTTCTTACGATAGTTACATTAAAAGAACCCTTCCAATCAAGCACAATTAACTTAAAAGCACCAGTTATTATTAATCTTACAAAGAACTATGGTAAACAGTACATACTAAACTTGGAAGATTATCCATCCAAAGCTTCCATTGCCCCATCCAACCCTTCCACCCGGAAAGGAGAATAATGATGCTTGTCCTAACGCGTAAAAAAAATGAATCTATCCAACTAGGTGAAGATATAGAAATTAAGGTTTTGGCTATTGAAGGAGATCAAATAAAATTAGGAATTGATGCTCCAAAGGCTATTGATATCTACCGAAAGGAAATTTATGTGGATATTAAAGATCAGAACAATGAAGCGATGAATATTTCTACTGATTTACTACACCTACTTAGTCAGGATAAAGAATAAGGATAATAATGCATTTCTCTAAACATTGGTTAAGTTTCATCCGATATAAAAAGAAAATACTAAGGAGTTGCTTGGGCAATGCGATTAGATTCCGGATCTATGATATCACAACCCTTGCCAAACAGTGATTACAACAAGAACTCAACTGTGAATCAAATGCCTGTAGTGCAAGATGGAAATAAGAAAGATTTTGTATTACAACAAGAAAAAGTTGTTAACACCAAAGAGGTTGATACCGTAGTAAAACAAATGAATGAATTTTTGGACCCTCTTCGTACAAATTTGAAATTTGAATTTCATGAGGAATTAAATGAATACTATGTAACCGTAGTAAATCCACTAACTGATGAGGTTATTAAAGAGATACCTCCAAAGAAAATGTTGGATATGTATGCGAAAATGGCAGAATTTATGGGATTATTAATAGACGAAAAGATTTAGAAGGAGTGTATTTACATGGTTATGCGTGTTGGTGGTCTTGCCTCGGGAATGGACATCGAACAAATGGTTAATCAACTAATGTCAGCAGAGCGAATTCCACTACAAAAAATGGAACAGGACCGTACGCTGTTAGAATGGAAGCGTGATGGCTTCCGTGAAGTCTATCAAAAGCTTTTTGATTTTGATGAAATGATGCTAGGTATGAAGTTAAGTGAAACATATAATTCGAAACAAGTTAGTTCTTCGAATGAAGACGCAGTAACTGCGGTAGCAGATCCCGGAACATCAAATGGGTCATATAATATTGAGGTAACACAGTTAGCTAGTTCTGCTATTAACTCTAGTCAAAGTGGTATTATAGATCCTGAATATGCTACTGAATTTGACCCTAATAAATCATTGGAAGATCAAAAGCACATGTTTAAAAACGGAGTGGATTTTGGTTCTTTTGAATTTGTTACATTTGATGAAAATGGAAAAGAAGTAACTCATTCGTTTGATGTTAAAGCAGAAGATTCCCTTAATGATGTGTTAAAACGGATAACAAATGACGACAATAATGTTCGAGCATTTTTTGACAATACTTCGCAAAAGGTTATTATGGAGACCACGAGAACAGGTAACTATAATAATACCGACAAATATTTAGGTGCAGAGATCGGTTTTAATGGTCAAACAAATTCAGCATTCTTGACAAACACTTTGCAAATCAAAAATGGTGAACAAGTTGATGGTGCGTGGAAGCGACTTGAAAAAGGTGGACAGGATGCGAAATTCACTTATAACGGTGCTATGGAACTAGAATCTAAGAACAACTCTTATAAATTAAATGGTGTAACATTTAATTTTAAAAGTGAAGGTACTGCTAACCTTACCGTTAATAATGATGTAGATACTTCTTTCGATTCGATTATGAAATTCGTCGATCAATATAATGAAATTGTTGAAATGATTAATGGATCACAGCAAGAAGAAAAATATCGTGATTATAAACCTCTAACTCAAGAGCAAAAGGATGATATGTCCGATAAAGAAATTGAGTTATGGGAAGAACGTGCCAAAAGTGGTATTCTCCGTGGAGAATCTAGTCTGTCAAGTGGACTCTTTTCCATGCGCCAAAGCTGGTATTCCAAAGTCGACACAGGTGGAGAGTTCACTTCGTTAACACAGGTTGGTATTAAAACATCGTCCAATTATATGGATGGGGGAAAATTGATCGTTAATGAAAAAGAGTTGAAAGATGCGTTACGAGATGATCCTGCAGCGGTTCAAAAACTATTCTCTAATAGTGCTGAAGGTGATAGCAGAGGGCTGGTCAACCGTCTGGAGGATGCAGTTGAAACAACAATGCGCCAGCTTGAGGACAAGGCAGGAAGACCTACAAGCACACTCGATAACTACACACTTGGAAAACGAATGAAAGATTTAAATACACGTATCTCTGACTTTGAGCAACGCATGGTTCGAGTAGAAAATAGATATTGGAGTCAGTTTACAGCTATGGAAAAAGCAATATCACAAATGAACAATCAATCAGCACAATTAATGTCACAGTTTGGTGGAATGTAATTCACCGAAAACAATGACAAAGGAGTATTAAAATGGCACTAAATAAAGGGTATCAAGCATATCAAAATAATTCAGTGAATACGGCTTCTAGTGGCGAGTTGACACTAATGCTATACAATGGCTGTATAAAATTTATTAAACAAGCAATGAAAGATTTGCATGAGAATAATTTTGAAGCGAAAAATACGAATATCCAAAAAGCGCAAAATATAATTCAAGAATTAATGTTAACATTGGACCAAGATGTAGAAATTTCAAAACAGTTACTTCCTTTGTACGAGTACATGCACTATCAACTAAAAGAAGCGAATGTAAAAAATGATGCTTCTATATTAGAAGAGGTATTAGGTTTTGTTACCGAGTTTAGAGATACTTGGAAGCAAGTCATCATAAAAACCCGTCAACAAAAATTTGCCCAAGGTGCACATGTGTAATGAATCGACTAGAATCTGTTCATCATATTACATTACAACTTGAGGACATACTTGACCAGGATGTATCTGCTAAGAATCGGCAATCCATTATAGAAAAAATAACTTCTTTATTGGAAAAGCGAGGGAGTTATATGGATGAAGTTTCACCACCTTTTACATCGGAAGAAAAAGTTCTGGGTGAAAAGCTTGTCCAATTAAATAAAAGTATTGAGGCCAAAATGCAAAAGCTGTTTAGTGAGTTAAAGGTTGAAATGAAGCAAGCCAAAAAACAAAAGAAATCAAACCGAACTTATGTTAATCCATATGACAAAGTGCAAACAATGGACGGAATGTTTATGGATCATAAGAAATAATGAAAAGTTTCTGTTACGGTAACGGGTTTGGTTTTTGGAGTTAAAAATTTAATAACCATCATAAAAAGGAGTGCAGTTCAATTAGCACTCCTTTTCGCATTTAAAAATAACCGGCAGTAATTATTTTTAAAATCTTAAATAAGGATGTATCTTTGTTCAATTAGCGGTACAGTGAGTTTAAACCACTTGACATAATTGTGTAAGAATTAATTTTATATAAAAAATAATTTTTGGGGAAAAATGGTACAGTGATTATTTTTTATGGAGGGATTAAGTTGAATAGTGATCAAAACAGATTGACATCTTCAGAGATTACAAATTTTTTGGCACAGTATAATCAGTCAACAATGTCTATTTGTGTCAATAAATATGTATTAGCAACGGTTAAGGACAGTAGCAATTACATATTATGGTACTGCACTAATAACGAGTTTAAGAGCTGATTTAATTGGACAATGTGAGACAGCTATCATGAGGGCATTGAAAGGTTCATCAAAATGGAGGGCAATTGTAATTGAAAATGGATGGCTTGAAAAAATACCATACGCAAACGAGTGAAAGGAATACTTATAAAATAAATTGTTTTACTCTTTTACAGATAAACTGAAAATGTGGTTTATATAATTTGTAAAGTTTTGCACTTGAGGTAACAATAATAAATGGGGATACAGTTTCAATTGAATTGTATCTCCATTTATTATTTTGTTACGCAAAACGGAGCCTGTTATGTTAATGGATTATTTTTACGTTCTACTAAGATTTGAACCTTTTGTGAAGCTATTAGCTGTAAACCCTTTTAAATAAGGTGTTTCAAGGAAACTACTATATTAATCCAAAAAAAGATTCGTAGTTTAGGCAGGATTTTTAATGGGTAACATAGAATTATATATATATAAAGATATAAAGGAGGACACTTTTATGAAATTCAACATTCGTGGTGAAAATATTGAGGTGACTGGAGCTATACGTGATTATGTAGAAAAAAAGATTAGTAAGCTCGAAAGATATTTTGATACTGCACCAACATCTGATGTACATGTAAATTTAAGTGTCTATAATGATGAACAACGGATAGAAGTTACGATCCCGATGACAGAATTATTATTACGTGGAGAAGTACAGCACAAAGATCTTTATGCCGCAATTGACTTAGTAGTAGATAAACTTGAAAGACAAATTCGAAAATATAAAACAAAAGTAAATCGGAAATTCCGTCAAAATGGAGCACCAAAGCATGTTTTTGCAGATCTTGAGAAAGAAATTGCAAACAATGAGATGGAATCTGATGAATTGGAAATAGTTCGTACAAAACGATTTAATTTAAAACCGATGGATTCTGAAGAAGCGATATTACAAATGGATATGCTAGGACATACATTCTATGTTTATAAAGATGCCGTTTCAGGAGATACTAATGTTGTTTACCGTAGAAAAGA
Organism: Ornithinibacillus salinisoli; assembly: GCF_042684965.1. Taxonomy (NCBI): domain Bacteria; kingdom Bacillati; phylum Bacillota; class Bacilli; order Caryophanales; family Bacillaceae; genus Ornithinibacillus; species Ornithinibacillus salinisoli. Next base: position 217,506 of record NZ_JBHUMI010000017.1, read on the forward strand.
TGGAAGATACGGATTGATTGAGCCACACGGTTAATAAGAGAATAGGACGATCCCACATAACGGGATCGTCTTTTTTCTAGGTTGTTTATAGAAGATTGTTACTTATTCCAAGTAATTTAAAATGGTGGGTCGCTTCAGAAAAAGTGCCATTCGGTCGCTCATAGCATGGATAAAAGCCTGAATGGAGAAAAGGTTAATAAATGGTTCACGCTACAGTTACTACGCATTTTATTTCAACTTAGCAACAAACGAATCGAAAAGAGCATTTATCATAACAGATACCTAATAGCATCATGCTGCAATTGTTGTCATATACGATTAAGTAGTGTTATTATAAATTATGAATAAAGTAGGAATTTAAACAGTTATAATAGAATATTTGATAAGTTTTTCTATTAATGAGGAGCGTTCATGAATGGCAGGATTATTGAAAAAAATCTTTGGGGATTTAAATCAAAAAGACTTAAAACGTATTCAAAAAGTAGTGGATCAAATAGAAGCATTAGAGCCTGAAATTGAAAAACTAACGGATGATCAACTAAAGCAGAAAACGGAAGAATTTAAGGATCGCTATAACAATGGGGAAAGCCTAGACGACATGCTGGTAGAAGCATATGCTGTTGTACGTGAGGCTTCCAAACGTGTGTTACAAATGCGACCATTTTCAGTCCAATTAGTTGGAGCTGTTGCATTACACGAAGGAAATATTGCTGAAATGAAAACAGGGGAAGGTAAAACATTAGCTTCTACCATGCCGGCATACCTAAATGCGATTTCTGGACAGGGTGTCCATATAATTACAGTAAATGAATACTTAGCTGACCGCGATGCAAAAGAAATGGGAGAACTATATCAGTTCCTTGGTTTAACGGTTGGACTAAACGGTAATGGCTTAACGAAAGAAGAAAAAAGAGAAGCGTATTATTGCGATATTACGTATGGAACAAATAATGAATTTGGTTTCGATTATTTACGAGACAATATGGTGCTTTACAAAGAGCAAATGGTACAGCGCCCATTAAACTTTGCCATAATTGATGAGGTAGACTCCATCTTAATTGATGAAGCGAGAACACCATTAATTATTTCCGGCTCAGCACAAAAATCAGCATCTTTATATCAACAAGCTAATTCATTTGTGATTACTTTAAAGCATGAAGAAGATTACACCTATGATGAAAAAACAAAGGGTGTTCAACTTACTGAAGAAGGAATCAATAAAGCAGAACGTTATTTTAACATTGAAAATTTATTTGATTTAACGCATGTTTCCTTAACGCACCATATAAATCAAGCATTAAAAGCACATGTGTCTATGCACCGTGATACCGATTATGTTGTGCAAGAGGATGAAGTAGTAATTGTTGATCAGTTTACGGGACGCTTGATGAAAGGTCGTCGTTATAGTGATGGTCTTCACCAAGCTATCGAGGCAAAAGAAGGGTTGAAAATTCAAAATGAAAGTATGACATTAGCGTCCATTACTTTCCAGAACTTTTTCCGTATGTACAATAAGTTATCTGGGATGACAGGTACAGCAAAAACGGAGGAAGAAGAATTTAGAAATATCTATAATATGGACGTTATTGCCATTCCAACGAATCAGCCAATTGTTCGTGATGATAAAGCGGATATGATTTATAAGTCAATGGAGGGTAAGTTTCGAGCGGCTGTAAATTATATTAAGGAACGTCATGATGCAGGACAACCAGTATTAGTTGGTACAGTTGCCGTTGAAACGTCTGAAATTATTTCGCAGCTCTTGAAAAAAGCTGGCGTAAAGCATAATGTACTAAATGCTAAAAACCATTATCGTGAAGCCGAAATTATAGAAAATGCTGGCCAAAAAGGTGCAGTAACGATTGCAACAAATATGGCTGGACGTGGGACTGACATTAAGCTTGGCGAAGGTGTTAAAGAGCTAGGTGGTTTAGCTGTCATAGGTACAGAGCGTCATGAGTCAAGACGTATCGATAACCAGTTACGTGGTCGTTCGGGACGTCAGGGAGATCCTGGATTGTCGCAATTCTATTTATCGATGGAAGATGAGTTAATGCGTCGATTTGGCTCTGATAATTTACGTAATATGATGGAACGGCTTGGCATGGATGATTCACAGCCAATAGAAAGCAAGATGGTTTCGCGTGCTGTTGAATCAGCTCAAAAACGGGTGGAGGGTAACAACTTTGATGCACGTAAAACAGTACTTTCTTATGATGATGTGTTGCGTGAACAACGTGAAATTATTTATAAACAGCGTTTTGAAGTAATTGATTCGGATGGAAATGAATTACGAGAAATTATTGAGAATATGATTGATTCATCCTTACAACGTGTAATTGATACACATACACAGAATGAAGATGAGGAAAAATGGGATATTCAAGCAATTTTGGAATATATTTACGGTAACTTATTAAATCAAGATGATATCTCAGAAGCAGATCTAAAAGGAAAAGAACCAGAAGAGATAATCGAACTAGTTATGGAAAAGGTACGCGCACGTTATGATGAAAAAGAGAGTGAACTTTCTGAAGAACAGATGCGTGAGTTCGAAAAAGTTATCTTACTACGTACTGTTGATACAAAATGGATGGATCATATTGACCAAATGGATCAATTACGTCAAGGAATCCACCTTCGTGCATATGGACAGAATGACCCATTACGTGAGTATCAAATTGAAGGTTTCTCGATGTTTGAAGAAATGGTTTCAAACATTGAGGATGAAGTTGCAAAATACGTGATGAAAGCTCAGATACGCGATAATTTACAACGTCAGTCTGTGGTGAAAAATACACAAGCTGTTTCTGGTGATCAAGAAGATAAGAAAAAGTCGAAGAAGCCTTTTGTGAAGAAACAAGATGTCGGCCGTAATGATCCTTGTCCTTGTGGTAGCGGAAAGAAATTTAAAAACTGTCACGGAAAATAAGACTATATTACTAATTAAACCTATTTTAATGCGAGGACACTCCCAATTATTTGGGGGTGTTTTCATTGGCAGATAGGAAAATATAAACTTATTCATTATAAAATTATTGAGGTGAATGTCATGGAACTTGTAGAAATTAGAAATGAATTGGATAAAATGAATACGCGTGTAGCGGAATTTAGGGGGTCTCTTTGACTTAGATACTAAAAATGCACGAATACAGGAATTAGAATTAGAAATGACCGATCCAGGATTTTGGGATGATCAAAGCAACGCTCAAAAAGTAATTGATGAAGCGAACGTTTTGAAAAGCTATGTGAACAAATTCGAGGAAATTGCAGCCCGTTTAGATGATTTAGAAGTTTCCTATGAATTAGTAAAAGAGGAAAATGACGAGGAGTTATTTGTAGAACTCAATGAAGAATCAATAGCTCTACGTAAGGACATAAATGATTTTGAATTACAGTTATTATTAAGTGAACCGTATGATGCGAATAATGCCATTTTGGAATTACATCCAGGTGCTGGTGGAACGGAATCTCAAGATTGGGCAAGTATGCTCCTTCGCATGTATCAACGTTGGGCTGAAAACAAAGGCTTCTCCGTAGAGACGTTAGATTATTTACCAGGTGAAGAAGCTGGAGTGAAAAGTGTTACGTTGCTCATAAAGGGACATAATGCCTATGGTTATTTAAAAGCCGAAAAGGGTGTACACCGTTTAGTGCGAATATCTCCTTTCGATTCTTCTGGACGGAGACATACATCATTTGCATCCTGTGAGATAATGCCAGAGTTATCAGATGATGTGGATATTGACGTGAAAACGGAAGACATAAAAGTAGATACGTATCGTGCCAGTGGTGCTGGTGGTCAACATGTTAATACAACAGATTCTGCAGTTCGTATTACCCATCTACCTACGAATTCGGTTGTTACCTGTCAAAATGAGCGATCACAGATTAAAAACAGAGAAGCAGCAATGAAGATGTTAAAAGCGAAATTATATCAATTAGAAATTGAAAAGCAGCAACAAGAATTAGCTGATATTCGTGGGGAACAAAAAGAAATTGGTTGGGGTAGTCAAATTCGTTCTTATGTATTTCACCCATACTCTATGGTTAAGGATCACCGAACAAATGTTGAGGTAGGGAATACACAAGGAGTTATGGATGGAGATTTAGATCCATTTATTGATGCATATTTACGATCAAAAATGTAATATTTCTATCAAGTTAAAGCAGACGTTAACCATTAGTATAACAACGTTTACACAGTATTCATAGTAGAAAATCAAAGTCATGAAATTGCCACAAATTGCTAAAGCATTGGTACAACAATACTTATAGCCATTTTGGGTTTTTATCCAGCATTGGATATGGTTTTATTATATTTTATATTGGTTATAATAAATATGTAGAATATAATTCCAATCTTTGTTAGGGGGATTTAAACATGAAAAAATGGTTATTTGCAATGCTTATCGTAACTGCACTCGTTCTCGGTGCATGTGGCGGTGGGGATGATGATGCAACAGATAATGGAGACAATGGTGAAACAACAGAAACAGCTGCTGGACAAGAGATTTATGAAAATAATTGTGCTGCATGTCATGGTGCAGACCTCTCCGGTGGAGTTGGGAAAGATTTAAGAGAGATTGGCTCCAAATATTCATCTGATGAGATTGTTGATATTATCCATAACGGAATTGGAACCATGCAACCTCAAAATGTTAATAATGAAGATGCAGAAGTTCTAGCAAACTGGTTAGCAGAAAAGAAATAAATTTTATCCTAAAAAAGTTTGATCTTATGGTCAAACTTTTTTTATTTGTTCAATTTCACTTTAAGTGAACTGTAAAAATGAACATTTCTTCCCAAATTATTACGGAATTTTACAAAAATAGACCAAAATTCCCCTTTGAAATATAAATGTAATAATTTTGGGTCTAAAAAAATTGTTGAAAGATGATATAATATAATAGAAATACAATTATATTGGCCTATTTACATATAATATGCCAACTGCATAGTAAAAACAGACTAAATTAAAAAGGTGAGTTTACATGATATTAATGAAGGATGTATATAAAACGTATCCTAACGGGGTAACTGCGTTAAACGGTATATCTGTAGATATAGATCAAGGTGAATTTGTATATATAGTAGGTCCAAGTGGTGCAGGAAAATCGACATTTATTAAATTAATGTATCGCGAAGTAAAGCCTTCACGTGGACAACTTGTTATAAACAGTAGTGATTTAAGTGATTTAAAAGAAAAAAGCATACCACATTTCCGTCGAAATATCGGCGTGATTTTCCAGGACTTTAAACTTCTTTCAAAACTATCAGTATATGAGAACGTAGCTTTTGCTTTAGAAGTAATCGAAGAATCTCCACGAAACATCCGTAAACGAGTCATGGATGTACTTGAACTAGTTGGCCTAAAAAACAAAGCCCGATTTTTACCAGATGAGTTGTCTGGTGGTGAACAACAACGTGTTTCGATTGCTCGTGCTATCGTAAATCATCCGAAGATTGTCATAGCGGACGAGCCTACTGGTAACCTAGACCCAGATACGTCGTGGGAAATAATGCGTGTATTTGAGGAAATCAATGCCAGGGGTACAACAATTTTAATGGCTACCCATTCAAAAGAAATTGTTAACACAATAAAAAAACGCGTTATTGCAATTGAAGATGGATTAATTGTAAGAGACCAACATCGGGGTGATTACGGCTATGAAAGCTAGAACAGTAAAAAGACATCTTCGTGAAAGCATAAAAAATCTTTTCCGGAATGGTTGGATGACAGTCGCTTCTGCTGGTGCAGTAACTGTAACGTTAGTTTTAGTAGGCGCATTTTTAGCGTTAATGCTAAATCTAAACCAAATGGCATCAAAAATTGAAGATGACGTTGTGATCAAAGCATTAATTGATACAACTGCTGATGATGATCAAATTAAAGAATTACGTGATGAAATTAGTGCTATTTCAGAAGTAGAAACGGTCTTATTCTCATCAAAAGATGAAGAATTACAAAATTTAATTGAGGGCATGGGAGAAGCTAGTGATACTTGGCAACTATTTGATCAAGAAAATCCATTAAATCATGCTTACATCATTAAAGCAAAAGACCCACAAAACACAGAAGCTATAGCAGAAAAAATAAAAAACTTGAATTATGTTGAGCAGGTAAACTTTGGTCAAGAGGTTGTTCAAAATCTCTTTAAATTTAATAATTATGCTAGAACAATAGGGTTAGCCTTAATCATTGGTTTGGTCTTAACAGCTATATTCCTTATTTCCAACACGATTAAACTTACAATTATGGCACGTAGTAAAGAAATTGGCATCATGAAGCTAGTTGGAGCTACCAATGGATTTATTAGATGGCCGTTTTTTATCGAAGGTATGTTACTAGGTATATTAGGATCTATTATCCCTATTGTTGGTATTTTAGTAGGATATAAATTCTTAGAATCTAGTATTAGCGAAATTAGTGCCATAGGTTTTGTTGATTTATTACCATATAACCCATTTGCTTGGCAGCTTTCCTTTATTATCTTAGGGATAGGAGCCCTAATTGGTATTTGGGGAAGTGTGATGAGTGTCCGGAAGTTCTTAAAAGTTTAATGTTTTTTGGAAGACTTGTTTTTCTTGAAAGGGGAATTGAGGGATGAAGAGATTTGTACCATTAACATTTATTTTGGTTTTGGTGTTAACTGCACCTAATATTAGTTGGAATGTAGTCTCTGCACAATCAGTCGATGAATTGGAAGAAGAAATTAAAGAGTTGGAAAAAGAAGAGTTAGAATTGAAAGAAAAACAAAGTGATTTGGATAGTGAGAAAAGTGAAACGGAACATAAGATTGAAGAGAATCTAGAAAAACAGGATACGGTGAAAAGTGATATTGCATCCATTGACAAGCAACTGGATGCAACACAGGCATCTATTCAAGCAAAAGAAAATGAGATTCAAAGTACAAACCAAGAGATCGATGAATTAACGAATAAAATTGAAGAATTAAAAGTTCAAATGGAAGAGTTAAAAGAGGAAATAAAAAAATTACAAGAAAAAATTGAAAAGCGTGAGGAACTCCTTAGGGATCGTTTACGCTCCATCCAACAAAGTGGTGGAACAATGAGATACCTTGAAGTATTATTAGGTTCTAGTAGTTTTGCAGATTTTATTAGTAGAACGGCTGCAGTAAATATTATGATGGACCAAGATAAAGCTATTATGGAATCATTGAAAGAAGATCGAATAATGGTTGAAAACAAGAAAACGGAAGTTGAAGATAGTAAAGCGGAAGTTGAGGATAAGAAGGGTGAAGTAGAAGGTAAGAAACTTGCTCTCGAATCTCAAAAGCAAGATTTAGTTGCACTGCAAAGTCAATTGGATCAGCAAATAGCTGAAAAAGAGACATTGATGGCCCAATTGGAAGAGGAGCATGAGCATTTAGAGGAATATAAATTTACTCTTGCAGATGAGCAGGCAATGCTACAAGCACAAAATCAAGCTGTACAAAAAGCTAGGGAAATAGCTGAAAAAGAAAAAAGTGAATTGTCACAGCTATCACAAAGCAATCCAGGTAGTGGTGACTTCATTTGGCCAGCTGCAGGTAGCCGTTCCTCGAATTTTGGGAATAGAGTAGATCCGATCACATATGAAAGAAGCTTTCATCTAGGAATTGATATTTCTGGTCCATCTGGAACACCAATTTATGCTGCAGCATCAGGAGTTGCTATGCCTGGAGATAAAAGCGGTACATATGGTAACCATGTACTTATCGCAAGTCATATCAATGGTGTGGATTATACGACACTTTATGCACATATGAGTAGTTATACTATAACTGCTGGACAAGTTGTTCAACAGGGTGATCTTATTGGGTATATGGGAAGTACTGGTAGATCAACTGGGCCACATTTGCACTTCGAAATTCATAAAGGCGGTTGGATTGGTTTTTATCCACCAAATTCAAATGTAGTGAACCCACTTGATTATTTACCATAAGTAAGCTTGTAAGAAAAAAGACGTCACACATGTGATGTCTTTTTCACATTATGATTGAAAAAATTTTGAGATTCAAAACAATTTATACGATGATTTTGCAATAAAAATTACAGTAATATAGGTTAAATCCATAGTCATCTCGTTTATATAGTGGTATGCTTTTGTATAATACATAGAATGTAACTAAACATAATTTTTGGGGTGAAGATATGAAATTGAAACTACCGCATATTATACTTATTTTGGTTGCTGCATTGGTTTTAGGTTTTGCTGGAGCATATATCGGAGTGCAAGTTGCCAGTTCAGACGACCCAGAATCTGTTCAAGATGATACTGATGTAGAGGAAAAGGAAAGTGAATTAAATCCTCCTGAGCAAATGTCAAAAGTAGTTCAAGCATTTAATATTATAAAACAGAATTACTTAGAAGATATCGAGGATCAGCAACTTATTGAAGGTGCGATTCAGGGAATGTTAACAACATTAGAAGATCCTTATAGTACATATATGGATATTGAAATGATGAAACAATTTGATGAGCAGATTGAGTCTTCCTTTGAAGGTATAGGGGCAGAAGTAAGCATGGTTAATGGGACTGTCACAATTGTTGCTCCAATTAAAGATTCTCCTGCAGAACGATCTGGATTAAGGCCAAATGATCAAGTATTAGAAGTAGATGGTGAATCACTAGGAGGCTTTGATCTTAATGAAGCAGTTTCCAAAATTCGTGGTAAAAAAGGGACAGAAGTAGTATTAACAATAGCTCGTTCAGGAGCTTCTGAACCGTTTGACGTAACAATTGTTCGCGATACTATTCCAGTAGAAACTGTTTATTCGGAAATGAAAACTGTTTCTGGTAAGAAAACAGGAATTATTGAAATCACGAATTTCTCCGAGAAAACTTCTACTGAATTTGGAGAGCAATTGCAGGCTCTAGAAGAGGAAGGAATGGAAGGGCTTATCATTGACGTTCGAGGTAACCCAGGTGGTTTGTTAAATTCTGTTGAAGAAATACTAAGTAACTTCATTCCAAAAGAGACTCCATACGTACAGATAGAAGATGGTGAGGGGAATAGAACGCCATACCATTCAAAACTAGAAAGTAAAAAGGAATACCCGATAAGTGTTCTAGTGAATGAAGGAAGTGCGTCAGCATCGGAAATTCTTGCAGTAGCCATGAAAGAGATAGGGTATGATGTTGTTGGTACAAATTCTTTTGGTAAAGGTACGGTACAGCAGGCAGTTCCATTAGGGGATGGTAGCACAATTAAGTTAACATTTTTTAAATGGCTATCACCCGAAGGAACATGGATACATGAAAACGGTGTAGAACCTACAATAAAAGTTGAACAACCTAAATATTTCTATTCTAACCCGGTTCAAATAGAAGAACCTTTAGTGTATGACCAGTCAGATCCAAAAATCGAAAGTGTTCAATTGATGTTAGATGGTTTAGGTTATGAACCTGGTCGTACGGATGGATACTATAGTAGTGAAACAGAAAATGCTGTAACTAATTTTCAGGAGAGTAATGACTTACCTGTTACTGGTGAGGTAGATCAAGAAACAGCAAGTCTGCTTGAGTTACAAATTGTTGAACGAATCCGAAATGGCGAGGACGACGTTCAATTAGATAAAGCATTAGAAGCTTTATATTAATGGTGAAAAATCCGTGAGAGTGCTCGCGGATTTTTCTAGTCTAATAAAGTTTTAACGTTTTTAGGCAGGAAAAGATTCGATAAACAGCGAATATATAAAGATATAGAAACAGCTGAGATATAAATGCAGCGCTGTGGAAGGTGATCTAGTTGTTAGAAGCATGGTTAATGGAATTGTTAAAAGCATTGGGCAGATTATTTTTGAACCCTTTATTATATTGGTCTATATTCCTAGTTTTGCTTGTAGGCTATAGACGAGTGAAACGAGACAGGATAAAATTCGGATCGAAGGTTTTTGATGTGTTCTCCGAATGGAAAGGTACTTGGGGCTTATCCATCTTGATAGGCATATTTATCTCCCTTGTTACAATAGGTATTGGATTTGTATTTGCATACGAAACTATAATCTTACTAAGTGTGGTTGCTATCTTACTCAGTCTATCCTTACGATTTAGTTTGTTATCGGCTAGTTACACATTCGGTATCGGTTATATTTTACTATTACTCTTGCCGATATTTTTGGAGAACCAATCGTATTTTTCGCAAGACTTATTCTCAAATACAAATTTTACAGCTTTAACGATTCTACTTGGATTTTTTCTGTTGGTTGAGGCACAATTGTTGCGTAAAACAGAGCGAAATGAGACATTTCCAAATTTAGTTTTAGGGCAAAGAGGAGGATGGATCGGTCAACATTTTATTAAGAAATTAGCAATTATACCATTCTTTACGCTAATACCAGCCGGTACTATTACATCATTTGCTCCTTATTGGCCATATTTTTCTATCGGAGAAGAAACCTATAGCTTAATATTGGTTCCTTTTATTATTGGATTTGAACAAAGTGTAAAGGGATCACTACCGCATCGAGCTGCGGTGAAAATAGCTAAATCGGTCTTTTTATTAGCAATTATCGTGATAGCAATGGCAATTGGTAGTATTTTCGTTTCTTGGTTATCAATAGCAACTGTTATCGTAGCTATTTTAGGAAGAGAATTTATTAATTATCGACATCGAGTACAAGATAACGAAAAGCGCCCTTATTTCCATCAATCCGATAGTGGATTACAAGTGTTATCCGTTATCCCTGGGTCTCCAGCAGCTCGCTTGGAGATTCTGGTTGGAGAAACTATTACGAAAGTTAATGGTCAAAAAATAAAAACAGAGCAGCAGTTTTATGAGGCTTTACAAGAAACTGGCGCATTTTTTAAATTAGAACTACTTGATGATATAGGAGAAATTAGATTTGTTCAAAGTGCGATATATGAAGGTGATCACCACGAATTAGGGCTTATCTTTACATCAAGACCACATCGTGAAGGTAAGTAGAAAAAAGTATGCATCATGACTAAAAACCGCTGGCGAAGCTCAGCGGTTTTTTTTCATCGGCCACAAGAGCGCGAACATCGGCCACAAGAGCGCGAACATCGGCCACAAGAGCGCGAACATCGGCCACAAGAGCGCGAACATCGGCCACAAGAGCGCGAACATCGGCCACAAGAGCGCGAACATCGGCCACAAGAGCGCGAACATCGGCCACAAGAGCAAGAACAAAAAAATCTCCAACTCAAATTCATGAATTGCAGATTTTTTTTGTTCTAATTTGTAAATAATTTACTCACTTATAATACAAACTAACCTTGTATTATAGTTTGAAAGGAAACATGAAAATGAAAAGTTATCTACTAGGTGTCTGGAATACGATAGATCCCATTTATTACACTTGTACACGTCTTCGCTATATTCCTGAAGATGAGCATCATAATACGATTTTTCGGGTACGACTTACACGATATAAAGGTTCTTCCGTTGTTCTACAGGATGGTACGGTCATTCATAAAAATGATGTTCTGATTAAAATTCATTTACACAACGTAAAGATAATAAATGATATTCAGTCCATTAAAAGTGAAATGAAGCGAGCTGTATTTATTTACCATATGGTGAAACGTTCGCTACCAAGATTAGCCCATTATGTTAAAAATCACCCTAAAAATGAAGACATTAAAGGGATAATAGGAATAACAACTTTACACAAAGGGGTTAATCACTTAGGTTTTGAAGTATTCTCCATTCGAAATAGTTATTATCGTTCCTATAAAAAGCTGACATTCTTACCTATTAATTTATTGGCAAGTACATCGCAACAAGGTGAACCAGTATATTTGTTTATGTCCAAAACTGATTTGGTAACAAGATACGCAGCCCCAAATTAAGCACTTTTGGATTGGATTGCGACATCATGAAATGTGATTTCTGGACGGCTGCCGACTCGTATATTAATACCGGTTTGTCCAAGTCCCTCACTAATATAAAAAGGTGAGTTATTATGCATATGCAATCCTTTAACAATATTTTTTCGAGCAAGTTTCCCCATTTTCACAAGGTGGTAAGCCTTTGGATAGCATATTTGTCCACCATGAAAATGACCTGCAAGTAAATAATCAAAATGATATTCATTCATTTCTAGAACAACATTAGGGTCATGTGTTAATACGATATTCATGCCTGATTCCACATGTTGATAAGATAATGGCAGATTACTACGATTCGTACTGTAATCATCTATTCCAATTATGTTGATGTTTTGACCATCAAACTCAATAGTTTCACTCGCATTTTGTAATACATGGCAATCATACTCGGTTAGTAGCGTTGTAAGTCTATTTAGATCATCATGTTTTAACACATAATCATGATTACCGAGAACAGCGTAAATCCCATAAGGTGGTTTTAATTGTTGAAGTACTTCCAAATAGGGAACTAATTTTGGGATTGTTCGCTTACGATCTAGGAAGTCTCCGGTTAACGCGATCAGATCAGGTTTTTCATTTTTTATTTTTCGGGCTAATTCGGCTGGTGTGATTGAGATGTTTTCTAAATGCAAGTCAGATAGTTGTAGAATGGAAAAAGATGGGCTAGATGAAGCTGGTTGTGATGCTATTTTAATTTTATTTATTCGTATATCTTTTGTATTTCGGTTTGCTTTATATATGAGATAACTTAATAGGATAAAAAGTAATGTGTATAGTAAATATGCTGTCATATTTAACTCCTCCCCAACAAGGATTATAACATGCTAACTATTTGTTATCATTGGAAATTCTAGGGAGGAAATTCGCATAGCAATATGGAGTTGAACATCATGGGACAACAGACAAAGAGTGAAGCATTATTTTTACCATTTATGCAAATACCAACTGGTCATCATCATGTTGCTGATGCGCTTATGGAAGATTTGAATAATTATACACAATCGATTCGATGTAACAAAGTAGATATCCTATCCTATAGCTATGGGAGAATAGAATCACTTGTATCCGGCACCTATTTACGGTGGATTCAAACCCTTCCTAGTGCGTATCATTGGCTGTATGATCAGATGGCATATAAAAAAGCGGATAAACGAAATCGTCAGCTTATCTATGAAATTTTATTTATGTACTTCTTTAAGCGATTAGTGAAGGAAAATGAGCCTAGGATTCTTTTTTGCACCCATGCTCTTCCTTCCAATATTGCTAGTGTATTAAAACAAAAAGAAAAGCTAAATGGCATTGTAGTAAATGTTTATACGGACTACTTTGTAAACCGTGTTTGGGGGATTGAAGCGATTGACTATCATTTCGTTCCTTCGATCGATGTGAAAAATTTCTTATTAAACTTAGGTGTACATGAGAAAAAAATTTTTGTAACTGGAATCCCGGTCCATCCTGTTTTCCATAATACTTCCCCTCCAAAAAGTAGAACGAAATCTAGAAAGTTACATGTATTAGTAACAGGTGGTAGTTTAGGGGTAGGGAGCATGGAGAAATTACTTCAAAACAGCTCCCCTCATATACATTACTATGTTTTATGTGGGAAAAATGATCTCCTTTATAAGCAGCTGCAATCACAGCAAAGAGAAGATATAACAGCAATTTCTTATGTAACGAATAAAGAGGAGATCAATCATTATTATGACCAGGTTGATGCAGTGCTGACTAAACCTGGAGGAGTAACTGTTAGTGAATGCCTCATGAAAAGGAAGCCGATTTTTATTTGCAATGCTTTGCCTGGACAAGAAAAAATTAATACGCTTCAGCTTGAACATTTAGGTGTCGTTATACCGATACAAAATGAACCAGTCGACAAGCAAATTGAAGATTTCTTTTCCGATGAAAGCAAAAAAGAGGAGTATAACAAAAACATCGAATTATATCATCGTAATTTGGAGAAAAAATCTATGGAAGAGATATTAGACGAGATATGTAACTTTATGTAAAACAACTATACAAAAGGTGTAGTTGTTTTTTTAAGGATTACAAAAACTTGTTGATTTTCTATCTTCTTCTAAGGGTAGAATGGGTAATATTAATGTACCAGAACAAAATAATCGAATATTCGTTCGCATATATGTTAAAATGTTTTTAGTTATATGATAAACTAGTTGGTAGATATAGGAACGGAGGAAGTCATGTGGAAAATAAGTTTGAACTAGTGGCAAATTATGAGCCGCGTGGAGATCAACCGAAAGCGATTAAAGAGCTTGTTGAAAAAGTATTAGCAGGTCAACGACATCAGACATTGTTGGGAGCAACAGGAACAGGGAAGACGTTTACCGTATCAAATGTAGTAAAAGAAATTAATCGACCGACATTAGTGATTGCCCATAACAAAACGTTGGCCGGGCAATTATACAGTGAATTTAAGGAGTTCTTTCCGAATAACGCCGTTGAATACTTCGTAAGCTACTATGATTATTACCAACCAGAAGCATATGTTCCTTCTACAGATACGTTTATTGAGAAGGATGCTAGTATTAACGATGAAATTGATAAATTACGACACTCGGCTACTTCCGCACTTTTTGAACGGAATGATGTGTTAATAGTAGCAAGTGTTTCGTGTATATATGGATTGGGTTCACCAGAAGAATATCGAAGTCAGGTTCTTTCCCTTCGGATGGGAATGGAAAAAGATCGGGACCAGTTATTAAGGGAGCTTGTAGATATTCAATATGCTCGCAACGATATAAATTTCCAACGTGGAACGTTTCGTGTGCGTGGAGATTCGGTAGAAATTATACCTGCATCACGGGAAGAACATTGTATTAGGGTTGAGTTTTTTGGTGATGAAATTGATCGTATTCGCGAAGTTGATGCCTTAACAGGTGAAATTGTTGGTGACCGTGAACATATTGCCATATTTCCTGCATCCCACTTCGTTACGCGTGAGGAAAAACTGAAGCTTGCTATTGGGAATATCGAAAAGGAATTGGAAGAACGCTTAAAGGAACTTCGTGATGATAATAAATTATTGGAAGCGCAGCGGTTAGAGCAACGTACGAATTATGATATCGAGATGATGAATGAAATGGGATTCTGTTCCGGAATTGAGAATTACTCTCGGCATTTAACCTTACGTGAACAAGGAGCAACCCCTTATACACTTTTAGACTTCTTTCCAGATGATTACTTAGTTGTGGTCGACGAATCACATGTAACATTACCACAGGTAAGAGGAATGTATAATGGGGACCAAGCTCGAAAACAAGTTTTAGTTGATCATGGGTTTCGCTTACCGTCAGCACTTGATAACAGACCACTAAAATTTGGTGAATTTGAACAGAAAGCAAAGCAATTAATATATGTATCTGCGACCCCTGGTCCATATGAAATAGAACACTCTCCGGAGATGACTGAGCAAATTATTCGACCGACTGGATTACTTGATCCTGTTGTTGATGTACGTCCAATTGAAGGACAAATTGATGACTTGATCGGAGAAATCAATAAACGAACGGATCGCAATGAACGTGTACTTGTTACAACATTAACTAAAAAGATGTCAGAGGATTTGACTGACTATCTCAAAGAGCTAGGTATTAAAGTTGCTTATTTACACTCAGAAATAAAGACATTAGAACGTATTGAAGTCATACGTGACTTGCGAGTCGGTAAATACGATGTACTTATAGGAATTAACCTATTACGTGAAGGTCTAGACATTCCTGAAGTTTCTTTAGTTACTATCCTTGATGCAGATAAAGAAGGATTCTTACGTTCAGAACGTTCGCTTATCCAGACGATGGGACGGGCAGCACGTAATGAGAATGGGGAAGTAATTATGTATGCAGATAAAATTACCCGTTCCATGGAAGTGGCAATTGATGAAACGAACAGACGTCGTGAAAAACAGATGGCTTATAATAAAGAGCATAATATTACACCGAAAACGATTAAAAAAGATGTTCGTGATGTCATTCGTGCCACTGTTGCAGCAGAGGATCCAGAAGAATATGATTCAAAGACAAAGAGTCTAGCAAAATTAACCAAAGCAGAAAAAGAAAAAGTCATCGAAGATATGGAAAAAGAAATGCGGGAAGCTGCCAAGGCGCTTGATTTTGAAAAAGCAGCTGAGCTCCGTGATATTATACTTGAATTAAAAGTGGAAGGATGACCTATTCATGCCTAGTAAATCTATTACAATCCAAGGTGCTAGAGCACATAACTTAAAAAATATTGATGTGAAAATTCCTAAAAACAAATTAGTAGTATTAACTGGCTTATCTGGATCAGGGAAATCTTCCCTAGCCTTTGATACCGTATATGCGGAAGGACAACGTAGATATGTTGAATCTCTTTCAGCATACGCTCGACAATTTTTAGGACAAATGGATAAGCCAGATGTAGATACAATAGAAGGATTATCTCCAGCAATTTCTATTGACCAAAAAACAACGAGTAAAAATCCGCGGTCAACAGTGGGTACTGTAACTGAAATTTATGATTACTTGCGTTTATTGTACGCACGGATTGGAAGACCAACTTGTCCGAAGCACGGCACGGAAATTAGTTCACAAACCGTACAGCAAATGGTCGATCGTATTTTAGAGTATCCAGAACGAACTAAGTTGCAAATTCTTGCTCCTGTAGTTTCAGGACGAAAGGGAGAGCATGTTAAAGTATTTGAAAAGCTAAAGCAAGAGGGCTATGTGAGAATTCGCGTAGATAAAGAAATGCGAGAAGTAACCGAGGAAATTAAACTCGAGAAAAATAAAAAGCATTCCATTGAAGTAGTTGTTGATCGAATCGTGGTTAAGGATGGTGTTGCTGGCCGACTAAGTGACTCTATGGAAACAGCACTTAAGCTTGGAGAAGGTAATATCATAGTAGATATCATCGGTGAAGAAGAGTTAATGTTTAGTGAAAATCATGCTTGTCCAATTTGTGGTTTTTCGATCAGCGAATTAGAGCCTAGATTGTTTTCATTTAACAGTCCTTATGGGGCTTGTTCAACTTGTGATGGTTTAGGCACAAATCTAGAAGTAGATTTGGACCTAGTCATACCTGACTGGAATAAATCACTAAATGAGCATGCTATTGTGGCGTGGGAACCAATAAGTTCGCAATACTACCCACAACTATTAAAAAGTGTATGTGATCATTACGATATTGATATGGATGTGCCAGTAAAAGATATTCCAAAGCATTTCATGGAGAAAATACTATTTGGTAGTGGTGACGATAAGATTCATTTTCACTATGTTAATGACTTTGGTAATGTACGAGACAATATGATCCATTTTGAAGGAGTTAGTAACAATATAGCTCGCCGTTATAAAGAAACTTCTTCTGATTTTATTCGTGAAACTTTAGAGAAGTTTATGGCACAAAAGCATTGTCCTACGTGCAAGGGTTACCGTTTAAAAGAAGAAGCATTGGCAGTTCGAATTGATGGGAAACATATTAGTATGATTACAGATTACTCGATTACAGAAGCCAAAGCATTTTTCCATGGACTAGATTTAACGGAAAAGGAAGAACAAATTGCTCGACTTATATTAAAGGAAATTAATAATAGACTGGAGTTTCTTCATAATGTTGGCCTGGATTACCTAACCATGTCACGTGCGGCAGGAACACTTTCTGGTGGTGAAGCACAACGAATTCGCTTAGCAACGCAAATTGGGTCTGCCTTAACTGGTGTTCTCTATGTACTTGATGAACCATCGATCGGACTACATCAACGAGATAATGATCGTTTAATAGAAACCTTGAAAAACATGCGTGATTTGGATAATACATTACTTGTAGTGGAACATGATGAAGACACGATGCTAGCTGCTGACTGGCTAATTGATATTGGACCAGGAGCTGGGGAGCATGGGGGAGAAATAGTCGCAAGTGGAACACCTAATAACGTGATGAAAAACAAAAAATCATTAACTGGACAGTATTTATCAGGAAAAAAATATATTTCCTTACCTACAAAACGTCGAGAAGCGGATGATCGCTATATCGAAGTTGTTGGTGCAACAGAGAATAATTTAAAAGATGTGTCAGTTAAGTTCCCTATAGGGCTAATGACAGTTGTGACTGGAGTATCAGGCTCCGGAAAAAGTACACTTGTAAATGAAATATTATATAAGTCTTTAGCTAAGCACCTGTATCGTGGTAAACATAAGCCTGGAAAACATAAAACGATCCATGGAATGGAACATATTGAAAAAGTCATAGATATTGACCAATCACCAATCGGTCGGACACCTCGATCCAACCCTGCTACCTATACCGGTGTCTTTGACGATGTTCGTGATGTTTTTGCCCAGACAAACGAAGCAAAGATACGTGGGTATAAAAAAGGTAGGTTCAGTTTTAATGTAAAAGGTGGAAGATGTGAAGCTTGTCGTGGTGACGGTATAATTAAAATTGAAATGCACTTCCTACCTGATGTTTATGTTCCATGTGAGGTATGTCATGGTAAACGATATAATCGGGAAACATTAGAAGTGAAATATAAAGGGAAAAATATTGCTGATGTATTAGCCATGAGGATTGAAGAGGCGTTAGACTTTTTTGCTAATATCCCGAAAGTAAAAAGGAAGCTACAAACAATTTATGATGTAGGATTAGGGTATATTAAGCTTGGCCAACCGGCAACAACTTTATCCGGTGGAGAAGCACAGCGTGTTAAATTAGCAAGTGAATTACATCGACGTTCAACCGGTAAATCATTTTATATTCTTGATGAACCGACAACTGGGTTACATGTTGATGATATAAAACGATTATTATCAGTATTGCAACGATTGGTTGATAATGGAGATTCGGTATTAATAATTGAACATAATTTAGATGTAATTAAGACTGCTGACCATATCATTGATTTAGGCCCTGAGGGTGGTTTCAGAGGGGGACAAATTATTGCCACTGGTACACCAGAACGAATTGCAGAAGAAGAGATTTCTTATACAGGTCGTTATTTGAAACCAATTCTTGAACGTGATCGTAAGCGATTAGCAGAAACAGTTCAAGAAAAAGAAAAAGTAAGTTCGAAGTAGTGATGGAAGGACAGTATGTTTTAGTGAACCTACTGTCCTTTTGTCTACCATAATCTCATCTGTAAGAGGTTCAAACCTTTGACGCGCCACCAGTATTTAGGTAAGGTAAAATGGAGAAATAGATTGGAGGAACTCGGGATGAAATCGATTGAAAAAGAAAAAGTTCAAGAGATGCTGGAAAGTTTCATCGATAAAGATGTATATGTCCATTTAGAAACAACAAATGGTGCATATGCAAGTCATTTTAATGATAAAGCATATAATGTAGGAGTTTACATACGAAATACACGGGTCAAATTTTCACAGGCAAAAATTGTAGGAGACGGTAACTCATATCGCGCTGGACTGAAGATGGATATTGGTTGGATATATGCTGAAGGCTTAACCGATTGGGAGATCTATGAAGATGCAAAACTATTACTTGCTGGTCATGACAGAGAAGGACGATTAATGGTTGCACTACAACTTAGTGAAACCCCATTTGATTACTAAAGGGAATGAAAGGGTGAATTATTATGGAAAAACATGTCGTAGTCATATACCCCCATCCAGATGATGAATCATTTGGTGCAGCAGGAACGATTTCGCAATTTCGTGAACAAGGTGTACCTGTAACTTATTTATGCGGGACACTAGGTGAAATGGGGAGGAATATGGGTTCTCCTACTTTTGCTAATCGAGAATCATTACCAAAAATTCGTAAAGAAGAATTGATTCAAGCGTGCAAGGTTCTAGACATGGAAGTGCAGATGTTGGGATATCGGGATAAAACACTTGAGTATGAAGATAGAAAAGAAGTTGCGATCCATTTAAAAGGAATATTAGAAGAATTAAAACCGAGTTTAGTTATTACGCATTACCCAGATCATGCCATACATCCAGACCATAATGCTTTAGGTGCTGCTGCAATTGAAGCAGTTCGTATGATGGATTCCGAGGAGAGCCCAACCGTTTGGGCACAAGCGATTACCAATACACAAGATGAAGATCTTGGAAAGCCGGATATTATTAACGATGTTACAGGTGATTTTGAAAAGAAATTGGAAGCGATACTTGCTCATAAATCACAAGCGAGTGGTATGCTAAAAACATTTAACCAAGGTGAAGATATTTCAGATGATCATAAAGAATTGGCAAAGAAACGACTGGGCAAAGAACGTTTTTATATTTGGAAATATTAATTTGGTTAGCGTATTCCAAAATGAGGTGAGCATATGAAGAAATTATATAGATCTGAAAAAGACCGTATGGTTGCTGGTGTATTAGCTGGTATAGGTGAGTATTTCAAAATTGACCCAACTATTATCAGGCTACTATTTATCGTATTATTTTTTGTAACAAATTTATTTTTATTAGTTGCCTATATTATTGCTATCTTCATTATTCCTAATGAAAGTAGGTTACACTAATGCTCAAGAGAGCTTTGATTTCGGTATTTTTAAATGCAGTCGCATTGATTGCTGTCGCGCAACTTTTCGAATCATTCCAACTAGAAGGTTTCGGATCCGCCATATTAGCAAGTCTTATTCTCGCAATATTGAATGTCATGATAAAACCAATTTTAATACTATTAACCTTACCAATAACGGTGATTTCTCTAGGGCTGTTTCTATTTATTATCAATGCATTCACATTAATGATTGCTCAGGCGATTATGGGATCATCCTTTGAGATCGAAGGTTTTGGAACAGCAATCTTAGCTGCTGTAATCATATCCATTCTTAACCTGCTCTTGAATCGATTGGTCAAAGATACATTGAAATCGTAGACAAATTGTCTGCGGTTTTTCTATTCAGTAATTAGAAAGTTGCCAATCGTTCCTTCCTTCTATTAAAATATGCTACAATGTTAAACAGTTAGGCACTATTTATGGAGGATAAAAAATGAAAACAATCGTAAGAACGAATGACTTACTTGAAAATTTCAATTTAACGCTAGTTGCAGGGGAAGACGGTATACATAGAGAAATTGTAACAAGTGATATTTCTCGACCTGGGATTGAAATGACAGGGTATTTTAAATATTATCCGAAAGAACGATTACAGCTCATTGGAAAAACAGAGATGACGTATTTTCTAGACCTTAGTGATGCAGAGAAAAGAGATCGGGCAGAATGTTTATGTACTGATATTACACCAGGTATTGTCGTATCAAGAGGCATGGAGGTTCCTGAAATCCTAAAGGAAGCGGCCAATAAATCAGGCGTGCCGATCCTTCACTCACCTCGTAAAACAACACGCGTAATAAGTAGGTTGACTAACTACTTAGAAGCAAAGTTTGCTCCCTTTACAGCAATTCATGGGGTGCTTGTTGATATTTATGGTGTAGGTGTATTAATCACAGGGCAAAGTGGTGTCGGTAAAAGTGAAACTGCGTTAGAGTTAGTTAAACGAGGGCATCGACTAGTTGCAGACGACAGTGTAGAAATTCGTCAAGAGGATTACGATACATTAATTGGTAACTCACCACCACTTATTGAACATTTATTAGAAATACGAGGATTAGGGATTATTAATGTCATGACCCTTTTCGGTGCTGGATCGGTTCGTAGTTATAAAAAAATATCGATGATCATTAATCTGGAGTTATGGGATCAGAAGAAGCAATATGATCGGTTAGGATTAGATGAAGATACGATGAAAATTATGGATGTAAAACTTCCAAAAGCAACAATCCCCGTTCGTCCAGGAAGAAACCTTGCTGTTATTATTGAAGTAGCAGCGATGAACTTTCGACTGAAACGAATGGGTGTCAATGCAGCAGAAGAATTTTCAGAGCGATTAACCACCATGATGGATCAAGAAAAAGATGAACTAGAATAGGAGGGGTTGTTTGTGAGTTGTGATGCACCAGCACTCGATCGAGTATTTTTACAAATTGGTACATTACCAATATATTGGTATGGCGTAATTATTGCTACAGGTGCCTTTTTAGGATTGTGGCTAGTTACCAAAGAAGCGAATCGTTTAGGTTTGAAAAAAGATGTAATGGTAGATTTAGTGGTTTACGCGATTCCAATTTCCATTATCTGTGCACGTATCTATTATGTAACCTTTGAATGGGAGCGCTATGCAGATGGTCCATTTTGGAGAGTATTTGCCATATGGGAAGGCGGAATTGCGATTCATGGAGCCTTAATAGGGGCAGTTATTACAACTGTTGTTTTTGCAAGAGTAAAAAAAATATCTTTCTGGCAACTAGTAGATATTGCAGCACCAGGTTTGATTTTAGGGCAGGCAATTGGTCGCTGGGGAAACTTTATGAATCAAGAAGCACATGGTGGACCAATTTCCGAGTCTACGTATAATAGCTTCCCTCAATATTTACCTGATTTTATCATGAATCAAATGTGTATTGATGGTGTGATGTACCATCCTACATTTTTATATGAATCAGTTTGGAATATTTTGGTTCTCATATTATTGTTAGTACTTCGTAGAAAAAATCTTATACGTGGGGAAGTATTCTTAGCATACTTAATGTCGTATTCTGTTGGTCGTTTCTTTATTGAAGGCATGCGTACAGATAGTCTTTATGGAGGAGGACTTCGTGCAGCACAAGTAATTTCGGTATTAATTATTGTTGGTGCAATACTTATAATTATTTATCGTCGAAAAACGATTTCCGAACGATATAATGATCCTCAGCCAAACAATGGGAAAAAGAAAGGAAAGAAAAACACTAAAAAGAAAAAATAACAACATTTAAGATGACAAAAGGTGGGATGGAGAATGTCCGGGATTTTGATCCGTGGATTACAGGAGGGGCTTAAAACAACATGGACGTTAGGGAAAGTTATTTTCCCTATTACGTTAATTGTCACGATTTTACAACATACACCGGTATTACCGTGGATTATTGAAAAGATCAGTCCAATTATGGGGTTGCTCGGACTATCCGGGGAGGCAGCTGTTCCATTAGTACTTGGAAATACGTTGAACTTATACGCTGGAATCGCTGCTATTGTGTCATTTGATTTTACAGTTAAAGAAGTTTTCATTTTAGCTATCATGCTATCCTTCTCCCATAACTTATTTATTGAATCAGCAGTAGCTTCAAGGGTAGGAGTAAGTTGGTGGTTGATTTCAGGTATTCGTATTGGTCTGGCGTTAATTGCTGCTATTGTAATTAACCTGGTATGGAATGGTGGATCAGAGTTTGCAAAATATGGGCTGATTTCGTCAAAAGAAGTTGTATTAAATGGATGGGGTGAAATTACGCTCCAAGGTATTCAAACTGCAGCCATAGCTGTTCTACAATTAGCGCTAATTGTAATTCCATTAATGATTGTTATGCAGTATTTACGTGAGAAAGGCTGGTTAAACAAATTATCCAATGGAATTGCTCCATTTACGAAGGTTTTAGGAATGGAAAAAAATACGTCCATGACGCTAGTGGCCGGTTTAACGATTGGGTTAGCATATGGTGCTGGATTGATGATTCAAGCAGTTAAGGAAGACGGTGTCTCTAGGCGGGATATGACGTTAGCATTGATATTCTTAGTATCATGCCATGCCGTTGTGGAGGATACATTAGTCTTCATTCCGCTTGGTATACCGGTATGGCCATTACTCATCATTCGACTTATTACGGCAATTATATTAACCATGGCAATTGCGTTTGTATGGAAACGTGCTGATCAACAAAAAGGGAAGGAAGTCACCAGTGAGCATTCGTACAATACTCTTTGATTTAGATGGAACATTAATTGACACAAACGAACTGATTATGGAATCCTTTAATCATACGTTTAAACAATATGGAAAAGAATTCACGAAACAAGAATTATTGGCTTTTAATGGACCACCACTTCGTGAAACGTTTGAAAAAATTGATAAAGACCAGGCCGACGCGATGGTTAACACGTATCGGGAACATAATCTATTTCATCACGATCGCTATGTAAAAGCTTTTCCACATGTAGTGGAAACGATAAAGAAGTTAAAGAGCCAAGGAATTAGACTTGCTATTGTAACAACAAAGATGGATAAGAGCGTTCAGATGGGATTAAAAATTAATGGATTAGATGATTTGTTTGAATCGATTATTACTTTAGATGATGTGACACATGCGAAGCCCCATCCTGAACCCGTGTTAATGGCAATGGAAAAATTACAAGCGGATCGAGATTCAACGCTAATGGTAGGGGATAATTCGCACGATATCGAATCTGGTCATCATGCAGGTGTACGTACCGCAGGAGTGGCGTGGTCTCATAAAGGGAAAGGATTTCTCGAAAAGTATAACCCAACATACATGTTAGAGGATATACGAGACTTACTGCAATTAATACCTACAACGAGAAATTGATTGGTTTGTGGTGAAGGCCGTCTTATGAAAGTTTGATGCATTTTCCTAGTATTGAATATTGATGAGCAGTTGATAAAAAATCCATAGTCAGTCGCTTTCAACGGGGAACGCGAAGAAGCAAAGAGGATAAATGGATAGGAGAAGTATGGAAATGGACAATGCTTCCCTTATTTGTGACAAAATTGGGTAATAAAGAAGTTATAAGGACATCAGTTCCGTTATTAACCAAAATGGTAGGTATTCTGGTACGAAATAGAGCAAATAACGTACTTGATGTCCGATAAAATTTTCAAATGAAATTATTTTATGAAATAACGTACGCCATGTCCGCTCCGTTTAAACCCTATTTCAAGCGAAGGCGATAAGACCCCACAGGAGCGGTGTTGGGAGTACTATAATTCGTAAAAAAAGCAACAATGAGCTTTTGTGAAAACTTGTAGGAGTGTAGTCTATGCGGAAAACGAAACGATTTCAAGTTAAAAATGCTAATTCGTTATGGCATATCTATAAAACCGTTTCATTTTGGAAGGTCGTCAAAAACTTTATAGTCATTCAAATTGCGAGATACACTCCGTTTCTACGAGTGAAAAATTGGTTATACCGCGTGTTTTTGCGAATGAAAATTGGAGAAGAATCTTCATTCGCCTTAATGGTAATGCCGGATATAATGTTTCCAGAAAAGATTACGGTTGGGAAAAATAGCGTGATTGGATATAACACGACAATATTAGCTCATGAGTATTTGATTAAAGAATATCGCATTGGCGATGTTGTTATCGGGAACAACGTGTTAATTGGAGCGAACACGACCATTTTACCTGGTGTGACAATCGGTGATGGCGCTGTTGTCTCAGCAGCAACCCTAGTACATAAAGATGTTTCAGCAGGGTCCTTTGTCGGTGGGAATCCAATGAAGGTTATTTACACGAAAGAAGAAATGGAACAACGGTCTAGTAGAGATATGAAAGATTAGGGTAGGTGTGTTAGATGATTCCATCAGGTGTATTACCGGCGATTCGTAATATGAAAGACTTCGATCAAGTACTGAAATCGAAGCATGAGGCAATTGTTTTGTTAGAAACACGTCTTTCACAATTGAATAGCATTGTAACCTATGCAAAGAAAAATCATAAGAAGGTATATCTTCATTTTGATCTCATTCAAGGATTAAAAGCAGATGAATATGGGATGGAGTTTCTAGTACGAGAAATTAAGCCTGATGGAATTATATCTACAAGAGGGAATGTGATAGGGTTAGCTAAAAAGCATAAATTATTAGCCATTCAACGTATGTTTTTATTAGATAGTATAGCCCTAGAAAACAACCTAAGATTAATTGAAAAATCACGACCTGATTGTATTGAAGTTTTACCAGGGTTAATCCCAAGTGTGATTGATCAAGTACATACTGAATCCGGGTTGCCAATTGTAGCCGGTGGATTAATAAAAACCGAAGCTGATGTAATTGCAGCACTAGATGCTGGAGCAGTTGCAGTAACCTCTTCGAATTCGGATCTTTGGGAGTATTAAATGAATTACCTCATCTTGTTTAAAACAAGATGAGGTTTTT
Source organism: Ornithinibacillus salinisoli (assembly GCF_042684965.1). Taxonomy (NCBI): domain Bacteria; kingdom Bacillati; phylum Bacillota; class Bacilli; order Caryophanales; family Bacillaceae; genus Ornithinibacillus; species Ornithinibacillus salinisoli. The sequence continues at coordinate 243,313 of NZ_JBHUMI010000017.1, forward strand.
TGATAAAATTCCTTGAAAAGCAGGGAATAAACTGAAAGATAAAGAATATATATTGTAATTCATGTGTAATGGGGAGGTATTATGGTATGGAAAAATACATATTAGCGATCGATCAAGGAACAACAAGTTCTCGAGCGATTATATTTAATCATAATGGAGAAATAGTGGACACTTCGCAACAGGAGTTTGAACAGCATTTTCCTAAACCAGGCTGGGTGGAGCATGATGCAAGTGAGATATGGACTTCGGTATTAGCGTGCATTGCAGATGTGCTTCGTAAATGTGATGTGAATCCAGAACAAATTGCTGGGATCGGAATAACGAATCAACGGGAAACAACTGTTGTTTGGGACCGTAAAACCGGAAAGCCGATTTACCGTGCAATTGTTTGGCAATCCAGACAATCTGCTACGATTTGTGATGAATTGAAAATCAAAGGATATGAAGATTTATTTAGAGAAAAAACAGGGTTATTAGTAGATCCTTACTTTTCAGGGACGAAAGTAAAATGGATTCTGGACCATGTAGAAGGTGCTAGGGAAAGAGCGAATAATGGGGATTTATTATTCGGCACAATAGATACATGGCTTGTGTACAAACTAACAGGTGGGAAAAATCATGTTACAGACTATTCCAATGCTTCTCGCACATTAATGTATAACATCTTTGACCTAGAGTGGGACCAGGAGTTATTAGATCTGTTAACTGTTCCATCATCTATGTTACCGGACGTGAAGCAATCATCAGAAATATATGGACATACCGTTGATTACCATTTCTTTGGCCATGAAATTCCAATTGCAGGTATTGCAGGTGACCAACAAGCCGCATTGTTTGGTCAAGCCTGCTATGAAGAAGGGATGGCAAAAAATACGTATGGAACAGGATGCTTCTTATTAATGAATACCGGAGAAAAAGCTGTAAAATCAGAACATGGCTTATTAACAACGCTAGCATGGGGTGTTAATGGAAAAGTTGAATATGCGTTAGAGGGAAGTATTTTTGTAGCGGGATCTGCCGTGCAGTGGCTACGAGATGGGTTACAAATTATTGAAAGTTCCCCTGAAACTGAAGCATTGGCACAAGCAGTTGATTCAACCGACGGTGTGTATGTTGTTCCTGCATTTGTTGGATTAGGTACACCATATTGGGATAGTGATGTACGTGGTGCTGTTTTTGGGTTGACCCGAGGAACATCGAAGGAGCATTTTGTACGCGCTACATTAGAATCATTAGCTTATCAAACACGAGATGTGGTTGAAGCAATGGTTTCAGATTCAGATATTGATTTAAAAAAGCTCCGTGTAGATGGTGGTGTAGTTAAAAATAATTTCTTAATGCAATTTCAAAGTGATGTATTAGGAGCGGTAGTAGAGCGTCCAATTGTTAATGAAACGACAGCACTTGGTGCAGCTTACTTGGCAGGTTTGGCTGTTGGTTTTTGGGATAGTAAGGAAGAAATTGCGAAACAATGGAACATTGATTATACATTTACAGGAAAAATGAACGATCAAGAAAAAGAAAACTTATATTCTGGCTGGAAGAAAGCGGTACATGCAGCACAAGCCTTTAAATAAAGTATGAAATTTGTATATCGAAATTACATGTGATAAACTTAAACATAAGTTAATATATTTTGGACGGAGAATTGGAGAACCGCAAACAACTAATGTAGAAATACATTAGTTTGTTTTGCGGATTTTTTATTTTCTGGATTTATGGTCATGATAAAGATAAGAAACTAGGGGGAGTGTGTAGAATGAAAAAATTTTCTAGTTATAAACGAAAGGAAAGCATTGCACAAATAAAGGGTGAAGAGCTTGATTTATTAGTAATTGGCGGAGGTATTACCGGGGCAGGGATTTCTTTGGACGCTGTAACAAGAGGATTAAAAACTGCTGTTGTGGAAATGCAGGATTTTGCAGCGGGTACATCTAGCCGATCAACAAAGCTGGTTCATGGAGGTTTGCGATATTTAAAGCAGTTTGATGTTAAAGTGGTAGCTGAAGTAGGGAAAGAGCGGGCGATTGTGTATGAAAATGGTCCCCATGTGACAACACCCGAATGGATGATGCTGCCGTTTCATACAGGTGGTACATTTGGTCCGTTTACTACTAACATTGGATTACGAGTCTATGATTTTCTCGCCGGAGTAAAAAAAGAGGAACGTCGTAAAATGTTTCGTCCGGAAGAAGCTCTTACAAAAGAGCCACTCATTAAGCGTGATGGTTTAAAAGGAGCTGGTTATTATGTTGAATATAAAACAGATGATGCTCGGCTAACAATTGAAGTACTGAAAAAAGCTGTCGAAAAAGGTGCACATGCAATTAATTATATGAAGGTTATTGATTTTATTTATGATGATACCGGAAAATTAATTGGAGCGACTATGGAGGATCAAATTACAAAAGAAGTACATGAAATATTTGCTAAAAAAATTATCAATGCAGGTGGACCATGGGTAGATGGGGTACGCGAATTGGATGGTTCCAAGCATGGCAAACATTTGTATTTGACAAAAGGTGTGCACTTAGTATTTCCTAATAAACTATTCCCATTACAGCAGGCTATCTATTTTGATACACCTGATGGACGGATGGTCTTTGCGATTCCACGTGATCAAAAAACATATGTAGGTACAACCGATACTACATATGAAGGAGATATAGCACATCCTACTATGACTACGAAAGATAGGGACTACATCATCGACGCTATTCGTTATATGTTCCCATCGTTAAATATTTCTGCAGACGATGTTGAATCTAGTTGGGCTGGGTTGCGCCCATTAATAGCTGAAGATGGTAAAGGGCCTAGTGAAATATCACGGAAAGATGAAATGTTTGTATCGGAATCAGGACTAATTTCCATGGCTGGCGGAAAGTTAACTGGATATCGTAAAATGGCAGAACAAGCTGTTAATACAGTAGTCAAGCAATTAAAAGAGGAGAATGGTATTCTTTATTCTACATCAGATACGGAAAAATTACCTATATCTGGTGGAGAAGTTGGAGGCTCAAGTGGATTTGAAACATTTAAAAAAGCGAAAGTGAAAGAAGCTATTTCATTAGGGTTATCGGAAGAAAGAGGACTTTCCTTAGTGTCAAGGTATGGATCTAATGTAGAAAAAGTGTTTGAAATTTTTGTTGAAAGACGAATGGAAGCAGAGAGTGAAAAACTGGATCCTGTTATCTTTGCAGAGCTTTGCTATGGATTAGAGTATGAGCTAGTGTATAAACCAGTAGACTTTTTCGTTCGTCGAACTGGTGCATTATTCTTTGCTATTGATTGGGTGCATGAATACAAATCGCCAGTGATTGATTATATGGCTAAATCACTAGGTTGGACTGATGAACAAAAAACAAATTATACAGTTGAATTAGACCAATTGTTAAAAGAAGCGGTAACACCGGTCGAATGATGAGAGGGAACTTCCATCCTGATAATAGGGTGGAAGTTTTTATGTTGTGCGATTGAGAAATCATCGGATGCAAGTGAGGAAACATCTGATACAAGTTGGATATCTTCGCCCAACTAGGACAAAACTTTTACCACGAATGACCGTATTCCAACTAACCAAATATCACTATATAATTCTATATTTAATTATGGTATACTTTTTTCGATATGTTAAAAAATAGGGGGATATGTATGCAAAACGTGAAAAATAGAGAAAAAGATCGAAAATCAAACAATCTTATCCCTTTTATTCCCGAAGGTGACTTTTATTTCACAAAAGGTGTGGAAGCTTTTCGAAAGAGAAAGTTTGAGGTTGCGTTAAAATGGATGAATAAGGCAGTTGAGGCTGTACCAAAGGATCCTTTGTATCAGTGTCAAATGTCTATTATATATACGGAAATAGGTTCTTATCATAAAGCGAACCAAGTTTTAACTAATGTGTTACAGTCAACCGGTGATAAATACGCGGATTGCTATTATTTATTAGCAAACAATTACGCTCACTTGGGTCTCTTAAATGATGCTAGAAAATATGCAAAATCATATCTAGATCTGGAACCAGAAGGTGACTTTAGTGAAGAAGCAAAAGGATTACTTCAGTTAATCGAATTTGATGATGAAGAAGATGATGAAAATGATTGGGGACCACCAATCGATGATGAAGATGAACTGTTAATTTATCAAGAGACTGCATTTTACCATCTCGAACATCAGGAATGGGAAAAAGCGATATTGATATTAGAGGAAATGCTGACGTTATTTCCCGAACATAAAACGGCGAATCATGAGTACGCACATGCTTTATTTTTTAATAACGAACGGAAAAAAGCAATACAAATGGAATTGGAATTGCTGCAAGAAGAGCCGAATAACCTTTTTAGTCATACAAACTTAGCTTTATTTTATTATGAAGCAAATGATGAAGAGTACAAACGGCATATACGTGCATTATTAAATGTATATCCAATACACGAACAGCAAAAATTAAGGATAGCAGTAACCTTGGCTAGGACAGGCTATTATGAAGAGTCCTATGCACGATTTCGAATGCTATCTAAGGGTATAGTGAAGAGTCATGTTTCCTATTATCGCTGGTATAGTTTAACTGCATATCGGATTGAAGAGGTAGAAAAGGCGAACGCCTTATGGCAAGAAGGGCGTAGAAAACATAATGTGTTAGTACAAGAAAAAGAGCCTTGGAATACGTGAGCAAAACGCTAGACTAAGCAGTACTAATCGAATACGCTATTAGTGATGACAGATATAAAAAAAGAGGTGTAAATCATGTCCGATCCAAAAATGTATGATGTTATTATTGCGGGAGCGGGACCAGCTGGGATGACTGCAGCTGTATATACATCACGGGCAAATTTAGAAACGTTGATGATCGAAAGAGGTATTCCAGGTGGACAAATGGCAAACACGGAAGATGTTGAAAACTATCCTGGATTTGATCATATATTAGGCCCAGATCTTTCCAATAAAATGTTTGATCATGCGAAGAAATTTGGCGCTGAATATGCTTATGGTGATATTAAAGAAGTTATTGATCATGGTGATTATAAAACCGTTGTAGCAGGTAACAAAGAATATAATACGAGAGCATTAATTATTGCAACTGGTGCGCAATATAAAAAGCTAGGTATACCTGGTGAAGAAGAACTAGGTGGTCGAGGCGTATCATATTGTGCAGTGTGTGATGGTGCTTTCTTTAAAGAGAAAGAGTTGGTAGTTATTGGTGGAGGAGACTCTGCAGTTGAAGAGGGTGTATACTTGACTCGCTTTGCGAATAAAGTAACGATTGTTCACCGTCGTGACGAATTACGTGCTCAAAAAATTCTTCAACAACGAGCATTTGATAATGACAAAATTGACTTTATCTGGGATACGGTTGTGGAGACAATAAATGGACCAGACGGAAAAGTTAGCAGTGTAACACTTAAGAATGTTGAAACAGGAGAACAACAAGAGTTCTCTGCTGAAGGTGTATTTGTTTACATCGGAATGGTGCCACTTAGCAAACCGTTCCAATCATTAGGAATTACCAATGATGAAGGATATATTGTAACAAATGAGCATATGGAGACAAATGTTCCTGGAATATATGCTGCAGGAGATATTCGTGAAAAGACACTTCGACAAATTGTAACAGCTACAGGTGATGGTAGTATTGCAGCAGAAGCAGCACAAAAATATTTAGAAGAACTTACCGAAAAATTAGGTGCTGCAAAATCATAAATAATTTTTTTAAAACGTAAAGGCTTTTTAACGTCACTGTAACACGCACGAAATATTATTAGGTTACAATAAGAATAACTAATTGACCCCCTTTTTAATAAATAGATTAGCTTTTGCACAGATGAATCGCATCTGTGCCCTTTTTTTGCCTTAATCAGCAAAAATTGTCCAATCTCGTTGGGGAATAATATTGTAAAAACAGGAAAATAATCTCTTTTCTTTGTAATAAGCATCCAAACCGAAAATAACTAACCAGCCCGAAAATGAGTGCAGAAAACTGGAAACGAAATTATTCATTGGAATCAAGAAAAGCTTAAAGCTTATCCTGCATAAATGCGACGAAGGTTTACACCATAAATCTTGGCGAAAAATCAAGTTTTCTAATATAATGGAAGTAGTGTTTAATTATATATCGCTAACGAACTTGAAAGAAGTGTTTTTAATGCAACGAATTACGAACTGCATCGTTATAAAAGATGATCATATATTGTTATTACAAAAACCAAGTCGCGGTTGGTATGCAATTCCTGGTGGTAAGATGGAGCAAGGCGAAACGATCCAGGAGTCCGTTGTACGTGAATATTGGGAAGAGACAGCGTTAACACTTGCGAATCCTAGATTAGCTGGAGTATTTACGTTTTCTATTTTCCAACATGATGAATTAGAGAATGAATGGATGATGTTTACATTCATTAGTGATACCTATCATGGCCAATTAACAGAACACTGCGATGAGGGAGAGTTGGAATGGGTCCCAATTTCTCGTATTCATTCACTTCCAATGGCGGAAGGGGATCATAAAATATTTGAGCATATTTTACATTCTGAGTCGACCGTTTTTGGTACTTTTTCATATACAAATGAAATGGAATTAATTGAATATCGAATGAACTAAACATGTAGAATAAAATGGAAGGGGAGAGATCGACATGGCAGAGAAAGAACAAGAAACGAAGTTAGTCATTATTACAGGTATGTCGGGCGCAGGGAAAACGGTGGCGATTCAGAGCTTTGAAGACCTTGGTTATTACTGTGTAGATAATTTACCCCCAACGTTATTACCTAAGTTTTTAGAACTTATGCGTGACTCTACAAATAATATTCATAAAGTAGCATTAGTTATGGATTTACGTGGACGTGAGTTTTTTGATTCACTATTTGAAGCTTTAGATATTTTAGGTGATGAAGATTGGTTAGAAGAGCATATATTATTCCTAGATGCAAAGGATGAACAGCTTGTCAGTCGTTATAAAGAAACAAGACGTTCACATCCATTAGCTGTAGACGATTTACCTTTAAACGGTATTAAGCAGGAACGAAAAATTTTAGATGATTTAAGAGGTAGAGCGCAACGCATTATTGATACAACAAATTTAAAACCGAAAGAGTTAAGAGACAAAATAATAAATGCCTATACGGATGAAGAAAAAGAAGAAATTTTTTCTGTGCATTTTGTTTCCTTCGGATTTAAATATGGACTCCCTATAGATGCGGATTTAGTGTTTGATGTTCGATTTTTACCAAACCCTCATTATGTAGCAAATCTGCAACCTTTAACTGGCTTGAATCCAGACGTATCCTCCTATGTTTTTAAATGGTCGGATACTCAAAAGTTCCAAGAAAAGGTACTAGATTTAATGCAATTCATGCTTCCTCAATACAAAAAAGAAGGAAAATCACAGCTAGTAGTAGCTATTGGATGTACTGGGGGACAGCATCGTTCGGTTGCATTGGCAGAGTATTTTTCTAAGCAATTAGCTAGTAATTATATTGCACACGTAAGTCATCGTGATATCGAGAAAAGAAAGGGCCATTAACATGACGAATAAGAGAGAGCCGCGTATTGTTGTTATCGGTGGGGGGACTGGTATGCCAGTTTTGCTACGCGGCTTAAAAAGTTTACCTATTCAGCTCACTGCCCTTGTAACTGTTGCTGATGATGGTGGAAGTACCGGAAGAATTCGTAATGAAATGGCAATGCCTGCTCCGGGTGATATTCGAAATGTAATTGCCGCGCTTTCCGAAGTGGAACCAATGATTATCCAATTATTCCAACATCGCTTTTCAATTGGGAACGGACTCTCAGGACATTCCATGGGAAATCTATTATTGGCAGCAATGACCTCTATTACAGGTGATTTCTATACAGGGATAAAGGAAATTTCTCGCGTTTTAAATGTTAAAGGAGAAATAATTCCTATTTCTAATGAAAATATGACACTGCATGCGGAAATGCATGATGGTTCCATAGTGGCAGGGGAGTCGAATATTCCACTTGCCAGAAAAAGTATCAAGCGTGTTTTTATTAACCCAGAGGATGTTCAACCTTTACCAAATGCCATTGAAGCAATTGAACATGCTGATCTGGTTGTCATTTCTCCTGGAAGCTTATTTACTAGCATCATGCCAAATCTAATTATTCCACAGATTGATGACGCTATACGAAGAGCAAGATCGAAAGTGGTTTATGTATGTAATGTCATGACTCAGGCAGGAGAGACAACAGGATTCACTGCCGCAGATCATGTACAAGCAATTTTTAATCATATTGGGGATGATAGCATTGGTTCCATTGTTGTTCACAATGAGCCAATTGACCGTTCCATCCGTGACTTATATGCAGAAGAAAATGCTGAACCTGTCGAATATGATACAGAAAGACTATTAAACATGGGATTGAAAATTATTGAAGGAGACATTATTGACCATAGGAAAGCAATGCTACGTCATGACACACGAAAAATTGCTAAACTATTGTACTCCCTTATTCAGTAAATTAATTTGGTAAAGGAGAGGAGCTTATGTCCTTTGCTTCAGAAATAAAGAAGGAATTAACTGGGATTGAAGTGGAGAAATGCTGTTCACTTTCTGAACTTGCGGCTCTCATTCGGATGAATGGAACTATTTCGTTAGGATCTCAGCAAAAGTACATTCTGGATGTACAAACGGAAAACGCAGCGATTGCCCGTAGGATATATATTTTAGTTAAAGAAAACTATCCATATCCAGTTGAACTCCTCGTCCGAAAGAAGATGAAACTAAAGAAAAATAATGTCTACATTGTTCGGTTGAAAAATAGTGTAGATAAAATCTTATCTGATTTGGATATACTACAGGGAGCCTTTTCTTTTGTTCGTACAATTTCGCCTAAGTATTTGGAAAAAGATTGCTGTAAACGAGCTTATTTACGTGGAGCTTTCTTAGCAGGAGGTTCTATTAACAATCCAGAAACCTCTTCCTATCATCTGGAAATATTTAATTTTCATGAAGAACATAATGATGCTTTATGTGAACTATTAAATATGTTTATTCTACATGCTCGAAATTTGGAGCGGAAAAATGGATATATTGTTTATATGAAAGAAGCAGAGAAAATCACAGAGTTTTTAAGCATTATTGGTGCACATAACGCGCTGTTCAAATTTGAGGATGTACGTATCGTTCGAGATATGCGGAATTCAGTAAACAGACTCGTGAATTGTGAAACAGCAAATTTAAATAAAACAATTGGTGCTGCATTTCGACAAATTGAAAATATCCAATTTATTGATAGAACGGTTGGTTTAGATGCTTTGCCCGAAAAACTTCAGGAAATTGCTTTATTACGAGTGCAACATGAGGATGTTTCCTTGAAGGAATTAGGTGAACTTGTTTCTAGTGGGAAAATTTCAAAGTCGGGTGTAAATCATCGATTGAAGAAGATTGACGAATTCGCTGAAAAGATAAAAAAAGGGGAAGTTAATCTTTGGTAAAATATGTTCCATTGCAACATGATTCATGGTATAATATCGTTAATTTAAAATGCGATACTATTTAGAATATATGGCTAATTATGATAGTGACAATTAGCCAATCTTTTTTACATCTTATGTTAACGCTTACTATTAAAAGGGGATGAGTAATTTGGTTGAGAGGACTGTAAAAGTTGAGCTAAAGACAGGATTACAGGCGAGACCAGCTGCACAATTTGTTCAAGAGGCAAACCGTTATGCAGCAAATTTATTTTTGGAAAAGGAAGATCGAAAAGTAAATGCCAAAAGTATCATGGGTTTAATGAGCCTAGCAATAACATCTGGAGAAACAATTAAGTTGATTGCAGATGGTTCCGATGAAGATGAAGCAATCCATCACTTAGTGTCCTTTGTGGAGGGGAATTAACGCATACATTTGTTTGTGAATTAAATAACATAAGGATAATAAAAATGGGTGTCTCACTTTAGAGATCACCCATTTTTTGTATTATTTATCTTCTTTACGAGTAAGAATTCGGTCAATTAAACCATAATCCACAGCTTTATCCGCTGTCATGAAATTATCTCGTTCTGTATCAGCCTCGATTACTTCGATTGGTTGACCAGTACGTTCAGATAGTATTTCATTCATCTTCCTCTTCATTTCAATAATACGTTTTGCATGAATTTCAATATCTGTTGCTTGACCTTGTGTACCACCTAATGGTTGGTGAATCATTACTTCACTATTTGGCAGTGCAAAACGCTTACCTTTTTCACCAGCTGCTAATAGGAATGCACCCATTGATGCTGCCATTCCAGTACAAATTGTTGATACATCTGCTTTGATAAATTGCATGGTATCGTAAATAGCCATACCAGCTGTGATAGATCCACCTGGTGAATTAATGTATAAAGAAATATCCTTATCAGGATCCTCTGCTTCTAGGAATAGTAGTTGCGCAACAATTGAGTTAGCAACATTATCATCAATAGCACTACCTAGCATAATAATTCGGTCTTTTAATAGTCGTGAGTAGATATCATATGCGCGCTCTCCACGGTTTGTTTGTTCAATGACTGTTGGTATTAAATTCATTGTAAAATCCTCCTTATTCTATACGTTCATCCATTAAGATTGGATCTATTTTTATCATAACTAAAAGGTCAATGAAGGTCAAACAAAAACGTTTGACAAATTTCTTATGTACGGATTAGTTTCATTCAAATATACTTCCCATCATACCCTTAACATGTGAAAAATAAACGTGGGGAATAAGAAAATACTTGTTTATACATGTGGAAAACGTTATAATAGCGTATGTGTCCTTTTTCAAATATGCGCCCATAGCTCAGCTGGATAGAGCACTGGTTTCCGGTACCAGGTTAGCCGGGGGTTCGAATCCCTCTGGGCGCGTTTTATAAAATTGATTAAAGCAAGGGGAGAGATTTTTTCTTCCCTTGCTTTTTTTTATTTTGAACAATAGAAATGACATTCTCAGGTTCACTTTCTTTTTTCTGATACAGTGATTTTTGGATGCTTGTTGCAGCGACTTCTTGAATTGTAGGATGATATGTGAGTACGTATAAGTAGTTTGTATGGATATGGATCGCGATGCCCTAATGTTTCTTAAAAAGAGGGAGATGCCACCTCTATTTATATTTATTTGTGTTTTTATTCTTTTTTAATTTCTTGCAAGGTTATTGTGAACTTATCTTCAAATGTCTTTTGAGTGAATGAACCTTCAATCCCTTCAATGTTCACTTGATATTTACCGTTTATTTCTTTGATTTTGGAATGTCCATCTACTTCATAATAATAGTCCACTTTTTTTTCAAGGAACAATAAATAAGATTCTCCAACATTTACATATTCAAAAGCCTGATCTAATAGTATAGTATCTGAAATATCTATGGAGTTTCGGTTATCATATAAAAGTTTAGTTATTTTTAAAGTTGCTAATTTGGCATTTAGTTTTTCTTCACTTACTTTTTTATCTTCAACTGATTCGACAGTGATAAAGGCAACCAAGTCTGTTTTTTCGTTCATTAGTGTATTAAAATCATAAATTGGCCAATCAGCAGAAGCTTCTGGACTATATTGAGGTGTGTTAGGTGCACTTTCCTCTATGTTATCAATACTCAAAATTGCTAATAGTGTACCTACAGTAAAAAAAGCTATTAAGATCACAGAAATAATTGTTTTTTTCATTTTTATCCCTCCCCTTTTAGCTCATATTCTGAATGTCATTAATATCATGTAATTGTGGTTTGTATCTCGGCCATAACTCATAATTGACTGATCTCGCCAATTATTTTCGAGTCTTTTAAAAGTGTAAGATACTAGATGAACAGAATTACCACTTTAATAATTCATAGAAATAGACGTGCATACTGTATCGGTCCAATCGTTATCTACTTGACAACAGATGGCTATCGTCCTATACCCTTATGATATAATAGGTTGACGAAGGAGTTAAACATTATGAGTAAAAAAACATCAATTGAAATATATTTAAATTTTAGAAAACACGAACCTAATTGGGACTTTTCCTTGTTTGCTATATCGGAAAAATTAGGAATCACACCGACGGATACCAAAAAAGTTGGGGAGTGGAATACACCTAAAAGACGATCTACTTTTACAGAATGGATATATAGTACAGGGGCTATTGAAACAATTGATTTTGAAATGGGTTTAGAAAAAATCGTTGATACTTTCAAAGATAAAGTTGACACCATCAATGAAATAAAAAAGGAATTAGGAGTTGAGACCTCAATTTGTGCCGTTACTCATGTGATTGATGGTAACTCTCCTGGATATTCCTTTCCAGTTGAGGTAATGAAATTCGCAGTTAGTATAGACACATTCATCGAAATCGATGAATATGTTTATGGTTTTGTTGAAAATGATTTAGATGAATATTAAAAGTATCCGCCTAAAGATTACTTTGGTGGTTACCCCAAAGGTTAGAGTTTTATAATGCAATGCAGTTGATTGGCTGATTGAGTTCGGTATTCGACTGGACTCAATCCGGCCAGTTTTACTTTTGATCGTTCATTGTTATACCAGCAGATATATTCTTCTAATTGTCTTATTAATTCTTCATAACTTAATAGTTTTTCCCCATAAAACATTTATGCTATAAAATATCAAAGAAATTCTCTATCGAAGCGTTGTCTACACAAGGTTGCTTTAAAATTAAATTAACACCTATTTCACAAAAAAAGTTATTCCATAATTCGATGCTCTCCCAATAAATTTAAAACTTTCCTTTACAATCCCAAACACACTTCACTATTTTTTGGGAAATTTTGTGGTATAACCCAATACGGCAAATAGAATGGCAACAACCAACAAAATATAGTTGAGATATTCAGGTAATTGGAAGAATTGAAGGATTCCAATTATAACTAATGTAATTAACATAATTCTAAAATAAAACTTATAACTTAATTTCAAAGCATCAACCCACCTCTATTTAAAATATTCACTTCCCACTACTCCTTTCTAAATATACGTTCTGTAGCTTAGTAAGTTTCACTTCGTGCTGTATTAAAAGAAGTCGTTAGTAAATATCTTGTGTTTTTGTTTATTTTAGTTTAAAATCAATTACAGACATTAAAGGTCTTTAATATATCTGTGAGGAGAACTGTAATGAAGTATTCTAAAGCCACAAATTATGCGTTACACACAATGGTATATTTAACTTTAACACCAAAGGGCAAGTCTGTTGGAGTCGAACAATTAGCTAAAATCCAAGATTTATCACCAACATACCTGTCAAAGATTTTAACAAAACTAGTAAAAGCAGGACTTATTGAATCAACTCCTGGTGTTAATGGAGGATATAGTATTGTAAAACGTTCTCGTGAAATTTCATTTTTAGATGTCATACATGCTATTGAAGGGAAGACAACTTTATTTAGCTGTTCACTAGAGCATGATGATTTTAAGAATGGCGAATGTTTAATTGAAAATGTGATGATGGAAGCAGAAAGAAAGATGGCAGAAGAATTAGACCAAAAATACGTTATTGATATTGCCAGACAAATTGAGTCGACAAAGAATCATGAAATAAACTGTGAGCAGTCACATTAATTTTTTTATCTCAATTATAGATATTAAGAGTCTTTAATATATTTAATTTAAGGAGGCAGCTAAAATGTTGTTAGATTGTGTAATTATTGGAGGAGGTCCATCAGGACTTAATGCTGCACTTGTGCTTGGGAGAGCAAAAAAGAATATCATGCTGTTTGATGAAGATAAACCTAGAAATGCTGTTACTCATGAATCTCACGGTTTTATTACAAGAGACGGTATTAAACCTGCAGAGTTTAAACGTATTGCTAAGGAAGAGTTAATGAATTATCCAAATCTATCGGTTGAAAATCAACGAGTGACGGATATAAAAAAAGAAAATGGAACCTTTATCATTCAAACAGTCAACGGGGATTATTACCGTACTAGAAAGATTATTTTAGCTACAGGTCTTAAAGATGTATTGCCACGTATTGAAGGAATTCATGATTTTTATGGTTCGAGCCTATTCGTTTGTCCATTTTGTGATGGATGGGAATTAAAAGATCTCCGATTAGTTGTTATTTCAGAAGATGAGCGTGCGATGCATAGGGTGAAAATGATTTCTAATTGGAGTAAAGACCTTGTTGTTTGTACAAATGGGAAAAATATTTTCTCTAAGGAGCAGAAGGAATTATTAACCAAGAAAAATATCAAAGTCATGGAAGAGGAAATAGAAAGTTTACAAGGTGACAATGGCCACTTGGAAAAGGTTAAGTTTAAGAATGGGAAAGAAATCGAAAGAGAAGGAGGTTTTATCGCAGGTGAACTAAAGCAAGCATCATCGTTGGCTCAAACATTAGGATGTGCCATGAATGAGATGGGAGGAATTGAAACAGATGATTTTGGGCGTACGAATATGGAAGGAATCTATGCTAGTGGAGATAATACCTTCTCACCAGCTCAATTAATTATTGCTGCAAGTGAGGGTAGTAGAGCAGCTATAGGAGTTGTAAGTGATCTAATAAATGAGGACTTTTGAAGTAATTCACTACACTTAAATTAAAAGGAGAATGATTCATATGGGAAAAAGAAAGTACAATACTAAAGAAATGGAACATTTTATAAAAAAAGTTGAATTCCTCGATAATCCTGAAAGAAGAGGAGGTTTACCGCCAGAACAGCTGCTACGTATGCTCCCTATTAATAAAAATGATAACATCTTAGATTTAGGTGCAGGAACAGGTTATATTACGATTCCGGCTGCTAAAATAGTGGATGGGTTAGTATATGCATTAGATATTGATTCTAAAATGTTAGACATTGTAATTTCCAAGGCAAAAAAAGAAGATATAACAAATGTCAAAACGTTGAAAGGTAGTATTGATGATATTCCTTTGAATGATAATTCAATTGACCTTGTGTTAGCTTCCTTAGTTTTACATGAGGTCAAGGATTTAACTACTTCACTAAAGCAAATTATAAAAGTACTAAAAACCGATGGATATTTCGTATGCATTGAATTGGAAAAGAAAGATAACCATACTGAAAAACATCCTAGAGTTACTTCATCACTTATGGAACAAGAAATGAAGCATGCGGGGCTTCGTGTAACACAGAAACTGCATCCGGCTGATGGGATATACATGATCATTGCAAAGAAATAATAAACGATTATTGTGGTATAGTTGATAGGAGACTCTATTAGAGTTTCCTTTATTATATTGCCTTTAAGAAAACAGGGAATTTCGAGAAGAAGTATCCCAATAAGGATTGGGCAGTGGGTGACTTCTGTGGTGGAAAATGACATTTTCAAGAATTATTGTATTACTATTTTGAAAGGAAGGGATTTAATGAGTTACACAAACACTTTTATTACAACCTCAGAAGATTCACCGGTAACTTCAGCTTCTGTACCTCTCCCAAGAAATCACAAGCCAACGATAGCTTCGATTGAATATGACTTAATCCGTAATAATCCTTATAAATATAGTCAAGAAGATGTTCAATTTAATACTTATGTAATTAAATATCAAATAGATGCAAAAAATGTAGATGAATTACGAGAACAATTTTTCAACAAACCAAAAGCTTGTTTTAGGGCTTCTCCATTAGTTAAGAAATATGGGTGGGGAATTCATTATAATGCTGAAGGAAAAGTTGCCTTATATGATGTGAAAAGTGAACATTACAATTATCTTCTAAAAGCGGCTGATATCACTAATTTGAAAGGTATGCGTTCGAAAAGAAAATAGTGTAACAGATTATTAAATTGCTATTTGAGCTATCACTAATTAGTGGTGTTCTGCTGACTGTAGGTGTGGGATATATTTGGTGATTATTTGTTGATAGTAACTTAATTTCGTATAATAACTATAAATATAAGGTCAGTTTACTTATTTGGGGTGAAATAATGAAGCAAAAAATTGTCCATGAGCAAATCCTACAACAAAAAATGAATAAATCTCTCATTCAGGCAATTAATGTGCTTCAATTTTCTAGTTTGGAACTAATTGAATATATTAAACAATTATCGAAGGATAACCCATTAATAGAAGAAGTGAATTTTGATTATGAGTTTGCAAATTATAAAAAAAATTACTCAGATCAAGTCTCGTACGAAGAAATAAATGAACGTAAACTTTCCATGTATGATCAGCTAAAAGAACAATTATATACGCTGAAAATAGCTAAAGATATGAAGCCAATTGTTTACTTTGGAATTGATTCTTTAGCAGACACCGGTTATTTAGACATAAGCTTAGAGGAATGGGCAAAAAGATGTCATACTAGTATGGAGAAAGTGGAGCAGTCGCTACAGCTGATCCAGTCACTGGAACCTGCTGGTATTGGTGCTAGAACACTAAGCGAATGTATTCTCTTGCAATTAAGAAATAACGGTAACGATGAAGCCTACTTGCAAGATTTATTGGAAAACCATCTAGAGCTAATTGCGGAAGAAAATATCGCTGCTATTGCCGAACAATATGATATTAACGAAGAGAAGGCAGTACATCTTGTAAACATGATAAAAGGATGCCATCCAAAACCTGGCCAGTTAATGAATGAACCAGTAGCGGAGTTTGTTATTCCTGAAGCCTCCATTTCAAAAGAAGGAGGAGAATGGATAATTGCCTTCTATAAATGGAGTAAACCCACCATAACTATAGATAAGTCCTATAAAGAATTAAATCGCTTAGGACAAGAAGCAGAAAGCTATTTAAAGGAAAAAACCCTTCAAGTTGATTGGTTACATCATGTACTAAGCTATCGTTCCAATACCGTAGAGCGAGTGATAAAAATAATAGTAGAAAAGCAAACTCTGTTTTTTGAGCATGGGTATTACATGCTACAGCCGCTAACATTACAAAAGCTAGCCAATGAACTGCATGTGCATGTCTCAACTGTTAGCAGAGCGTTACGGAATAAATATGTTCAAACAAAATATGGTGTTATCCCATTAAAGTTTTTTCTCCAGTCAGGTATTAAACAACAGAATGGAAAACCGATTGCAGCATTTGTGGTTAAAAAGTTAATTCATGAATTAGTTGAGCATGAAAATAAGCAAAAACCATTATCGGATGAAGCCATTAAAACGAAATTACAAGATGAGTTTGGAATAAACATTGCTCGTCGTACCGTCATGAAGTATCGAGAACAATTAGGGATCCCCTCATCAATGAAGCGAAAACAACGGAGGTAACAACATGTTAACAATAATTTTTTATACAAAAGAGAATTGCTCATTGTGTGACGATGCGAAAGCAATACTACAATTGCTACAATCTGATTACACATTTGCGATAGAGGAACGTGATATCTATACGAAGGATGAATGGCTCGAGGAATATCAACTAGTAATTCCCTTTGTTCAAATAAATGATATTGGTATTGATTGTGAGCAGATGAGTATCAAGGCTTTAGAAAAAGCACTAAAAATGTATTTGTAAATGGGACAACAAAACAGAGCATTATAATTGTTTATTTCATTTGATATGTTATAATAAATTTGTAATAAAAAATAGTTGATTTTTATTACGTATTTTTTTATTACAAGTGGGACATAATAACACCGCATGGGACTGTAATGTGCCAACAGATGAAAAGGAGTTACTTTTCATGAGAAATTTAATCGACCTACAAAAAAAACTTTACCCCGATTTGTTAGAAATTATGCAACAACGTTATGCTGTTCTGCACAGTGTAGATCTTTTTCAACCCATTGGAAGAAGAGGACTTGCAGAGCATACGAATTTGACAGAACGTATTGTCCGAAGTGAGATTGAATTTTTACATAAACAAGGATTTATTCACATCACTTCAAAGGGAATGCATAGTACAAAAGAGGGTAAAATACTACTTGATCAATTAGCTGATTTTATGAGCGAAATTATGGGATTAAGTGTTTTAGAAAAGCAAATAAAGGATAAGTTACAAATAAGCAATGTTATTATTGTTCCCGGAAATAGTGATAAACATGAATGGGTAAAACAAGAGTTGGGTAAAGCTTGTGTTGGTTACCTCAAACAGATTGTAAAGTCTGAAATTACTATTGCAGTAACAGGTGGGACAACGATGGCTGCAGTTGCCGATGTAATGACACCTTTAGAAAAGGATAGCAATTATTTATTTGTACCTGCTCGTGGTGGGATTGGTGAAAAAGTAGAAAATCAAGCAAACACAATTGTATCGGAGATGGCCCGAAAGACAAACGGTGAATACCGACTATTATATGTTCCTGATCCACTTAGTGAATCAACATATCAAACAATTATTAATGAGCCTTCTGTTAATGAAACGTTGCAGCAAATAAAAAGTGCTGATGTGGTCATGCATGGAATTGGTGATGCAATTAAAATGGCTGAGCGAAGAAAAACAAGTGAAAGCTTATTACAAGAATTGAAGGAAAAGAACGCAGTTAGTGAGGCATTTGGTTATTATTTTAACGAGTACGGATCTGTTGTACATAAAGTACGGACAGTTGGTATTCATCTAGAAGACTTGGTAAATATTAACCATGTGATAACAATTGCCGGTGGTACATCGAAAGGACAAGCAATTGCATCCTATTTTAAGCAAGGGAAAACGGATGTGTTGATTACAGATGAAGCCGCTGCGAAACAGCTATTAAGGGAAACATCCCTTTAATATATATTAATAAATATTTAGGAGGAATTTATCATGGCTGTAAAAGTAGGTATAAATGGATTTGGCCGTATAGGACGTAATGTATTTCGTCAGGCACTTAAAAATAATGAGGTAGAAGTTGTAGCGGTTAATGATTTAACAGATGCTAACATGCTAGCACACTTATTAAAATATGATTCTGTTCATGGTGTTTTAGAAGAGGAAGTTACTGTTAATGGAAATAATATTGTAGTAGGCGGTAAAGAAATTCAAGTAATGGCAGAACGTGATCCTGCTAATCTTGGATGGGGAGACCTTGGTGTAGAAGTAGTTATTGAATCTACTGGTCGCTTTGTAGATCGTGAATCTTCTCAAAAACATATTGATGCTGGAGCGAAAAAAGTTATCATTTCTGCACCTGCTAAAAACGAAGATATTACAGTAGTAATGGGTGTTAATCATGATCAATATAATGCAAGTGAACATCATATTGTATCTAATGCATCTTGTACGACTAACTGCTTAGCTCCATTTGCTAAAGTACTTAACGATAGCTTTGGAATTAAGCGCGGATTGATGACAACAATTCATGCATATACAAATGACCAACAAATTCTTGATTTACCACATAAAGATTATCGTCGTGCTCGTGCAGCAGCTGAAAATATCATTCCAACAACTACTGGGGCTGCAAAAGCAGTTTCCTTAGTATTACCAGAACTAGAAGGTAAATTAAATGGTATGGCTGCTCGTGTACCAGTTCCAGACGGTTCTTTAGTTGATTTAGTAGTTGAATTAGATGAAAATGTTTCTGTTGAAGATGTAAATGGAGCATTTAAAGCAGCAGCTGAAGGTGAATTAAAAGGTGTTCTTGAATACAGTGAAGCACCATTAGTATCAAGAGACATTGTTGGAAACCCTCATTCTTCTATTCTAGATGGTCTTTCTACAATGGTAATGGAAGATAACATGGTAAAAGTAGTTTCTTGGTATGATAACGAAATGGGTTACTCAACTCGTTGTGTTGACTTAGCTGCATATATTGCAAAACAAGGACTATAAGGGAATTTAGTTTGAAGGAGGAGGGGATATTCCTCCTCCTTTTCTCTTGTTTTTCATTTGTTTTGCAAGTAATCGGCAGTATGAAGACCGATCAATAGGAAACTCTCCTCTTTGATAAAAGGTTCACTTTCTATATAATGATTAACAAGGAACAATTTGGGAAGCCTAAATGACATATTTTACATATTTGGGAGGAAATCAATAATGAATAAGAAAACGCTGCAAGACCTAAACGTCAAAGGAAAGAAAGTCTTCTGTCGTGTAGATTTTAATGTCCCAATGAAAAACGGTAAAGTAACGGATGATACAAGAATAAAAGCTGCTTTACCTACAATTAACTATTTGACAGACCAAGGTGCGATTGTTATTTTGGCAAGCCACTTAGGTCGCCCAAAAGGTCAAGTTGTAGAGGAGCTACGTCTTGATGCTGTAGCAAGTCGTTTAAGTGAATTGCTAGGTAAAGACATTGTAAAAACAGATGCTGTTTATGGTAGTGAAGTAAATGAAGCAATTTCACAGCTTTCTGATGGGGATATTCTGCTAATTGAAAATGTGCGATTTGAGGCAGGAGAAACTAATAATGATCCAGAACTTGCACAAGCATTTGCAGATATGGCGGATTATTATGTAAATGATGCCTTTGGTGCAGCCCACCGAGCACATGCTTCTACGGCAGGTGTTGCTGAAAAACTACCAGCAGCTGCTGGTTACTTAATGGAAAAAGAAATCGCTGTTTTAGGTAAAGCATTAGCGGATCCTGAACGCCCATTTACAGCTATCATTGGTGGAGCAAAAGTAAAGGATAAAATAAATGTTATTGATAACTTATTAGATAAAGTAGATAACCTAATTATAGGTGGTGGATTAGGATATACCTTTATTAAAGCGCAAGGACATGAAATTGGAAAATCTCTTTTAGAAGAAGATAAAATAGAGCTTGCAAAAGAGTTTATGAAAAAAGCAGAAGAAAAAGGTGTTAACTTTGTTCTTCCAGTAGATGCTGTTGTAGCAGATGATTTTTCTGAGACAGCAAATACTAAAATTGTAGATATTGATCAAATTCCTGCTGATTGGGAAGCATTAGATATTGGTCCCAAGTCCCGTGAAAAATACAGCCAGATCATTGCTGAATCCAAGTTAGTTATTTGGAACGGACCGATGGGTGTATTTGAATTGAACGCCTTTGCTGGTGGCACTAGAGAAGTTGCGGAAGCTTTAGCTAATACTGAAGCTTATACTGTAATTGGTGGAGGAGACTCTGCTGCTGCTGTAGAAAAATTCGGTTTTGCTGAAGACATGGATCATGTTTCTACTGGTGGTGGTGCATCACTAGAATTCATGGAAGGTAAAACTCTTCCAGGTGTAGATGCACTGAACGATAAATAAAATTTGAGGTGATATGATGCGTAAAAAAATAATTGCTGGAAATTGGAAAATGAATAAAGTGCTCTCCGAAGCAGATCAATTTGTTACAGCTGTATCGGATAAAGTTCCAAATAGTGACAAAGTGGAAGCCATTGTTTGTGCACCATTTCCATATTTATCTGCATTAGTGGAGAAAACGAAAGGTACAAGCTTAAAAGTAAGTGCTCAGAACATGCATTTTGAAGAAAATGGTGCATTTACTGGTGAGGTTAGCCCAGTAATGTTAAAGGACATTGGCGTATCACACGTTGTTCTAGGACATTCTGAACGTCGTGAATATTTTGCTGAAACAGATGAAACGGTAAATAAAAAGACACATACTGCTTTTAAGCATGGTTTAACTCCGATTGTTTGTGTAGGTGAAACACTTGAGCAACGTGAAGCGAACGAAACAGAAGGTCTAGTAGAAACTCAAGTGAAAAAAGCATTAGATGGATTATCTGATGAGCAAATAACACAAACCATCATTGCCTATGAGCCAGTTTGGGCAATTGGCACAGGAAAAACAGCATCAAGTGAAGATGCAAATAAAGTATGTGCACACATTCGTAACGTAATTAAGGAAGTGGCATCAGAGTCCGTTGCGGAAAAAGTTATTATTCAATATGGTGGAAGTGTAAAACCTGCCAATGTTGATGAACTATTAGCACAATCTGATATAGATGGTGCATTGGTTGGTGGAGCAAGTCTAGAAGCTGATTCGTTCTTACAGCTTGTGGAGGCAGGAGCAAAATGAGTAAAAACAAATTAGCTGCATTAATAATTCTGGATGGATTCGCTATCCGCGATGAAACGATGGGAAATGCAGTAAAACAGGCGAAAAAACCAAATTTTGATCGCTACTGGGAAACCTACGCACATAATCAATTACGTGCGAGCGGAAGTGCTGTCGGGCTTCCGGAAGGTCAAATGGGAAATTCGGAAGTTGGTCACTTAAATATTGGTGCTGGTCGCATTGTGTATCAAAGCTTGACTCGCGTTAATTTATCGATAGAAGAAGGCGAATTTTATGAGAAAGAAGCTTTCTTAAAATCAATTACCAAAGCAAAAGAAAAAGGAAAAGCGTTGCACATTTTTGGACTGCTTTCAGATGGCGGGGTTCATAGTCATATTAGCCATCTATTTGCTTTACTAAAATTAGCAAAAGACCAAAATCTGGAAGAAGTGTATGTCCATGCGTTTTTAGATGGAAGAGATGTTGGTCCAAAAACAGCGAAAACTTACATTGAACAAACAGAAGAAAAAATGAAAGAACTAGGCGTCGGAAAAATCGCTACCGTTTCTGGTCGTTATTATTCCATGGACCGTGATAAGCGCTGGGATCGCGTGAAAAAATCGTATGATGCGATGGTTCATGGTGAAGGGCCTACCTACAGTAGTGCAATGGAAGTTGTCGATGAATCTTATGAAAATGACATTTATGACGAATTCGTAATTCCTTCTGTCATTACCGATGAAAATGGTTCTCCAGTTGGAAGAGTAAGAGATGAAGATTCTATCATTTTTTACAATTTCCGACCAGATCGTGCTATTCAAATTTCACGAACTTTTGCTAATGAGGATTTTCGTGATTTTGATCGAGGAACGAATCCACCAAAGGATCTAGATTTTGTTATGTTAACAAACTTTAGTGAATCTGTTGATGGATATGTTGCGTATGAGCCAGCTAATCTGGACAACACTATTGGAGAAGTTCTTGCTCAGAACAATTTAAAACAATTGCGTATTGCTGAAACGGAAAAATATCCCCATGTTACATTTTTCATGAGTGGCGGCCGTGAAGCAGAATTCCCTGGTGAAAAGCGTGTGTTAATAGACTCACCGAAAGTTGCAACGTATGATTTAAAACCTGAAATGAGTGCGTATGAAGTAACAGATGCTTTGTTAAACGAACTTGATTCTGGTGAACATAATGCCATCATATTGAACTTTGCTAATCCAGATATGGTGGGTCATTCCGGCATGTTACAACCTACAATTGATGCTATTGAAGCAGTTGATGAATGTCTTGGTAAAGTTGTAGAAAAAATATTAGAATTGGATGGAACAGCTATTATTACTGCAGATCATGGGAATTCTGATGAAGTGGTGACTACAGAAGGTGACCCAATGACTGCACATACAACGAATCCAGTTCCAGTCATCGTTACAAAAAATGATGCAGAATTACGAGATGGTGGAATTTTAGCGGACTTAGCACCTACTATACTTGATTTATTAGGTGTCGACCAGCCGAAAGAAATGACAGGAAAATCATTAATTAAAAAATAATTTTAATAAAAGCACCCATAAAAAGGAGAGATTTTAAATGCCATATATTACAGATGTTTATGCTCGTGAAGTATTAGATTCCCGTGGTAACCCAACAGTTGAGGTGGAAGTATTTACAGAATCAGGCGCATTTGGTTCTGCATTAGTGCCAAGTGGTGCTTCTACTGGTGAATATGAAGCAGTAGAATTACGTGACGGAGATAAGAGCCGTTACTTAGGTAAAGGTGTAGAGAAAGCAGTTAACAACGTAAATGAAGTAATTGCTCCAGAATTAATCGGTATTGATGTAACACGTCAAAATATTATCGATGCGTTAATGATTGATTTAGATGGCACAGACAATAAAGGGAAACTAGGTGCTAACGCTATTCTAGGTGTTTCTATGGCTTGTGCACATGCTGCTGCAAGTTACCTAGAGATTCCGTTATACAACTACTTAGGTGGCTTCAATGCCAAAACGCTTCCAACACCAATGATGAATATCGTAAATGGTGGAGAGCATGCGGATAATAATGTTGATATTCAAGAATTCATGGTAATGCCAGTTGCAGCACCAACTTTCAAAGAGGCGCTACGTACAGGTGCTGAAATTTTCCATTCCTTGAAAAACGTATTAAAATCAAAAGGTTATAACACCGCTGTTGGTGATGAGGGTGGATTTGCACCAAACTTAGGTTCTAACGAAGAAGCATTACAAACAATTGTGGAAGCAATCGAAGCTGCTGGTTATAAACCAGGTGAAGAAGTAAAACTTGCAATGGACGTTGCTGCTTCTGAAATTTATGAAGATGGTAAGTACAACTTAAAAGGTGAAGGTGTTGTACGTACTTCAGAAGAAATGGTTAACTGGTATGAAGAAATGATCAATAAATACCCAATCATTTCAATTGAAGATGGCCTAGATGAAAATGACTGGGAAGGTTTCAAACTGCTAACAGAGCGTCTTGGTGACCGTGTACAGCTAGTTGGTGATGACTTATTCGTAACAAACACAGCAAAACTTTCTCAAGGTATTGAACAAGGTGTTGGTAACTCTATCTTAATTAAAGTTAATCAAATCGGCACACTTACGGAAACATTTGAAGCTATTGAAATGGCAAAGCGTGCTGGTTATACGGCAGTTATTTCACACCGTTCTGGAGAAACAGAAGATGCAACAATTGCTGATATTGCTGTTGCAACGAATGCAGGACAAATTAAAACAGGTGCACCATCACGTACAGACCGTGTAGCGAAATACAATCAATTACTACGTATTGAAGATGAATTAGCTGGTATGGGTGAATATGGTGGATTAAATTCATTTTATAACTTAAAAAATAATCAATAACCAAACTTAAAATGAGTAATTAAAAGTAACGGCCTCTTCTCGTGACGAAGAAAAGGCCGTTATTGTTTACGTAATAATTTTAAAACTAATTACTCAATTACACCTGTTTCCGTTAACAGAACTTTGGTATTAACAGTAATAGTAATATTAGGGTATGTTTCTTTCCACTTTTTAGAATCCCAGTTTTTGGTGTGACTTCTTACTTTTTCTCCTAACCCTAATGGATCTGTTTCTAATTCTTGAAACGTTTTAATCATGTCTTCTGCTTGAGATGTAAATTGTTCTTCTGTTTTTTTGATAATCTTGTCCGCTGTTTTTTTATCAATCTTCCCCCCTGAATATTCACGAATCATGCCTTCGATATTTAAATTAATTGTACATTCTTGTGGGTTTTTCATATTATCAAATTTATATGTCCGTTTACTTTTAATTTTGTGTAATAAGGCATATTCTTCTTTATCCATTTCTATCGTGATATTGTCTTGAGTTGTCGTTGTGTCCATTAAAGATTTAAAAATAAAAAGCATTTCTTCAGGAATTTCTCCAACTAATTTGTCATCTTTAAATAAGGCATTGCCAATAATTTTCACATCATCGCTAACCTGTTGCAAAATTGGTACAAAAGGGTCTTTACCTTCAGCGTAATAAGAATTCAAAAAATCATGTAGGTTTGTCTGAGGAAGAGATCCAATTTTAATGTTTTGTTCAATCATATCAGAAATGTACATGCCGTTATCCTGTGAACCATATTGATATTGTAATAATCCTTGGACATCATCACCAGTAACAGTTAAAAATACATTTGAGCCAACTGTAGGATCTCTAAAAAAAGAATCTAAATAGGGCATTAATCCTTTTTCAGAAATCTCTTTACTATAAAGTAACACTTCTATTTTTCCACTCACATATGGTCTAGATGTTGCATTATTTAATTTATCTCGTGCTTCTTTGCTGAGACGTGCGGTTTCGGTGCTTGTGTCATTAGTAATGGATTTGTCCGGCATAAAAATAGGCGCAACGCCTGTAACTTGAATTTCTTCATCTCCTACTAATTCAAAACCAATAGCAGTTGCTATACGGACATCATCAAGTATTTCTTTGTTTACACAACCGGAAATTATTACCGATATTAAAAGTATTACCCATATAAGACGAGTCAATGTTTTTTACCCCTCCTTTTTCGAAAATACGTAACCACTAATAAAATTGGAAGATAACAAGTTATTAAATAAAAACCTATATGAGATACATAGTCATTTAGAACCTCAATTTGTTCACGTTTTCTTATCATATAGACAAGGAAAAGACTGATTATTAACATTCCTATTAAAGCTTTTCGTTGACTGAATCTGAATAACTGTCTCATTCCACGAGAAGCTGCCCAATAAGCTAAGCAAATATTAGGTAGAATAATTAATGCCCATGAAGAGATTCCAACGTATTCAAATCTCTCAACAAAAGGTAACTCAACTGATTTCCACATGGTTAAAGTGGGCCAATTATGTCGTAATAAATGTTTGTTAGTAAAGTAAGCAAGAGACAAAATCATGATTCCTAAATAAATTAACATGGTGATGAAATTACCTCCATGCACCCACATTTTTGATTTATTAGCCTGTTTTAAATAGGGATAAAACATAAGTAACGTACTAAAACCTAAATAGCTTAGCGACATGTCTTTTGATGCAAGAAGGATTTCAGTTGTTGAATGATCCCAAATGGGAAGGATATTCCGAAACTCTGTTTGACCTAATGGATAGAATAGCGTTAATAATAGATAAGCTGGAATTACAATTCCTAGGAAACTTATCCCAGTAACGACTCGAAAACCACCAACAACGATATAATAGACTAAAAGTAGGAAAACCAAGGTAAAGAATATAACACTAATATCTTGGAACATCCATACTTGTATGACTTCTACATAGGATCTAATCACGATTAGCCCAATGGACCAATAATATAAAATCCACACAAGGCTGAATAAACCACCAATCCATTTTCCGAATACATCGTAATGAATCGTAATTAGATCCCCATCTCCGAATTTTAGGATTTTAAATATAAACCATATAGATATATGGATGATTACTCCGCCAAAGATCACAGCAATCCAAGCATCATTTCCGACTCTTTCAACAATTTTCCCTTGAAAACTTAATATACCAATGCCAAACTGTATGGAATGAATTAGAAAAAATGCTAGAAACGGAGAAATCATATACCTTTCACTAACAGTCCGTTGCAATTTCCTCAATGAAATCCCTACTCATCAATTTCTTTTTTATCTTTCGCTTTTTTAGGATTAAAGCGCATCGTGTCTTCTGTCTGTAATTCAACTGGCCTTTTTGATTGAAAAGATAAAGGCAATCGAATAAAGGCATCTTTTAAATCTTGTATTCGAGGTGGATATAATGGTTCTAAAAATGGTCTTCCTAAAGATGTCAATCGTAGTAAATGACCGAGTACAAAACAAAAACATACTGCAACACCTAGTAAACCCCATAAATGCCCCATGAACAAAAATGGAAAACGAATTAATCGAATGGTATTACCCATTTTATATACAGGTGTAGTAAACGATGCTAGGGCTGCTAATGCAACTATAATTAATAGAACATTACTAGTTAATCCTGCCTCTACAGATGCTGTTCCAATAACGATACCGCCAACGATACCGATTGTTTGTCCAACTTTGGTCGGTAGTCGAGCACCGGCTTCTCTTAATAACTCAATAGCCAATTCTAAAAATATCGCTTCTAGTATTGGTGGAAGTGGTATTTCTCTTCTACTAGTAACTAAAATTCCTAGTAAATCTTTAGGAATTAATTCATAATGATACGTTAAAACTGCTACATATAAAGGTGTAACTAATATAGAGAACATGACGGCAAATAATCGAATAAGTCGAAAAAAGGAAGCAGTAATCCAATTTAAAAAGTAATCCTCAAAAGCTGAGAAAAATTCTACCAGTGTTGTTGGAGCTATTATGGCATGCGGAGCTCCATTGACAATAATCCCTACTTTTCCTTCAGTTAGAACGGATGCCAATCGGTCTGGTCTTTCAGTATCGATAAGCTGTGGGAAGGGGGAGTTTCTATTATCAGAAATTAACTGAGTAATATAAGAACTATCATTAATAGTATCTATTTCAATATCTTTGATTCTTTGTATTACGGTATTAAGGTTTTCTTTATTCGTAAGGCCTTCAATCGAAATTACGGCAACCTTTGTTTTTGAAAGTTTACCAACCTGAAACTCATCTAATCGCAACTCTGGTATGGGAAGTCTTTTACGTACTAAATTTATATTTGTATCTAATGACTCAACAAATGCTTCCTTCGGTCCAACAACACTAAATTCAACTTCAGGTATGGATACTTCACGTGCTTGCTTTAATTCAGCAGTGATTAATACCGCTTCTTTACTTTTTTCATTTAATTTAATAAGAACAGAACCGGTTAAAATCTTATTTTCAATTTTTTTAAGATCTTTCGTTATTTCAATTTTTTCTATAGGTAGACTTGCTTTAATTTTTTCTAGCGTTGTTATAGATTCATCGTTTAAGTAAGGAAGTATATCACGATGAACAATTTTCGAATCAACTAATGTTTTAAAGTAATAGCAATGAATATTTTGTGCGCCTTTGCCATGAACAAAATAAATAAAATCCTTCGACATCTTCATCTGTTCGAGGAGGCTATCTAACGTTTGATCGAGTTCAGGATCCTTTTCCTGTTTTGTTGATTTATTTCCTTTTATTGAAAACCACTTGAGAAAATTCATTAAACTCACCTTGCTACATATAAAATAAGATATCTTATAAAGTTTGTGTAGAATTTGCCTATTTTATCCAACGTTACTTGTTTTTTTATATTTTACATATTTCTCCTAGCTGTTTTCTGCTTTCTGATTTTATAGGTGAAAAGTTATCATTTATGGGGAAAACGCATAGGACAAAGTTTTTAAATAATAAATAATAAATATAAATACAATAAATTTTATGAGGTGATTTTTTGGCGCAAAAAGTATTAATTTTTGCTGATGTTGGTATTGATGATACGATAGCACTCATTTATAGTTACTTAAATGAATCTATAGATATTGTTGGAATAGTTGCGGACTATGGAAATATTCCACGGGAGAATGCGATTGCCAATATAGAATATGTCCGAAGTTTATTTGAATCGGAGGAAATTGCTAATATAACGGTTATTGCCGGAGCTGAAATCCCAATGACATCTGAGATTCCGGAGTTTGTTCCAGAAATTCATGGAGAATACGGCCTCGGCCCAATTACGCCACCAACTGCCGGGGAAGATGTTACCTTTGAAAACTTTTTTGAAATTGTTAGTATCATCGAGGAATATGAAAATGAATTAATAATTGTTAATATCGGGAGATTGACTTCTTTAGCTACGATGTTTCTGTTATATCGTGAAACGATGCAAAATATTAAAGGCTATTATATTATGGGAGGGGCGTTTTGGGTACCTGGTAATATTACAGCTGTTTCCGAAGCAAACTTCCATGGTGATCCTGTTGCTGCACAGATTGTTATGACTTATGCAGAAAAAGTGACTATCATTCCTCTCAATGTGACCGAATATGCCATTGCAACCCCACAAATGGTGAACTATATCGATCAAGTTGGAGAAATTAGTCTTGTTAAGCCTTTAATTGATTACTATTATGATTTTTACAAGCAGAGAAACCCAAATTTGCAAGGAAGTCCGCTACATGATGTTTTAACTCTAATGGCAGTCATTCGTCCAGATATGTTTTCCTTCCAAAACTTACCTGTTCAAATTGTTCAGGCAACTATTGGAACGGAGCGGGGACAAAGTATTGCTGATATCAGACCTTTCGGCAGCTTAGAGGAGGAAACAGAGGTAGAAATAAAAAGACATCGAATCGCATTTAGCTTCGAATATCAAAAGTTTTATGAGGATTTTATGTCTGTGATGACTAAGAGGATCTAAGGACACAGGTGGGACGCATATCAAATCGTACAGTCAGCTCATACGCCACTCTATTTATGAAATCTGTTACTATAAAAGGAAGAGATCGTCAGTAGAAGGAGAGAGAAACCATGACTGTATTAAACACGATAAAGAATCGGAGATCGATCCATAATTTTAAGGAAGAGTTGGTAGATTTAGAGATGTTAAAGGAAATATTCACTTATGGCTCCTATGCACCATCACACTATATGAAAGAGCCTTGGGAGATAAAATTATTTCAGGAGGATGGGAAAGTACAGTTTGTACATGCAATAATAGAGAGCTACCAACGATTAGGTATGATAAGAAATGATGAAGAACCTAAAACAATCAAAATGAAAGATTCCATGAAAAAGTTTCTACTGTCTATTCCTCATCATGCGCTCATTTATTTCCAAAAAGAAGCAGATCCTGTTCGACAAGAGGAAGAATATGCTGCTGTTTGTGCCTTTATACAAAATTCCCAATTGGCAGCTTGGGAATATGGAGTAGGAATGTTGTGGACGATAACCCCTTATATGCAAGATCCAGAATTCTATCGTGCAGTGGATTTACATGCAGCGGAAGTAAAAATCGCTGCAGTAATGCAAATCGGATACCCAAAATCTATCCCGCGGGATAAAGGTAGAACGCCGATAGAGGAGAAGCTAGAGATTATTGAATAATGTTTGTCCTGTCGTGTAGGTGACAGGACAAAGGCATCGAAAAATAGCAATAGATCACGCTTTATATTATTGTTGAATCTCTTTTAGGATAAAACTCTTCATATCCACAAATCGTGGATATGTCGGTCTCGAACGGGTTCCTGCAATTACCAGTGGTACTAATGATTCCTGTTTGTGTAGGGAACCATGTGCTGCTCCACTAAGATGGAATGGTGTGGATTGGGCTTTAAAATCACAGCCTGGTTTGGCATTAACCACAATGAAACGACCAGAATGGGAATGCAGGGCACTATAAACCCTAGCTAAAGCATCGGGATAGTTTCCGTATAATACTTCTTTATCTTCTTTCACATGCAAATCTAGAAGCTCGGGATTTCCTTCAATACGCCATGTTTGCTTATACATATCTGTATACTCCCCATTTGGACAATAGCTTAATGTTCCCTTTTTCATTCCGGATACTACATGAACGGAGTCCTTTTCCTTCCAAGCAATGATATCGATCCGTTGATCATTTTTTAATTGTTCAGCAATAGCTGAGAGCGTAAGATTATCGTTTAATACGTAAATATAAGCCATACGCTGATTTACACATAGGACAAGCTGATCTTTTTTTTGTACGGGTCGCTCCAGTCGAGCTATGCGAAAGTTTTTTAGTATCTTTCGTAAATCAATAATATATTTTCGGTAATTGGTTCCTGTGGCAGAATGACCATTATCACCAATAACCATCCATATATTTTGGTTGAGAGCTTCTTGCCAGCTTGGATATAGATTTAAAGTTTTTTGAATCTCCTGATCAATTTTGGTTATTACTTTTATATCCGTCGGTCCTTTAAAATGGATTCTAGTGTCCATATCCTGAAATATGCAGAATGTGAACCCCGGAAGTTTGTTTTTTCGAATTAAATAACGTAGTTCACGAGCTGTATATTTATAATTTCCAGCAGCAATTTGTGTCGGAAAACTCCTTGTCCGAAGTTTGGAAAAGACTCCTAAAGAGAAAATAGATGTACCTTTAGTTGTCCATTCTCCGTCTTCGAAGCGGGTCAACGTGCTGAGGAGACGAGGAACATGCATTCTTGTTGGTGTATTCCCACGATACACAAATGAATTAATAGATGCAGAAGGGATTCCCATGTCAGCCAAATCCTCATAGATCGTAGAAACTTCACTGCTCAATTGTTCGTTATTCAGTCGGTAGAGCATGTTATGGGAGGTTCTCTTCAGTCCTAGCCTGAACGTTTCACGAAAACCAGTCCCGTAGTTAATGATTTCTTTTCTGGAATGATCAAACCAGTTTAAGCCTGGGATGTGGTGTTTGTCAGCATATGTACCTGTTAATAGCGTGCTGTCAATCGTTACTGACATTGTTGGAAAAGAACTGACCATGTTAGAAATATAATTGCCGTTTTCCATTAAAAATTGTAGAGCAGGAGCTTTCCCTGTTTGGACAGCTCGCTCTAGTGGTTCAGGCATTAGTGAATCGATATTTAGTAAGATTACTGGTTTTCTCCATTGCGTATTATTATTCATGCTGTCATCCTCACTATAAATTACAAGCTAGTTACAAAAAAATAATTAACAACATTTTCCCACAATAACCGCTTATTATTCATGAATGAACCAGCTCTATTGTAACAAAAAGCTGTTTTTGTATACTTTGATCTAACCACTGTAAACATTCTTTGTTTTTCCGTTAGCGCATCACTCCAAAACAACAATCTTCTAGAAAACAGGCAAAAAAAACACTTAGACCGATTCAGGCCTAAGTGTAGCAGATTTTCTTATTCTGTTTTATCTTTTATAAATTCTATTACATCTTCTGCAGTTGCCATAGACAGTAATTTTTCTTTATAAGAAGCCATTTCCTTCTTAGAAAGCTTTGTAATTTGAGTACGAGCTGGCAGAATCGATGTTGCACTCATACTGAACTCGTCTAATCCAAGTCCAATTAAAATTGGAATAGCAATAGAATCTCCAGCCATCTCACCACACATACCTGCCCATTTACCTTCACTATGTGCAGCTTCAATTACGTTGTTTACTAAATTAAGAATCGCTGGGTGATATGGTTGATACAAGTAAGATACTTGTTCATTCATACGGTCAGCAGCCATTGTATATTGAATTAAATCATTTGTACCAATACTGAAGAAATCAACCTCTTTTGCAAATTGTTTTGCAATAACAGCTGTGGAAGGAATTTCAACCATGATTCCAACTTCAATGGAATTAGATACTTCAATTCCTTCATTTTTTAAGTTCTCTTTCTCATCAAGTAAGATTGCTTTTGCTTGACGGAACTCTTCCAGCGATGCGATCATTGGAAACATGATTTTCAAGTTGCCATGCACACTCGCGCGTAACAACGCACGTAACTGTGGACGAAAAACATGTTCATTTTCCAAGCAGAATCGAATTGCTCGGAATCCTAAAAATGGATTTAATTCTTTTGGAAGATCCAAATAAGGCAATTCTTTATCTCCACCAACATCAAGTGTTCGTACAACTACAGGTTTATCTCCCATTTGCTCAAGTACTGATTTATATGCCTTATATTGTTCATCCTCTGATGGAAGTTCACTTTTACCCATGTATAAAAATTCGGTGCGGTAAAGTCCAACCCCTTCGCCACCATTATTAATTACACCAGCTACATCCTCAGGTGTTCCGATATTAGCAACAAGTTCTACTTGTTCCCCGTCAGATGTAAATGTAGGTTCATCTTTCAACTGTGCCCAAATTTCTTTTTGTTTCTCAAAATTGGCTTGTTTGTCACGATAGCTTGATAATTCTTCTTCAGATGGGTTGATAATTACATTCCCGTCAATGCCATCTATGATCAGTAGATCATTTTGTGATATTCTGCTAGTTACATCCTTTGTTCCAACTACTGCTGGAATTTCAAGTGATCTAGCCATAATTGCTGAGTGTGATGTACGGCCACCGATGTCTGTTGCGAATCCTTTTACAAATTCACGATTTAATTGAGCAGTGTCTGATGGAGTTAAATCACTGGCAATGACAACAACTTCCTCATCGATTAACGCTGGATTTGGAAAGTTTACTCCTTGTAAATGTGCCATTACACGTTTTGTTACGTCTTTAATATCTGCTGCACGTTCACGCATATATTCATTATCCATGCTTTCAAACATGCTTATAAACATGTTTGCAGTTTCTTCTAAGGCAGCTTCTGCCATGGATTTATCATTATTAATCTTATCTTTAATTGGATTTATAAGTTCCGGATCACCTAAGACAAGTAAGTGAGCAGAAAAAATCTCTGCATGCTCATCACCTAGTTCTTGTTGTGTATGTGCCTTAATCTTTTCTAATTCTTGTTTAGAAATTTCTAGTGCACTCTCTAACCGTTCCACTTCTTGTTCAGGGTTTTCAACTTCCCTTTTTTCATATGATAAATCTGGTGTAACGAGTTGATATGCTTTTGCAATTGCAATACCAGATGATGCTGCTATTCCTTGGATATTTGTCATGATCGACCAACCCTTCAAAGTATGTTCAAAATTATCGCACGTACTATTCTATACTTATTATTTCAACCAATTCAAGTAATTCCTATCAATGCTACAAAAAGTTCATAATGAAGCCGCTTACTTGTCTAAACATCTACTTATCCACTTATTTACGGCATTATAAACCTCTTCTTTATTTACTTCATTAAGTAATTCGTGATGACCGTTTTCAAAAAGCATGGTCGTGATATTTGTTAGACCTGCCTTTTCATATAAATGTGTAGTTTTCCAAACTCCTTTTCCATAATTACCGACAGGATCTGAATCTCCACAAATTAGTAGTATCGGTAGATCATTACGAATAGTTTTATTCCGTTTATTGTCATGGATGTATTCTAGTCCAGTCATTAAATCAAAAAAGAATCGTGCTGTTGGAATAAATCCGGTGTAGGGATCTGCCATATAATCTTGTACCACTTTCTTATCCCCTGAAAGCCAATCAAAGTTAGTTTTCTTATTTTTTATTTTTCTATTAAAGTTACCAAATGCGAGCTTGTTCATTAATGGTGATTTTTCCTTTGGAGGTAACTTACTTGCAAGTAATTTTCCAGATAGTATACTTGCTCTTGAATAAAAGCCTGTACCTGAAAGGATGACACCGTCAAGCATGTCTCCGTGTTCTTGTATATAATACCGAGTTAAAAAGGATCCCATGCTGTGTCCTAGTAAAAATATAGGTGTATCAGGATAGTCCTTCTTTATCATCTTTGTTATCTCAAATAAGTCATTAGCTGTTTTCTCAAACCCATTTTCGTCGGCAAAATAACCCATTAACCCCTGCCTTTTACCAGTTCTTCCATGTCCCCGATGATCATTACCATAAACAAATATATTTTGCTTTAATAAAAAGCTAGCAGTACTCTTATAACGTTGAATGTGTTCAACCATGCCATGAGAAAGTTGCACAATTGCTTTCGGTTCAATACCTTCTTCGAACCATTTTTCCACATAAATATCTACATTGTCTTCCGTTGTTAACCAAAAGTTTGTTTTCATATTTTTCACCAACTCTTCATGAAATTCTTTTCTTATTTTCATAATAGTAGAAAGTGCGTTTAATAGCGACTAGAATTATCTGAATATGAATGCATTTTAAAAAAAATTCTTGATAATAGAACTAGATTTATGCTAAAGTTAACATTAGTTACTTGTCTGTTTAGCTTTTCTTGATCAGGAGGTGTCGTGGTAACATGACTGGTATAGTAAATGTATTATTAGTGATTGATGCTATTATTATGATTGTTTTCGTATTATTGCAAACTGGAAAAAGTGCAGGTCTATCGGGAGCGATTTCAGGTGGAGCCGAACAATTATTTGGGAAACAAAAAGCTAGAGGAATTGATCTTGTTTTACATCGTGGTACTGTAATAACAGGTGTATTATTCTTTGTACTAGCTTTCCTAAGTGCATACGTATTACAATAAAGATCTAACCCTTATCACAAAATGTGATAAGGGTTTTTTACTGCAAGTATGTTGTAGTATATCGTATAAAGGGTAAAATAGATAATAGCCAAATGAAGGAGATTTACGAAAATGAAGATTAAACTACCAAAACCTTTTACATTTGAAGCAGGCCCAAGGGCGGTATTATTATTGCATGGATTTACTGGTCATTCTGCAGATGTTCGAATGCTCGGGAGATTTTTAGAAAAGAAGGGATATACAAGTCATGCTCCAATCTATCGCGGGCATGGATTACCACCAGAGGAATTAATAAAGTCCAATCCTGATCAATGGTGGGAGGATGTTATGCAAGCATTCCAACATCTAAAGGATCTAGGCTATCAAGAGATCGCAGTTGCTGGTCTTTCACTAGGTGGAGTAATGGGATTAAAACTTGCCTACTCGGAAAATATAAAAGCAATTATACCGATGTGTGCTCCTATGTTTTTCGATAATGAGAAACAGTTAACTATCGGGTTTAAGCAATTTTCGAAGGAATTTAAACAGCTAGAAGAAAAAGATGATTCCACAATCAGTCAAGAAGTAGAATATTTAATGGATAACTCTAAACCAATGTTTACAGCATTAGGGAAGTTAATTACGGAAGTTAAGAATAATATAGATACCATTTATACGCCGACGATGGTTGTTCAAGCACGTCAAGACAAGATGATCAACACAGATAGTGCTACATATATATATGAAAATGTCGAAGCGGATGAAAAGGAAATGAAATGGTATGAAGAATCAGGACATGTTATAACATTGGACAAAGAAAAAGAAAAACTTCATGAAGATATTTACACATTTTTGGAATCATTGAATTGGGAAAAATGATTATCCTTTACCAAAATGTCAACAATAATAGATAGAAGAAAGAAGGTGTAATAAATGAGTAATGAAATGATCAATCAAATTAGGGAGTATTTTCATAATTATGATAGAAAACCCTTAGCAGTTCATGAATTAGAAGAAGAATTAGAAATTGAAGATGCAGTAGATTTTAAAGAAATGGTAAAAGCGTTAAATGAATTAGAGCTTCAAGGTGAATTAGTACGTACGCGGAAGAATCGCTTTGGCTTACCAGAGAAAATGAATTTAATCCGAGGTAAAATTCAGATGCATGCAAAAGGATTCGCTTTCTTAATTCCTGAGGATGAGGATCAAACTGATGTATATATCCATCATTCAGATTTAGCGTCAGCAATGAATAATGATCGAGTTCTTGTACGTATTGAAAAAAGTAATGCTGATGGGAATCGTCCAGAAGGTACTGTGATTCGAATAATAGAACGCGCCGTATCCGAAGTCGTTGGAACATATGAAGATAATAAATCTTTTGGTTTTGTTATTGCTGATGATAAACGAATTCCGAATGATATTTTTATCCCTAAAAGTCAAAATAATGGAGCGGTAAGTGGACATAAGGTCCTTGCTAAGATAACGAAATACCCTGAGGGACGAATGAGTGCTGAGGGTGAGATAACGGAAATTCTTGGCCATAAAAATGACCCAGGCATAGATATTATTTCCATTATTTATAAACACGGTATAAAAATAGATTTTCCTGATGAAGTATTGGAGCAGGCAACACAAACCCCAGATTCCATTCGGGAGGAAGAAATAGCGAATAGACGAGACCTTCGAGATGAAGTAATTGTTACGATTGATGGAGCGGATGCAAAAGACTTAGATGATGCAGTTACTGTGAAGAAACTAGACAACGGTAATTATAAGTTAGGCGTCTACATTGCAGATGTTAGCTATTACGTTAAAGAAGATTCACCGATAGATAAGGAAGCGTTTGAACGTGGAACAAGTGTATACTTAGTTGACCGTGTTATACCAATGATTCCTCATCGCTTATCCAATGGGATCTGCTCATTAAATCCACAAGTGGACAGACTTACACTTGGATGTGAAATGGAGATTGACTCTACTGGTAATGTTGTTAATCATGAGATTTTTCAAAGCGTGATTAAAACGACAGAAAGAATGACGTACAAAGATGTTAATCAAATTTTAGTGGATAAAGATGAATCAGTACGTGAAAGATATCAATCGTTAGTACCGATGTTCGAAGATATGGAGAAACTTGCTGAGATTTTAAGAGGAAAGCGGTTTGGCCGTGGAGCAATTGATTTTGATTTTAAAGAAGCACAAGTCATTGTTGATAAAGATGGAAAAGCGGAGGATGTTGTTATTCGGGAACGTTCGGTGGCCGAAAAACTAATTGAAGAATTTATGCTGGCTGCAAATGAGACAGTTGCGGAACATTTTCATTGGATGGATGTCCCATTCATTCACCGGATTCATGAAGATCCAGATGAAGGAAAATTGCAGCACTTTTTCGAGTTTCTAGCAGGATTAGGTTATCGTGTAAAAGGAACCTCGAATGAAATACATCCGCAAGCCTTGCAAAAAGTACTCGAATCGACAGCAGGAAAGCCGGAAGAAATGATTATCTCTAAACTAATGCTTCGTTCCATGAAGCAAGCTAAATATGATCCACAGGGTATCGGCCATTTTGGTTTGGCAACCGAATTTTACACCCATTTTACTTCGCCAATTCGCCGATATCCGGATCTAATCGTTCATCGTTTAATACGCACGTATTTAATTGAAAAGACGATGGATAAGAAAACAGTTGGCAGTTGGAAGGATAAATTACCAGAAATCGCAAGGCATACGTCAGAGAAAGAGCGAACAGCTGTTGATGCCGAGCGAGATACGGATGATTTGAAAAAAGCAGAATATATGCAAGAACGTATTGGTGAAGAATATACGGGAGTCATTAGTTCTGTTACAAGTTTCGGGTTATTTGTTGAGTTAGAGAATACAATTGAAGGTTTAGTTCATGTAAGTTATTTAACCGATGATTATTATCACTTCGATGAACAACACTATGCCATGATAGGTGAACGAACTGGCAAGGTTTATCGCATAGGTCAGGAAGTAAAAGTAAAGGTAACTTCTGTGAATATGGATGAACATGCCATTGACTTTGAAATGGTTAGTGGGGGCGTATCTGGTGGTATAAATGCGAAAAAAGATAAAAATGATAAAAAAGCCAAAAAGAAGCCTAGCAAAAAAATTAAAGCGAAAAAGAAAAATTAGGCTCATATCCTAAGAAATTTGCATAGACTAATTCTGTATTTTACACATACAGGGTTAGTCTTTTTTATTTTTTAATTATTTTCAATTAATTAAGGTTGCATTTTTGAGATGGATAGAATAAAATATACCTAACCTAAAAAAGTTTCCTTAGGTAAAAACTAATTAACAAGTACAACAAAAAGGAGTATGAAAAAATGTCACATGAAATTATTTTAGCATTTTTGTTTACTTTATTTGCTGGTCTAGCTACTGGCATCGGAAGTTTGCTGGCATTTTTCGCTAAAACTACAAATACACGATTCCTGTCCTTTTCTTTAGGCTTTTCTGCTGGTGTTATGATTTATGTATCTATGGTTGAAATATTTTTTAAGGCACAAGATTCGCTCGTAAGTGAACTAGGAGAACCAGGTGGTAACTGGTTAACAGTCGGTTCTTTTTTTGCAGGGATGCTACTAATTGCATTAATCGATCGCTTTGTACCGAAAAGCTCAAACCCACATGAACCGAAGAAAGTAGAAGATATGAAAAAAAATGGTACGAAGGATCCGGACTTATTAAAAATGGGAGTTTTTACTGCCTTAGCAATTGGGATTCATAATTTCCCTGAGGGTATCGCAACATTTGTATCAACAATCCAGGATCCAACAGTGGGATTAGCGATAGCTATTGCCATAGCGATTCACAACATCCCAGAAGGAATAGCAGTATCTGTTCCAATTTATTATGCAACGGGAAACAAGAAAAAAGCATTTAAGCTATCTTTCCTATCTGGATTAGCTGAGCCAGTCGGTGCGGTTGTGGCATTTTTACTTTTAATGCCATTTTTAACAGAAACTATGTTTGGTGTCATATTTGCAGCAGTAGCTGGGATTATGGTATTTATATCCTTAGATGAATTACTACCAGCTGCTAAAAAGTATGATGAAGCACATCTATCTATTTACGGGTTAATTAGTGGGATGGCAGTTATGGCAGTTAGTTTATTATTGTTAATGTAGTTGATCTCGGTAATGAAAGAGCTGTAGCTTACCGTCATGGTAGGGTGCGGCTTTTTTTGGATAAGTTACTGATGGTGGATCATGTGACACAAGAGCGGGAATATCGAACAGCAGCAGAATCGATCTACACTTGACCATACCGGGATATTTCTAATTGGAATAAACCGAGATATTTGGTAAAATGAAGGTCACGGAAGATGTAGGAGGAAGTTGTATGCCAAAAGGACAGGGAAAAGTCATTGCGCAGAATAAAAAAGCGTCTCATGATTATTTTATAGAGGATACATTTGAAGCGGGAATCGTTTTAAAAGGAACGGAAATAAAATCACTTCGCGCAGGTCGCGTTAACCTGAAGGATTCCCATGCGCGTATTGATCGACGAGGAGAAGTGCAATTAGTTAATTTGCATATATCCGAATACGAACAAGGGAACCGATTTAACCATGATCCTACTCGTTCTCGAAAATTATTACTACACCGAAAACAGATTGATAATTTAATTGGACTTACACAGCAGCAAGGATACGCTCTTGTTCCATTAAAAATATATATTAAAAACGGTTATGCCAAAGTGTTAATTGGACTTGGAAAAGGGAAGAAAAAGTTCGATAAACGTGAAGACTTAAAGAAAAAGCAAATGAAACGAGATATTGATCGTGCAATAAAAGATCAAATGCGGTAATAATAAATAATCCATCAGTAAAAGTTCTCTTTTCCTGGTGGATTTTCATATAAGTAACTTTAGTATGGGAGGTTGTTTTATGAGTGATTTTTTAGATAGTAGAGAAGAGGTACTTGCTTTAACAAAACAGCTTGTTGGAATTAATAGTATCGTTAATACAGAAGGTGAAATGGTTATTGCACATTCTTTATATACATTATTAGCATCCTACCCTTATTTTGCTAACAATCCGCAGCATTTAGTGCTCGAACAAACGACGGATGATTATTATGATCGTTACAACGTTCTAGCTTTTGTAAAAGGGACGAAGAAGCCGAGTAATCGTACGGTGATTTTAATGGGGCACACCGATACAGTTGGTGTTGATGATTTTAACCAACTTCACTTATATGCGTTTCAGCCTGACGAATGGATGGAAATTTTAAAAGAGGAAGATATTCCACAAACTGCTAGGGATCATTTACATTCTGGTGAATGGTTATTTGGTAGAGGTGCACTAGATATGAAAAGTGGACTTTCCAGTCATTTATATTTAATAAAATATTATGCGGAACATCCTGAGGAGTTAGAGGGGAATATCGTACTTGTGGCGGAATGTGATGAAGAGGACAGTTCAAACGGTATTTTGTCCGCATTAACAACATTGAAAAAATGGAAAAAAGAACATCAATTTGAATATGTTGCAGCAATCAATGCCGATTTTGTGGCGCCACGCTATGAAGGAGATCAGAATCGCTACGTATATAAAGGGACCGTTGGGAAATTACTACCATCCTTCTTCATCACTGGAGCAGAAACACATGTTGGGGCAGCTTTTGAAGGGCTAGATCCAAATTTTGTTGCATCGGAATTAACGAAGCAGCTTAGCTATAATGCAGCTCTTTGTAATGAAGCATATGGAGAGGTTACAGTACCTCCCGTTGCCTTAAAACAAATGGACTTGAAGCCAGCTTATGATGTGCAAACAGCTCTATCTGTTTTTTCTTATTATAACTTCTTTATACACTCTTGGTCACCAAAGGATGTATTAGAGTTGTTGAGAAAACAAGCTGAAACTGCTTTTCAACATGCATTACAAACATTTGAAAATCGTTACAAAGAATTTTGTAGCATAAGTGGTCAACGTTTCCAGCCAATTTCATGGAAGCCAAGGGTAATAACATATGAAGAAATGGATGACATGCTGATAAAAGCTCATGGTGACACGTATACCGTTCATATGGATAATTTTAAAAAGGATTTATTACACGTTGATACGTTAGATATCCGAATGTATGCAGCACGAGTTGTGGAAGAAGCATGGAAATGGATGGAGGATAAAAATCCTACTATAATCCTCTTTTATTCGTCCTTGTATTCACCTCGTATCGAAATTACAGGAAAAACTAAGGATGAACAAGTGCTAATAAAAGCATTAGAAAAAGCAGTGGAGGATATACAGCCTAATTATGAACACCCGATTGTAATAAAGAATTTTTATCCTTATATTTCGGATATGAGCTTTCTAGCACTTAGTGATGACGATAAAGATCTTGCACCGGTTGCAGATAACAACCCAAGTTGGGGATCAAAGTTTTTCGTGAATTATCAAGACATACGTGATTTAAATGTGCCTGTGATTAATATTGGACCTTATGGTGTTGATGCCCATAAAAAATTAGAACGCATGGAAATGACGTATTCTCTAGAAGTTGTACCAAACTTGACGAATAAAGTTATCCAGAACGTACTTCACAAAGATTAATTTGGCATAAGCTACCACACCGATGACCTTGATTTTAAATGTCCATGTGTTATAATGATAATTGTCTTGGGAAAAGACATTAACTGAATATAATAGTGCTCGAGATTATCCCAAGCGTTACTCTTTTATGGGGGCGTTACGGATTCGACAGGGGTAGATCGAGCTTAGGTTGCGCGTCGAGGTTACGACTCGTAAAACGTTACTCGCCTAAATATAACTGGCAAAGAAAACAATTACTCTTTAGCAGCTGCGTAAGCACTGTTAAAGGATCCTACCTGTTATTGCCCATGTGGCAGATTGTAGGGTCTCAACTTTAGTGGGCTATACGGTCATCCGCCGTCTGAGGATGAGCGTTGAAATGAATCAGACTAGCTGCCTCGAAGCCTGTTGGTAGGCCTAGGGACTAGTGAATGACAATATACCAACTACACGTGTAGAAGCCTGAGTGACGATATCTCTGGACGTGGGTTCGATTCCCACCGTCTCCACCAATACATATCAAACGTTGGTATAACACTGTTTTGATTTTGGTGGTAACATTTTTACTTTAAATTGATAAATTTCAGC
This sequence comes from Ornithinibacillus salinisoli, assembly GCF_042684965.1. NCBI lineage: Bacteria > Bacillati > Bacillota > Bacilli > Caryophanales > Bacillaceae > Ornithinibacillus > Ornithinibacillus salinisoli. Next base: position 285,737 of record NZ_JBHUMI010000017.1, read on the forward strand.
TATTTAGAAGTCGTCTTCCATTTGGAGCACGGCTTCTTTTTCTGTGCTTGGATAGAAATTACTGTAAATACTTGACTTCATAGGCAGTTGTTAGGGATTATTTTGAAGGATACGATTGAGGAGAAAATGGATTATTGAGGTTGTTTCCGGCGACGGACTGACTATAGGAACATTATTTTCTTGGAAAACAGCAAAAATTCTTTTGAAAAATGTTGCAGGTCCAGTAGCATTTGCAGCTAACGCATACGCACTATCTATGTGGGTATACCATTTTAATGAATTAGTTAATGGTTATAATGCACTAAAAAATAGATATTAAGGAGAGAGAGATTAAGTGAGACGAATAACGATTAGCGTATTATGGATTAGTATTGTAGTATGTACATTTTTATTAATATCATTACTAAATTTTCAATGGGGTCCGTTATTTATATTTATTCTTTTTTTTATGGGGCTCGTTGTTATAGGTGGTATTGCTACGTTAATCAAAGCTGAGAAAGCGGCTCACATCCCATTATTACTCGGTATATTTTTACTATGTTGCTTGTGTACAGCATTAGAAATTAATCATTTTTTTCTGATTAGCTTCTTGTTCTTCATAGGTTTAATGATTTACTTTATTAGTTTTGCAACAGTTCGAAAATAAACATGATTAGAAATCTGAAGTGATATCAAAAATATAAAAAAAAGCTTGTTGGCTGGCATAAATTCGACACTGTAACGGATCTCATGCCAGCCTTATTTGATTTATTCTACATGCATATATCCACTCCTTAATTGAGTAGTTTTCTGAGAAAACTTTTGCTCGATTAAGGAGTAAATCATATACTCATATAGGTTTCCGAGTTAACTTAGTTTTTCCCCGTTTTATTTAAAGGCGTTATGGGCCCAAAAGAAGGATACAAACTTATTAATTTCAATTAAGCATTTGACATATTATGATTTTTCATGACTGTAAAGGTAAGAAATGATATAATAAGAACGATTGTTCTTGTTGAGGTGGAAACAATGTATGAGAGAGGGATCCATCAAATGGACAACGATGATGATGCCAGAACACATGAAGCTCAGTGCGTGAACATAGAAGATAGAACACAGTGTAACTGTATTGGATGTTTTATTACAGTGTTCAACCCACTTTTCGGAACACCTCGGACAAGTATTAAAGAGTTCTATTTTTTTAATATGGTTCATTATCTAATTTTTTTTTGCTTAATTATTCCTAATGCAATAGGAATAAACGCACTCAGTATTGCTAATGGTAGAAACCATATTCCCAATCCATTTCCCCAGCCTAAAGCAATAGAAACAGATTCAAATAAGATTAAAGAAAAGATGATTAGACATATATTTTTTAATTTATTGAGCATTTTTCGGCTTAGTAAATAAAACGCCTTAGCATTCTCTTTATTTAATCGCTCTGGATAATTATGTGATTCTGGAAATTTTTCTAACAATTGCATTAAAACTGCAATAAATGCACCTACTATCGGCAAAATAAGAAGTTCCATTTTTGAACCCCAACGATCAACTTCACCCAAAGCGTTGTAATGTGCTGGAACTTCATCAGGAAGCCCATTCCAAACGTAGATTAAAAAGATCAATGAGCCTAAATAGAATGAATAACCAATAATATCCCAGATCCACTCACTCATTGTTTTTGGTATTTTTATCTTAGGTCGTTTCCAAGAATTTGACATCTCCTTCAGCTCCTTACTTTTCCCAAAATACTTCCTAAAATGATTTTTCAATTGTTCCTTATAAACAAATATAATTACTCAAAACAACAGCTATTCTTCATACGATTGGCGGGAAAAATGGATTCAAATTTTTCATTTTTTCACTAATTTTTTATTAAGAACGAAGCAGGTATCTAAAATCAGACAGTTGTACCTGATTTTTTTAAAATCGTTGAATTACCCACTATGTCGTGATACGATATACAGTAAGTAGTAATACGATGTAGAAGGAGAGAGTGCACCAAATGAGAAAAACTGAATTGTTAAAAGGAAGTACGAGTATTATTCTGTTATCGTTACTTTCGGAAAAAGAAATGTACGGCTATGAAATCACCGAGAAAGTTCACCAGGTAAGTGAAGGGTATTTGAGTTATAAGGAAGGAACGTTATATCCAGCTTTAAAGCGACTCGAGTTAGCTGGTTTGGTAGAGAGCTATTGGCAAAAATCAAGTGATGGTCCGCGCCGGAAATATTACCGAATTACCACTGCAGGAAAAAAGTCACTATCTGATCAAAAGCAGGAGTGGGGTCTGTTTCAAAAAGTCATGCATCGAATTGTGGGTAATGTAAATGTCTAAACAAGTATCGATTAAAGAGTTTGATAGCTATATTAAGAAAATCACTAAAGAATTACGCCTAGACGAAATAGAAAAGAAAGAACTAGAGGAAGAATGGAAGCAGCATCTATATGATCATTATAGTTCACTTCGCAGGGACAATGTAGATGAAAAAGAAGCAATTGAAGCTGTGATTGACCAATTTGGTCCAGTTAAAATGTTGCAGGAAGAAGTAAATCAGACATACCCAAGCTCCATGAAAAACCATCTATTTAAAGAGGTACTCATCGGAATTATCTGCATAGTTGCAAGTATTATCGGACCAGGGATACTAATTGGAGCATACTTTCAACCATATTTTATTGTTGCACCAATCCAAGCTTTAGTAGTCGCTTATTTTATCCATAGATTTATTATAAAAAAACAAACCTATTGGATGTTTTCCATCATTGGATTCATCCCTATTTACGTCATATTCTTGCAATTTCTAGCTCAAATGTATGGCTCGCCATTAACATTAGAGCTTTACCTCAGTGAAATCTTCAGCTTAGATTGGAATCGTTTAGCAGGATTAAACGGACTCTATGAATTCCCTACGCTACATATGTTCTGGTACATCATTTTGTTAGCTCAATTGGTCAGTGGAAACAATTATGTTTCTGTTTGGAAGCGAATGTGTAATGTTACATTTCATTACTGGGCGATGCTTTTAATTGCTTTAGTTATTGCTAGATTTCAATCGAGTGCTGAGTGGTCTGTAATATCGATGAATGTTATTCTTTTGTATGCCTTTTTACAGCAAGTTATCTCCAATCAACAATTCATTCAATGGAAAGAAAAGATCAATCGATTAGTTGCGAAATCAAGGAAGGAGGAAAATTGAATCGACTTAAAAAGAGTTATTTTCCTTTATTGTAATCGTGATCGTTGCTTTGCAATTCGTAATTAAATTATAGGGGGGTTAGTATTATAAAAAAAATATTAGGAATTTCAGCAGTTATTATAGGAATGATCATCTTACTTTCTTTTATGGTTGGGAATTACTTTGACCTTCAAATATCTTGGCAAAGAGCGTCAGAGGATGTACTTAAACTCCAAATAATGATGACATTGTGGGCATTTCTATTTGGTATATTGATGGAATGGAAAGGCTTAGTAGAACTTATCGAGAGAAGGGTTAAACTTAATTGGAAACTCCTTATACCAACAGTTGTATTGTCAGTTATTATATTTATACCAAACATCTATTGGGTGAAATGGTATGGAATATCACAGGATTTGTACCCTAACATCTTCTTATTGCCTGAAACAAATATGATTTTATCAGTTTTAGCAGGGACAATGTTTGTTCGTTCTTTTGTGAAAAAATAAAGTAGAGATTTATATAGGGTATGTTTTAAGTTTTATTTATTGTTTGGATGATTTTTCAGGATAATCGAAAACAGAAAAAAATTTCATGATCCGTAACAAGAAAAGACAGAATAAGAAAAAGAAGAAGAAAGAAAAATCGAAACAGATAAATACAAGAAAATGGTCCTCTAGGTAGAATCGGCTACGGAGGAATGTAACACTTGCGTTATTGAATTATCACAATAGTTAAACAAGGTGATTACCATGGTCTCCTTTTTCAATTACAAATAACATAAACTTTCGTAATATTATGTTATTATTGAAATAATTATTTACCTAGCAGTGCAGAATTGTTGAATAAAGGAGAGGGGATTAAGTGGAAAAACACACTAATGTAGTGTATCGAGAAACACAACGACCACGACAAATTTTGTGGTGGGTGTTGATTTTATTACCAGCTACTTTCATGTGGTACTGGTTCATTCAGCAGATTATTAATGGTGTTCCAGTTGGGAATAAACCTGCCCCAGATGTGGTCACAATTATTTTTTGGGCGATTTTTGGAATTGTTTTCCCAGTATTTATGCTAGGATTATCAAAGCTTATAATCGAAGTTCTCAATGATGGGCTTTATATACGTTTTGTACCTTTTCATTTTAAATATAAACAGTATCTCTTTAAAGATATCCGTCATTATGAAAGTATCACTTACAGCCCGCTAAAACGTTTTGGAGGTTGGGGAACACGAATAAATTTTAAAGGGGAAATGGTTTATAACATCAATGGAAAGAAAGGTATAGAGTTAAGGTTGAGAAATAATACAGTGGTAGTTGGCACTCGAAAACCTGATGAATTAAAAAAAGCATTGGAATTAGTACAAAGAACACAATGAAAATTATTCTCCAATAACTGGGGGCAAGAGTTAAAGAAGTACATTAGGGATCTTTATTCTATGGATCTCTTGGATTATTAAAAAGTTTTAAGGGAGAGAGAGTCTACATGGGAATTAGAATAATAGTAGGAATTGTTGCGGGTGGATTACTTGGTTTTATAAGTAGTCTAATTATAGGAAGTGCTTTAGGCGCACCAGATAGTACTGCAGTTATTGCTACCTATTTCGGAGTGCTTTCGGGTTTATTGGTTTGTTTGATTATAGAAGTTAATAAACTACATAATGTAAATAAAGGAAATGAGTGATTGTATATTGATAATTAACAATAGGGTGTGATTGTTCAAAAGGAGTAGTTGATTTTCGCTAATGAAGCAGATTAGTACAAAAATGTTGTATTGATTATAAATGAAACATTTTGATTAAAAATACGTAGAACTTTAGTAGAGTATGTTACTTTTTAATAATAGTTTGGGGGGATTGCAATGAATAGAAAACTAAAAAAATCATCAACCGATAAGGCTTTAACTGGAGTATGCGGAGGGATTGCCGAATATTTTGGTATTTCCTCGTTAGGCGTAAGACTTACTTTTATTTTTCTACCTGTTAATTTGATAATTTATTTAATCCTTGCAGTGACACTTCCTGATAGTCCTCCATCATTGTAAAGAACAACTTTGTTACCAATTTTCATTAACTGGCTTAAAAGTTAAAGATTCATAAACCGATCGCCAACTTTTGTCAATAATGCTAACCTGAAACAAGACATTGAAAACTATTTTGGAAGTTCTATAAACCAACAAGCTACCAAAAGTAGCTTGCTAGTTATTACACGTTTAATTTTGGCATTTGTGTAGATGGTTTAATGTATTTTGTTAGTAGCCAACGTGAGATTGGTCCAACAATTAGTAACTGCGATGGAAGCGCCACGATAAAATTTAGACCAACTGTTTTAAGGTATGCTGAGAAAATTGAACCTTCAATTCCTGTCATTAAAGCCGTTAAAATAAGTCCGTATACTGACATAATAAGAACCATTATAGGTACCATACAAAAAGCAATCGCCACAATAAAGTTGATTTCTTTCGATTTATCATAAGATAGTGATAATGCAAATTTACGAGCTTTCGGTTCAACTAATGACTCTGCGATAAAAGCGACGATAAATGTTATGGTAAATTGAATCACTATACTTCCTACTGTAAACGATGAAAATCCGTGTAAAGCTGTGTTGTAAACTGTCATAATAAGTACCATTCCAAAACACATAAAAATTCCAAATATAATACCTTCTTTTTTATTACTAGGCAAATAAAAACTCCCTTTCTTTAGAGCATAAAGGTAATTATATATCCCTAGATCTTTTTACATAAGTGACATTTTTGTGAATTTCACCTTAAGTTAGTTTAAGTTTTGACGTAATTCGCTTGACTAATTGAAATGCATAGCCTCGTTGATATTATCTGAGTCTGTAAGAAGTTTGCTTCAACTATAGGGTGATAGAGTGAAAAAAGGAGTAAGAGAATACATTTCCATTATGGTTTCGTGATAATGACAATTTCTTTTTATGGTGGAAGATATCGAGATGTTGAAAACTTTTGAAACAAATAGACTAATCTTACGAGAACGAACTTTGGAAGACATTGAGTCATGTATTGAAATGGATCGTGATCCGGAGGTTGTAAAATATATCCCTGAGATAGCAAACCTTGTAGTCGGGTCTTCAACTAACGAAGAAGAGCATAGGAAATTTGTTAAAGAAAGAATTATAACTGAATACCCAAAAGGAATGGGATACTGGACTATAGAAAAAAAGGGGGAGAATAAAGATTTCATTGGATGGATAATGTTAATTCCTATTAATATGGTTGGACCTGAAATAGAGGTTGGGTGGAGGTTAAGACGTAAATATTGGGGAAAGGGTTATGCAACTGAAGCTGCAAATGAAATTTTACGTTATGCTTTTGATATCCTTAAAATAAAAGAGTTAGTGGCTGATATTCATCATTTGAATAAGGGTTCTAGGAGAGTTGCTGAAAAAATAGGTCTTATTAATAAAGATATGCTTAAAAATAATACCAATAATCATATTAGGTACTCTATCTGTAAGGATTAGTCCCAACATTAAAGAGGAGAGTTATGTATGAATCAAAAAGATTTTGCTTTTATAGCGTTACGAATTTTTGCTTGTTATCTCTTCATAAAATCATTCATGGATGTATCACATATTGTTAATTATTATGTATTACCTATGTACTATGAGGATTTGCAAGAGCTTGCTCAATCCAATGTTATCAATTTGATTCTTGTCCTAGGTCCAGTTTTGGTCCAGATTTTGATAAGTATAGTTGTCTGGTTATATGCTGAGAAGTTTAGTCGTTTTGTTATTCCGAAATATAAAGAAATAAAAATCAAAGAAGAATCTAATCAAAACGAATTTTCATTAACCGCCCATCAGTTTCAAGTGGCTGCAGTTTCAATTGTTGGTCTTGTTTTTATCGTATATACCCTCCCAACATTTTTCTCTTTGGCACAAAGCTGGATAAGTCTCAAAGAAGTAGGAGTGGGTTTTGATACGACCGAAATGAAGAGAGAATTATTGTTTGCCTTTTTAGAGAAATTACTCCGATTGATATTGGGGATTGTTCTATTTTTCGGCAGCAAAGGTATTGTTGGATTACTAAGGAGAATTCGTGAATTTTAGTTTTAACTTAGAGTTCCATTCCATGAATAAATTATTTTATGGGGGTATTACATATGGATAATGCATTGTGGATAATTAGTTTAATCTTTTTTATAGTTATATTCGCTGGTACAATGGAAGTATTTTCCGTAAGTGAAAGGCAATTAGATGAATATTGGATAATGTAGATGAAAAATTAAATATACTATTGAAAAGGTGCCACAGTGTTAGTTTACCAGCTTGAAAGTTTTTTGAATGGAAGGGGAAAGAGAAAATTAGACCCTTCAAAAAAACGAGTACTACAGTTAAATAAGGTGATCATTGATCGGTTATTCAATAATGATTTTGGAATATAATGTTAGTATTGAAGTGTGGAGTTATTTAGCTAAAATGGCAGAATAGTATAAAAAAGGAGGGTGATTTCAATTAGAAATACATCGAAGTTTTTAGGTATAATTGGAGGGTTTTCCAGCATGATTTTATGGATGGTCCTTCATTTTTATAATCCGTATGTAAACCTAAATGAAATCGGACCAATGGGTAGCACATTTTTTATGTTATTTCTTCCTGCTTGTTTAGCAATCATTTCATCTTTAACAACTAAACAATGGTTAATGTTATTCGCTATTTTGTGGTCATTGCCATTCAGTTTATATTTCGTCCTTACACCAGGGATTTTTGCTTTGTTCGGAATAACTTGGATTACTTACTTAGTTAGTTTTCTTTTTATGAAATTACCCAAGAGCAAAAAAGTATTAGAGTAGCAATTCTTTTAATAAATGACACAGACAGCATGGAGAATAGTAAATCGAGTCTTCTCATTAGTTAACAGAAATTTTGAGAAGACTCTTTTTTGGCTTTTATATAATAATAAAACTTTTCCGTGAAAATAGTACCTTTAATCTTTCAACCGTATCACTAGTCCATTCATCAAATAAGAACCTGACTGAACTTTTATCCTTAGGTCATGTAAATTTTCCGAAATGATATTTATCATTTTTAATAAGTGATGTCCATAACTACTAATTAATCTCCCATTTATTTACGATAAAAACATCTTAAAAAAAGAGGAGATTTGATTTATGAAAAGAAGTATTATAATTGGATGTTATGTTGGAACTATTGCTGGTATTGCAGGAATAATGACGGTCTATTTAATTGGTATATTTACAGCACTTTGGTTTGATCAGTTGACTTGGATTTCTATCGGAATGGCGGCAATTGTAGCGAATATTGCTGGGGCATTAATTTACACAAAATGGTTTCGGTCTACCAATAAACCAAGAATTTACTACATCATTCTTGTTATGGGAATTACTTTGTTGATGACAGTTAATGATGTTTTAAACCCACCAGCAATGGATTTTGGGATTGTCGCGCATCCTTTGCATATTGTCGTCGCATTATTTTCGGTTTGGTTAGTACCTAAATGGCTGAAACCGAAAAAAACAGCACTTACATGATAAGTTCAGTATTGGATTAATTCTTTTTTAGCAACAATTCCATGATAGTTTAGTCATATATTAATTTTCGGGGAAGCGGTATAAATGAGAACACAATTGTTAATTAAACATTCGAAGGAAACAGCCTTACTGGGGCTGTTGATCCTTCCGGTTAGTTATTTATTTTTCATGCCTGTGGAGCCAGGTTATCTGGTATTATTCTTAATCCTCGGGATCAGCTACTACAAAAGTCTTGCAGATGATAAGTTTCGGATCGTATATATTATTGTCCAGCTAGGAACTGTGGCAATTATAGGTGCATTTTATACACCTTGGAGTTTATGTTTAGGTTTTTATCCAGCAATTGTGACTGGATTGCTTGACTCCTATCGTATAATCACACGGATCATGCTATCCATGACAATCTTCTATGCAGGAGCAATCTCTCTATATTATATGCTATCGTTGGACGAATTTCAGCCATATTGGATCCCAGTTGTCCTTTCATTGTATGTAATCCCTTATGTAATAAGGGCGTTATATCGGTCCTGGGAAACGAGTATGAAACTTAATAGAGCTAATAAGGAGATTGAGCGACTTGTGAAAAATGCCGAACGTCAACGTATTGCGCGGGATTTGCATGACACTTTAGGGCAAACATTGTCCATGATTACCGTGAAAAGTGAGCTTGTGGAACGCTTAATCCCTACAGATAAGGAACAGGCAATGGCAGAAGTTCGAGAGGTTCAAACTATTTCACGCTCAATTTTGCTTCAAGTCCGGGAGCTGGTTAGTGATATGCAATCTATTAATATTGAAGATGAACTCAAACATGCTGTGTCAATTCTTCATACTGCTGGAATACGATTTATTCATGAAAAAAATCCCTCAACCAGTATAGACTCTACTATTGAGCATATTCTCGGGATGTGTCTTCGTGAATGCATTACCAATGTCGTCAACCACAGTAATGCTGAAACATGCACTATCAGTCTGCAGGAATTTCAAGAGGAGTACGTGCTTGTTGTCAAAGATGATGGTAAAGGGATGAATAAAGAGAATACGAGATTCGATGAATTCGGTAATGGAGTACTGGGAATGAGAGATCGTTTATTATTAATTGAAGGGAAAATCAATTATGAGTCCAGTCTATCGCAGGGAACTAAAGTAACAATCACTGTTCCAAAAAAGTGAATTTCTTAGGATAGGGGAGATTATATGCTTATCGTTATAGCAGAAGATCAGGGAATGCTCCGAGGCGCAATCAGTAAATTGTTGGCTATGGAAGTGGATATTGAAATTGCTGGAGAAACTGATAATGGTAAAGAAGCATTGCAACTAATCCAACAGCATAAACCAGACATTGCCCTTTTGGATATAGAAATGCCTTTATTAAGTGGTTTGGAAGTAGCAGAAAGGTTAAAATCCGAGGGAAGTGAATGTAAGGTTGTAATTGTTACCACCTTTGCACGAAGCGGGTATTTGCAACAGGCTGTGAAAGCTGGAGTCCGGGGGTATTTGCTAAAAGATGCACCGGTATCAGAACTTGCTGAATCACTTCGAAAGATTCAATCAGGAAAGCGGTTCTTCAGTCCGCACCTGACCTTCTCAATGATGGAAGAAATAAATCCACTCACTGAACGGGAAACTGAAATCCTTAGTTGTTTGCAAGCAGGCGATTCTGTGAAAGATATCAGTTCTAAACTATATTTATCACCCGGAACCATCCGTAATTATATATCTGAAGTTATTCAGAAACTCGAAGCAAAAAATCGTATTGACGCCGTCTCCATAGCCGAAAATAAAGGTTGGCTGAAATAAATTACGTATTTATAGTTTTTGCGAGACTAAACGGATATTGTTAAACCGGATGAAGAGGGCGCATTTTGGAAAATCATTCCATTCATCTATTGAATTTTATTCCCTAGAACCTTGCAATTAGTTAATATTTACTTTGTTCAATTAAAGAGCGAATTGCGGACGAACGTCTATATAAACAACTTACTGATATATAAGGGTCTCAGAATGAAACTTTCCATTTTGGAAAGTTTCTTTTTCTATTCTACCAATGAATCACCTTCTCCTATTTGGTTTTTCTATAGGGCAATATTGTCAATCACCCGGGTATTTCCTTTCCGTCCAAAACAGTGTTGGTGAAAAAAGGGACACTGAGATGAGGGTGAATTCCCAGAGTAGAAAACCGATGACATTCTTTCTGTTTCTTTTGGGACCTAGCATTCATTAAAAGTTATAGGTTTTAGATTAATATCTTGTTTTCTATTCATGAAATTCACCACTTTGAAGCGCTGTCTCAAATTAGACCCGCGTTAGTAAAAATTCTGTCGTCTTTTTTTTGTAAACAAAGTCATGATTGCAAAGTAATGGTCATTCTACTAAATAACAGATTTAAGACGGCATAACTTGTGATGAAAAATGCTTTTTATCTTTGTCTAAAATTTCAAGGACATTTGCATAACAACATTAATATAATAAAATACAATAATATTTTATTGTGAAACGATAAATATCGTGTTAATATCAAATAAGAAATAAATTAGTGAGGTGCTTTTTATGAAACGAGGATCAACATTGTTTTTAAAAATAGCAGTTGTTATTATTGGAACTCCAATTCTTGCTTTGTGTATATTTTTGTTGCCTCAGATAGCGAATGAAGCAATTGAAGCAGCGGAAAGGGGTTCAGAGTTGGCATATATGGTATTTGGCATCTTAAGTATTATGTATTTATCGACGATACCGTTTTACGTAGCATTATATCAAGCATTTAGACTATTAAGCTATATTGACAAGAACCTAGCTTTCTCTGGATTATCTGTAAGAGCGCTAAAAAATATAAAAAATTGTGCAATCACAATTAGTTGCTTGTATGTGGTGGCTTTACCATTCGTCTATATCATAGCAGAGTGGGATGACGCACCAGGGCTCGTATTAATCGGAATGGTTATTAGTGGTGCTTCAATGGTTATCGCAATCTTTGCTGCTGTTCTCCAAAGACTTTTGGAAGAAGCGATTAATATAAAATCAGAAAATGATTTAACGGTCTGAGGTGAGTAACATGGCGATTATAATCAATATTGATGTGATGTTGGCTAAAAGGAAAATGAGTGTAACTGAACTTTCGGATAGAGTTGGAATAACAATGGCTAACCTTTCTATATTGAAAAATGGAAAGGCAAAAGCCATTCGATTATCAACTTTAGAATCGATTTGTAAGGCGTTGGATTGTCAACCGGGGGATATTTTAGAATACCGAAGCGATGAAGACGCTCAAGATTAATAAAAAGGAATATGTAACATTGAAAGGAAAGAACAGATTGCTTTTACTTATTTCATTAAAGGGAAGTTACTCATGAATTTTACCAATCAAAAATGGAGGAACAAGTCATGAGAGCACTAAAACAACTCATTCGTTTTGGTTGGGAGCAGGCCTTATCATGTTTGTTTCCTGTCGTTATTTTTGCATCTTTGGCTCTTACACAATTCATACCACTACCTTTCTTACCACGGTATGACTGGCTACTCATCATCTGTCTTCTGATGCAGTGGTGGATGGTAAGATCTGGACTTGAAACACGGGATGAACTAAAGGTGATCACGTTGTTTCACCTTATCGGACTTGCTCTTGAATTATTTAAAGTACATATGGGCTCCTGGTCTTATCCAGAGGAAGGATATTTCAAAATTTTTGGAGTGCCTTTGTATAGCGGATTCATGTACGCAAGTGTAGCGAGTTATCTTTGTCAGGCGTGGAGGAGGTTAAAGGTTGAACTGGTTAAGTGGCCGCCGTTTTTGGTAGTAGTGCCTCTAGCAACTGCCATTTATTTGAATTTTTTCACCCACCATTATTGGATTGATGTGCGTTGGTGGTTATCTGGACTTGTCCTGATCGTCTTTTGGCAATCATGGGTCACATACGAGGTTAATGGAACTCGTTACCGAATGCCACTTGCCATTTCTTTTGTACTTATCGGATTTTTTATATGGATAGCCGAAAATATCACAACGTTCTTTGGAGCTTGGGAATATCCGAATCAAACCGATGCGTGGAGTCTTGTTCATTTAGGAAAGGTTAGTTCATGGCTTTTATTAGTGATTGTTAGCTTTCTTATAGTCTCGACGTTAAAGCAGGTTAAGGGGAAAAATTCCACTAGTATAGATGCTAGTCAATATTTGATAACTTATAAGAACCCTCGGAAAAAGGCATGAATTCTTTTTGGATTCATGCCTTTTAACTTTACATTCGCAGTCCGTACGTCGCTAAACGGGGTCTTGCGCCTTTGATCTTGTTTTGTCCTCGTCAAATCTTATTGAAAAACATTTACCCTTCAGAAGCCTTCCATACTACCACAGTTAATAAGACACTCCAACTTTCAAATAAGTGACATTTCAATTACAAGTGGACATAGAATGTTACAATTCCCTAGCTATTAATATGTTGTCAATACTATTTTTATGGAATGTATTACCGTTAAGTGAATTTAATTCCAAATTATTTATGTCTAGTATTTTTCTATATTTTTTAATAGGTCAAGGTTTTAATAATCTGGAAGATGTTATGAAAGACTCAAAACATTGATAATGGAAAATTCATCCAAAATTATTACAAAAAACACGTGCTATGATGTGAATGTAAGTTGATTTACAAACTTGTAGCGAAAAGGAGAGGAATTTTTCAATGTTTAAGAAGATTGGAATGGTTACAGCTATATCAGCAGCTTTTATTTTTGGAGCGGCTTTTGATACAGCTAATGCCGAATCAAATAATTCGTTTAACCATAATGTCTACTATTCTTTTAATGGAGAAAATAGTAGTTTAAATGGGGAAAAAGCACAAACACAAATCAATGATCTAATCAATCAATTGTTGGAAAAATATCATATAGATTGGAAAGAATTTAATCAGAAGCAAGAACAAAAAGAAGAACCTGCACAAAAAGAAAAGTCTGAGCAAAATGAACAGTCTGTAAAAGACCCGGACGTCAAGGAGCCATCTGAAGAACAAGAAACAGAACAAGAAACAGAACAAGAAACAGAAGCTGACGAAAGCCAATCGCAAGAATCTGAACTTAGTCAATTTGAACAGGAAGTAGTGGGCCTAACTAATCAAGAAAGAGAGAAAAATGGCTTAGCCCCACTGAAAATTGATACGGAATTAAGTAAAGTAGCTAGAGAAAAATCACGTGATATGGCAACAAACAATTACTTTAATCATAATAGTCCAAAATATGGTTCACCATTTGACATGATGAAAAGCCATGGAATAACTTACCGTACTGCAGGTGAGAATATTGCCAAAGGTCAACGCTCTCCTGAAGAAGTTGTGAATGCATGGATGAACAGTGAAGGGCACCGTGCAAACATTTTAAATGAGAACTTTACGCATATTGGTGTAGGGCATGTTGAACAAGGAAACCACTGGACACAACAATTTATTGGGAAGTAATTTTGATGCATGAAGAGGTTAGCATAAATTGCTAACCTCTTTTTGTTAATTAGCTTAAAGAAGACTACATGGCTGATCAATTAACATTATTCGAAGAGTATGATCCATTTACAGGAAAAAGAAATAAGAAGAAATAGGAGATTCTTTAGAATCCGTGAGTGAATGTGGTGCAAGAGGGAAATCCGTTCGGTGGGCTATTAAGGCCAAGGCCGGTAACAAAGAATTTCAGCCGCAGAGCAAACCACAAGTTCACACTGGTGGTTTTAATTTTTAGTAATATTTTTTGGAATATCATGTTAGTATCAGTATAGAGTTATTAAACCAACAAGGAAGTTCAGTTTACAAAGGGAGGAGTTCTTTTGAATAAACTATTGTTGTTTATTATTCGAACTTAGTTTTAATTGGTGCGCTTTTCAAAAGGAATCGCATCATTTTTATTGAAATTAAGGAGCAGATTAGTGTTTTGAAAAGCCCTTGTGGAACGTGCTTAAAATCAAGATTATGAACTTCATGCCTGAATTACCAATGAGTGAATATGTGACGATTGCAGAATGAACTCTTTTTAAGCATTTAATACGGGCGAATTTTAATAAGAAGGTGTTTAACATGTATAGTGAAACGAATGATTTGGCACAAGGTTTTATAGATAATCCAGAAAAAATAAAAAAACTATACAAACGCACTCTAATTATTGTCGTTATTTCTCAAATGTTTGGTGGGGCAGGATTAGCTGCTGGAATTACTGTTGGAGCACTTCTTGCAGAGCAAATGCTAGGAACAAATGCATTTGCTGGACTGCCAGCTGGTTTATTTACTTTAGGTTCGGCAGGGGCTGCAATGATAGTAGGAAGACTTTCTCAACGTTTTGGACGACGTATAGGTCTCGTAACAGGTTTTATAACAGGTGGGATAGGAGCTGTTGGTGTTGTAATTGCAGCTATAATAAGTAGTGTGTTTCTTTTATTAGTTTCCCTATTTATTTATGGTGCAGGTACTGCAACAAATTTACAAGCTCGATACGCAGGTACGGACTTAGCTAATAAGAAGCAGAGAGCTACTGCTATAAGTATAGCGATGGTTTCAACAACCTTTGGTGCAATTGCAGGTCCAAACTTAGTGGTTGTTATGGGCAAATTTGCGCTTTCTATTGGTGTTCCAGAACTAGCTGGTCCTTTTATTTTATCCGCAGTCGCATTTATTTTAGCAGGTCTGGTACTATATGTTATGCTTCGTCCAGACCCATTCATTATAGCTTTAATGATTAATACGTATAAACAGGAACGGAATGAGGATTCAGAGGCTACTAACCAAACAAGAAATAAAAGAGGAATTACGGTTGGGGTAACAATTATGGTACTTACGCAAATTGTAATGCTTGCCATTATGACAATGACACCAGTACATATGGAACATCATGGTCATGGATTAAGTGACATTGGTCTTGTTATTGGTTTTCATATCGGTGCAATGTATCTTCCTTCACTCTTTACAGGAATCCTTGTTGATAAGATTGGTCGTACTGCTATGACAATAGCTTCTGGATTTACATTGCTCCTTTCGGGTGTAATAGTGGCGATTGCACCAACGGATTCTGTGATATTTTTAGTTATTTCTCTTTCTCTTCTTGGATTAGGGTGGAATTTTGGCTTGATTAGTGGTACAGCTCTAATTGTCGATTCAACAGATGCTTCATCACGTGCCAAGACTCAAGGAACAACAGATGTTTTTATTGCGTTAGCAGGAGCTGCTGGTGGTGCTTTGTCTGGAATGGTTGTTGCTGGTTCAAGTTTTGAAACATTGTCATTTGCTGGTGGGATTTTGTCCTTCATACTTATTCCAATCGTAATATGGTCTCGGAGAAGTAAAGTTTGATGATGCTTTTTCTTCTACAAAGGGACTTTAGTACATCAAGAAGATCGCCAATATGGGCTGCTTTCTTAATGAAACCAGCAGTAATGTATCTATTCATCACCCATACATGTTGAATAAGTATTGTAAGTTATTGGGATATTACTACAGAGGTGATGTAGATGAAACAAATAATCATAGTGATATTTTTAGTTGCACTATTCTTCATGGTGCCATACCAAATAAGTGCACAACCGAACATAGAATGTCCAAATGTTAAACAATTAGAGCGAACTTCTTTAAAAGATAAGGAAGAGCTTCTAGATGCACTGGATAAAATTGTGCCTGTAACTTACGGTCATGGCGACTACGGAAACTTCTATTCTGAATGGGAAGTAATTACTGCTCAACCCTTTCCGGAAACAGTTGGACAAGAGAAGGAAGAGGTTTATTATGAAATGGCAAAAAATTTCTGTGGAGAAGCAGTTGCAGATCAATCCTGGTTAGTTAAACTGTATTTTCCTAGGTGGGAAGGGAAAAGTGCGAGTGCTTTAGAAGGTCAGATCTTTTTAGCAAAAAGTAAGGAAAAAGACGGTTGGTTTGTCTGGTTTAGGTATCATTAAATAGTAGATTCCACTCAATAAAAGGTGCAATTCATGTCTGAATTGCACCTCTGCTTATTTTTGATTATTCTTCGATGGTTTTATAAGTAACATTAATATAATAATTAGAGTAAATGCTATCAATGCCAAAAATGGGATCGTAATAAATCCGCTCCAATTAATATACTCAGCACTACATGGAACACCATTGGCACATGGTTTAATATCTGCAAAACCCGGAACCTTTTGTTCCAGATAATGAAACAGTGATATAGACCAGCCAATTACTGCTAAAGGTAATACATATTTTTTAACAGACCAATCATTTTGAAATGTTGCTATTCCTAGAATCAAAGATAATGGATACATAAGAATGCGCTGATACCAACAAAGCTCACATGGAACAAAACCTCGTATTTCACTAAAGTAAAGACTCCCAAGTGTTGCAATAACGGAAACTAACCAAGCTACATAAAGTGATAATTGTCGAATACCTACTTTATTCATTTCCTAATTTTCCTCTAGTGCATTTTCTATAGCATTTGTAATTGCGTCATAATCAAATGGGTCCTCTATCATTGTTCCATCTACCATAATAGTTGGAGTAAGTTCTACCTCGAATTCATTTACCAATTCTGTATCTTTATTTACTTCGTCCATATATGAATTGCTTTCAATAGCAGATAGTAATTTATCTCTATCAATTCCTGATATTTCATCTGCTACTTCAAGAATCTTCTCTGTTGTAATCCAACTGCTGTTATGATTTTCACTTGGTTGTTCTTTAAAGAGCGCTTTGTGAAAGTCCCAATATGCATCAGGATTTTGCTTATATACCGATTCGGCAGCTAATGATCCTAATTGTGATTCTTCACCGTGAAATAAGACATTTATAAATGAGAATTTAACCTTCCCAGTATCTACATAGTCGCTTATTAGCTGAGGATAAATGTTTTTACCCCATGCTTTACATGCTGGACACTTAAAATCTCCAAATTCCACTATTGTTACAGGAGCATCGGAGTCACCTAATGTAGGTTGTCCCTCAATTGGCGGTTGTTTGTCAAACGTTTTTTCTTCGTTTGATTCAGAATTACTGTTATTAATAACAACCAACGCAATAATTAATGCAACAATTAATAATGTGACAACAACAACAAATTTAAATGGCGATTTTTCACTTTTCATTAAAACACCTCTCCATATTCTTATGTGCAATTAATTTTACCATCAAACTATTATGTACACGAGTTTACTAAGTATTGTTCAAATACTTTTCATAATTTTAAGATGTTATATATATTTAATAAGGGTGCAATTCCATCATAGATTGCACCCAATTAATGTAAAAATACTAGTCACTATACTTCGTTTTCATTAAACGCAATGAATTAAGCACTACAATTAATGTAGCTCCCATATCAGCAAATATCGCTAACCATAGCGTTAGCCAACCGGGGATGATTAATAGAAGTGCTAATATCTTCAATCCAAGGGCAAATGATACATTTTGCTTAATAATAGATAATGTTTTTCTACTCAAAGCAATTGTATATGGTAATTTTTCTAGATCATCAGCCATTAAAGCAATATCAGCTGTTTCTAAGGCAGTATCGGTTCCTGCACCACCCATAGCAATTCCAACAGTCGCGGTTGCAAGTGCTGGTGCATCGTTTACTCCATCTCCGACCATTGCTACATTTCCATTTTGTTCTCGAAGTGATTTAATTGATTCTAGTTTATCTTGCGGTAACAGTTCTGCTTTAATCTCACTTAACCCTAAATGATTGCCAATTGCCTTTCCAGTGGCCTCATTGTCTCCCGTGAGCATAATGGTTTTTTTTATACCAATCTGATGAAGTTTTTGTATGATTGATAAACTATCTTTACGAACTTGATCTGCTACTGCAATTAAACCTTTTAATTCTTGCTCCGTTCCTAATAACATAACTGTTTTACCTTGTTCTTGTAATTCATTAATCCGTTGTTTGGTGTCATCAGAAACCGAAGTCATTTCTTCAAATAATGTTGGACTACCAATGAAATATTCTGTACGATTTACTTTTGCTTTCGCACCCTTACCTGTTATGGATTGAAAGTCTTCTGCCTCATACGTTTCTATATGGTCATGTTCAGCCTTACGAATTATTGCTGAGGCAAGTGGATGCCCGGAAAATGATTCAATCGCCTTTGAAATTCCCAAAAGTTCATCATTATTCATTGTTGATAGTCTAACGATATCCGTAACTTCTGGTTTCCCCTCTGTAAGTGTCCCGGTTTTATCAAAAGCAATTACTTTTAATCTGCCAGTCTCTTCTAAGTGTATACCACCTTTTATTAGAACCCCCTTGCGAGCTGCATTCCCTATCGCTGTTACAATTGCCACAGGTGTAGAAATTACCAAGGCACAAGGGCAACCAACAACAAGTACTGCAAGACCTCGATATACCCATTCAGACCAAATGCCTCCGAAGAATAGCGGTGGTATGATTGCAACTAATAGAGCAATTAACACGATAGCCGGAGTATAATATTTTGCAAATTTATCAACAAATTGTTGAGAAGGTGCGCGTTCTGATTGCGCTTCCTCTACCAAGTGTATAATCTTAGAAATCGTTGTATCTTGCACATGTTTAGTTACCCGAACCTCTAAAGAGCCTTCTTCATTTAAAGTTCCAGCAAATACTTCATCACCTGTAGTTTTATAGACAGGGATTGATTCACCTGTTATAGTTGCTTGGTTTATGGAAGAATGTCCTTTTACAACTTCACCATCCATAGCAATTTTTTGTCCTGGTTTTATGATCATAATATCGTCAATACGAACATCTTCTACATCAATTTCAATGATGTTATTTCCGCGTCTTATAGTTGCTCGGTTCGGCGCAATATCCATAAGCGTGCGAATAGATTGCCGTGCTTTATCCATTGAGTAGCTTTCCAATGCTTCACTTAATGCAAACAAGAAAACTACTACTGCACCTTCACCCCATTCACCAATGACTGCTGCTCCGATAATCGCAATAGTCATTAGGGTTTTCATATCAAATTGCAACTTCGTTAAGTTTTTTAAACCTACTTTGAATAACTTAAAGCCACCAATTAAAATGGATAGCCCAAACGTTCCAATAGTAATTGGACTTTCTTCTCCTAATTGAAAAGAAAGAAAATAACCTATTAAAATAAGAAATAATGAAATCATTGTCGTAAGGTTTTCACGTTTTCTCCAGAATGGTTCCTTTTTTTCTACTAGACGTTGTCGTTCTGGAAATACTTTGATACCATCAAAAGCACCAGCCTGTTCTAGTTGCTCGATGGAAGCCTCTCCTTGTACGGTAATTTTAGATGCCCCAAAATTTAATTGAACATCTTCCACAGTTTGAATGTTACTTATGTTTTTTTCAAACTTAGCCGCACAATTTGTACAGGATAAACCTTGTAAGCGATAGACGTTTTTGTTATTTTCCACTCTTAACACCATCTTCTGCATGTATTATAGCGATTGATACGAGTTGACGAATATGGTCATCTTCTAGTGAGTAAAAAACTAGTTTCCCTTCTTTTCGATACTTAGCTAATCCCATGTTACGTAATAATCGTAAATGGTGGGATGCAGTTGCAGTTGTTGAGCCTATAATATTAGCAACATCACAAACACATAATTCTTCATCTAAGGTAAGAGCATACGCTATTTTCACACGAGTTGCATCTGCTAATGCTTTAAAAATCATTTCAGCCCCATTTACTTTTTCTACTTGTGGTTGAATACGATTTACTTTTTCCTCATCAAAACAAAATATGTCACATGTATCTTTAGATGTATTTAACACCTTTTCTTCACTCATTTTTCTCACCTTCATTCAAATGATAATTTGATTATTTGTTTTTAGTGTATGCTTTAACCATATTTTTTGTCAATTCATACATTCAAATGATTGTTTTAATGTGGTAATATTATCCTATATTAATCTGGAGATGATAAACAAGTGTATCAAACTATTATAATTGGTGCTGGTCAAGCGGGGTTGGCTATGGGGTATTACTTAAAACAATCCAATCATTCCTTCCTCATTTTAGATGAAAATCAAGAGGTAGGTGAAGTATGGGATAAACGCTACGATTCCTTGGTCTTGTTTACACCGAGATCGTTCAGTTCCTTACCGGGATTAAAACTTAAAGGGAAACCACAGGGCTTTCCGTCAAAAGATGAAATATCGCAATATTTGAAGGAATATGTGGAATCTTTTAAACTACCGATTAAGCATAACAATAAGGTTACTTATGTTCGAAAAGAGGATAACATATTTCATATTACGACTGAGCATACGGAGTATGAAGCTCAAAATGTGATAATAGCTACTGGTCCTTTTCAGAAGCCAAGAATTCCTGCCTTTGCGAATACGTTATCAAAAGAGGTTATACAGTTACATTCGTCTGAATATGAAAACCCCTCACAATTAAAAACAGGAAATGTGTTAGTTGTGGGCGGAGGGAATAGTGGAGCGCAAATAGCTGTAGAAATTTCACAAATAAAGAAAACTTATCTATCAACTAGTCAACGTTTAATATTTCTACCATTAGTTATTAGAAATAAAAGTATATTTTGGTGGTTTGATAAGGTTGGCATATTAAAAGCAACCTCCAATTCATTTATAGGGAGGCAAATTCAAAAAAGAGGGGACCCAATCTTTGGTCTTGAATTGAGGTATGCTATTCGAAATGGTGATGTGGTCGTTAAAAATAGATCCATTAGTGGTCAGGAAAATAAGATTTTATTCCAGGATAACACGCTTCTTAATGTACATAACATTATATGGGCTACTGGTTTCCTATTTGATTATTCCTGGTTACATGTAGCTGGTGTTTTGGATAGGAAAGGGAAGCCAATTCAGCATAGGGGTATTACCAACGTAGACGGCGTATACTTTTTGGGTTTACCATGGCAACATAGAAGAGGATCAGCTCTCTTGCAGGGTATAGGTTATGATGCAGAATATGTAATGAATCATATTAAGAAGAAATGATAACACAATAGGCTTTATTAAGATAAGAACTGTCCCTCTATTCCAGGAATGATTAATAGTTACCAGGAATATACATAGAGATTAGAAAGGGGGGAGTTCCTATCACGAAAAAAATACTTTTATTTTGTGACCCTGGTATTGATGATTCGTTAGCTATTATGTATACCTTGATAGATCCGGAACTTGAACTTGTTGGTATCGTCACCAGTTATGGGAATGTGACAAAAAACCAGGCTACAGCGAATGCAGCCTATTTATTGCAATTAGCAGGAAAAAACAACATTCCAATTATTCCCGGTGCAGCAAAGCCAGTTCAACAGGAAGAGGTTACTTTTTATCCGGAAATTCACGGGGAAGGGATCGGGCCGATACAGCCCCCAAGTAATTTGCAATATCAGACGTATCCTTTTGACACCATTCGGCTTATCATTGAAAGATATAAAAATGAAATTATCGTAGTCGACACAGGTCGATCAACCACTTTGGCTACCGCTTTTATCCTATTTCCGGACGATATGAAAATGGTTCATTCTTATTATGTAATGGGAGGGGCATTTTTTGTTCCTGGTAATGTAACGGCACTCGCAGAAGCAAATTTCTTTGGAGATCCGACTTCTTCCAATTTTGTTCTTAAGTTTGCACATAATCTAACAATTACACCATTAAATGCCACTCAATTCGCTGTTCTTACTCAGGAAATTGTGGATGCTATTTCTGAGAATGAGAAAAACATTTATGCGTTTATGATGGCTCCTGTATTCGAATATTACTATGAATTTTATAAGGAAACTGTTCCAGGTATTCCTGGTGCTCCTATACATGATTTACTTACAGTTATGCTAGTTAAAAACCCTACCATCGTTGATTACACATATTATGATGCAAAAGTAGTTGAGGAAATCGAAGCAAAAGGGATGTCCTATATCGATATTCGACCAACAAGTAAAACGGGGCAAACGAGAGTTGCGATAAATCTTCACTACGAAGAATTTTTAAGGGAATTTATTAAGGTAATGTTACCGGAGTGATAACGGATTCGAACAAGCACATTTGGAACAGTAAAACAAACAATTAAAATGACTAAAACAACACTTTATATTTTGACAAAAAATTCTAAATTCGATAAATCAATTTCATTTTCTTACGGAGAGCTTCAATAGTTGAAAGAGGCAGATATAGTTGATTGAAAATAGAAATCTTAAGAAGAGATTGCTCTACGTTATAAAAAGAAACTTTTTCATTTTATATGGCCATGTAGGTATCACTTTACCCACATGGCCATCTCGTTGTTCGATTCTTATGAGGTTAAATCTTCACCTTATATCCATCAGATGACTTCATCTCTTTCACAAATGCTACCAACAAATCCTTCGTAGCTTTCAGGTCCTTCAGATCAATTACTTCTATGGAAGAATGTGCATATCTAGAAGGAATGGACAAAACACCAGTTGGAATACCGTGTTGAGCTAAAGTTAATTCACCTGCGTCTGTACCAATCCCAGGAAAAACTTCCAATTGATGTGGAATAGTATGTTGCTCAGCGATTTCTACTAAATGATTCCGGACTTTTTTGTTAGCTATTAAACTAGCATCCATTACTTTGATACCTGTCCCAGCACCAAGCTCTAATGTTTGATCCATCATTTCTTCGGTTGTATCACTTACTGCAGTAGTGTCTAGGGCAATTGCTACATCAGCTTTTTGCTGATGACTAATGACCCTTGCTCCGCGTAATCCTACTTCCTCTTGAACTGTAAAAACTCCTATCAGTTCCCCAGAGAAGTCATTTGCTTCTAACTCCTCTATAGCTTCTATTAATACAGCACAGCCTGCTCGATCATCAAATGCTTTGCCGACTATACGGTTTTCCGTTAATTGATCAAAATATGGTTGCCACGTAATGGTATCACCAATTTTTATTCCTAATTCAATTACCTCTTGTTTAGATGCTGCCCCTACATCAATATAAAGCTGTTGATGAGTTCGCACTTTCTGAGGATCATCGAACTTTTTCATATGGGCAGAAATTGTCCCAATCACACCTGGGCGTAGTCCAACATTCGTATTTATTTGTACCCGTTGTGATAATAAAATACGATCATCATGGCCACCCAGTTTTTCAAATCGCAGTAACCCATTTTCTTCAATTTTTTTCACGATAAATCCAATTTCATCCATATGGGCAGCAACAACAGCTGTTGGCCCTTTTTGTTTTCCCTTTTTGCTAACAATCAGATTACCAACTCCATCTATGTCTAAAGAATCGACGGAGTCTTTAAGCCGTTTAGCTATGTACACTGCTACTTCCTCTTCAAACCCACATGGTCCATGAATAGTCGTTAATTCTTTTAATAAATGATTCATACTAGTATCCCTCCAATTGTTCTATTTATCATACTATATACGTTTCTACTAGGCATTAAATATGTTTATAAATAGGCGATAACTTGATTAGAATACTTTTTACAAAAAATGTTAATAATGGTTCATAACTATAGCTATAAGGGAGGAGGAGACGATGGATTTTATTTATAAGCAAAATACTGTTCTAATGGTTAGAGCATTATATTTTTGTATGGAAACGAACTGGTCTGAATTGGGAAGAATTCATAACCTTTCACCAGCTCAACAACATATCTTATTTATCCTATCTACTAATGGAAACACATTAACCCCTTCTGAAATCAGCGAAATCGGTTGCTGGCACATTTCTACTGTTACAAGACTACTTAAACCATTAAAACAAAGAGGTTTTATCACGGTTATTCAAGATCCCAAACGATCAAAATTCAAGAAAGTTACAATTACCTCCTCTGGAAATGAATTATTTCAACAAATCGTTGCAACGATAGTAGAACAAGACTCCTTTCCTTTTGAAATGAGCCATTTGTCTAAAGAGGAATTGGATTCTTTCTTACATACTGGCAGGAAAATTCTTGATGCAAATAAAGGAGAAATGTTCGGAGAAAAATTATTTAATGCGAAGATAGATGGAGTGGATTATACAAATATTAATTTGGATGAAAAACCGTTATAGTGATTTAATCTGAAATATTCTCCATTAAGCCAATGGCATTCATACAATTGTCATTTTTACTTGCTAATCGATCTGGTATGATTAGGACAGTGTATGTGTTGGGGGAGATATAATGTCAGATATCAATGTTTTTATTGCTTTCGGTGCGGGTTTGCTATCGTTCATTTCACCATGTGTTTTACCTCTTTATCCAGCTTTTTTGTCTTACATAACTGGTATGAGTGTTAGTGAATTGAAAGATGATAATCAGAAAGTGAATAAAAAAGCTTTATTGCATACTATTTTTTTCTTGCTTGGTTTCTCGATTATCTTTATAATTCTTGGTTTTTATACATCTTTATTTTATGAATTTCTAACAGCTTATAAAGATATCATTCGTCAATTGGGAGCAATTGTAATTGTGTTTTTTGGTCTTGTTATTGTTGGCATATTTAACTTCGAGTTTTTAATGAAAGATAGAAAGATATCACTGAAAAACCGTCCAGCAGGATTTGTCGGTTCGTTTCTCATTGGGATGACATTCTCTATCGGGTGGACACCATGTATGGGACCAATTCTTGGAGTTATAGTTTCACTAACAGCGACTACTCCAGACATTGGTATGGTTATGATGATTAGCTATGTCCTTGGGTTTTCCATTCCGTTTTTCGTATTGTCCTTTTTTGTTGGTAAATTAAAGTGGATTAGAAATCATAGTACGAAATTAGTTAAGATTGGTGGCTATATCATGATTCTTTTAGGTGTAGCTTTGTTTTTTGACTGGATGACGAAGCTATCTGCCATTGTAGCTGGATGGCTAGGATTATTTGGATTGTAAACGTATAAAATTAAATAATTTCTTTATTAGGTATTTCCAATCGCTCAAACCATAGTCGTTTGAGCGATTTTTACTATGTTAAACTAAAATTAATCATTACTAAAAACATAAAATAGTCCATATATGCAACTTTTTCTAAGGAAACTGCATCTAAGTAGTGCAAGGGAGGGGAGAGCTAGATTGCATCTTGTTAACAGGTTAATAGAGAGAGAAGAAAGTGCACTTATCGAGTTAATGAATGAATATGGAGATTACTTATTACGAACAGCATATTTATTAGTAAAAGATCACCAAATAGCAGAAGAGGCTGTTCAAGATACGTTTATGACAGCATTTGATAAAATTAATCAGCTCGATGATCCTAGTAAACTAAAAAGCTGGCTCACCTCGATTGCTGTAAATCGTTGCCGTACACAAATGCGAAAGTGGAATTGGAAAAATATATTTCTAAATTTAGAGATTGTTGAGAAGGTAAAAGAAGATAATTCTGTGCAAAGTCCAGAAGATGACCTACTTGTAGAAGTGTGGAATCAGAACTTAAGTAATGCCATTCAAAAACTAGATTATAAGTATAGAGAGGTTATCACACTGTTTTATTTTAGCGAATTTAAAATTCATGAAATTGCTAATCAAACAAATACCAAGGAGAGTACAATTAAATCGAGGCTTAAAAGAGGTCGGATATTATTAAAAGAAATTTTGATGGAAGGAGAGGATTTTACTGATGGAAGACAAGAGACAATTTAAAAAACAGCTGGATAAAGAATTAGCTTCGATTACGTTTTGTAAACAAAATAATGTGCTTGATCGTGCCTATCCAAGGACATGGAAGGATAAAATTCGTAACCTTTGGAATAAAGAAGTTGAAGTTCCTCTCCTGCCAATAAGTGCAGTTTGTGTGATCATTATGTTTTCATTTGGATATAAGGAATTTTACTTGAATCAGCACCAAGTGATAACTAATGAAAATGTGTTAATTGAGGTTGCTGGAAATACATATTGGAAAGAGGATTTGGAGAGGGCGATGATTAGAAATGAAGATTAAGATAAAGGTAAAACATCTTGTTTTAGTTATAGCTGTTTGCTTTTTATCTATACCATTTATGACATCTTTTATTGTCCCTCAAATTGAATTATATGTGGCGGATAAAAAACTAGAAGATGGAAAATCAGGGGGAAAGGCGCTGATGATGGATGCATTAGAGGGACCTCTGTTGCCTGGGCAGAAATGGGATAAAATTATAAAATATATCGTAGGAAGTGGAGTTGCAGGGGGATATGATATTTATGTTGGTCCTTCCATGACTACTCATAGCGGTCATGCTATAACTGAGGCAAATTTTACTTGGGAGGAGAAATTACCTTATTTATATGATTACTTGGATAACGGTCCAGTAGATGGTTATTTAGGAAGCGTGGCTAAAGAGCTAGCTTCCTATTATCAACGGGAAAGGCAGTTAAATAAAGCGGATGAAGTATTGTTAAAAGCGATAAATAGATTTTCAGCAACTCGATATTCAAGTCATCAGGATGAGCTGCTATTAGAGCGGGTAAAAATAGCTATAAACGAATCTAAATTAGAAAAAGCAAAAAAATATATTCAAGAGTTAATTCAAACAATTGATCCAGAAAACTACTATAAAAACGCTGAAATAGCAAAGTTAAGAGCGGAAATAATTATTCGACAAGGAAATTTAAAGAAAGCATACAAGGAAATTAAAACAGCTCTAAATAAATATGAAGATGATTGGGAAAAAGAGAATACTAGATTGACCGAGGAAATAGAAGGGGATACGGAAGAAATTAATATTGAAAATACGGTTATCTATCAACAATTGCAGTCATTAGAATGGCATTTGTCCAAAGCGATTGAAAATGGTGACGAATCAATTGTTACAGTTAATGGCAAGGTTGTTCGTAATGATGGAACACCACTAAAAAATGCTGGGGTTTTTCTACGCAAAGAAAGTGCTGTAAATAGTAGTATTACAGAAGATGAACCTTATCCAGTAATAACTGATGAAAATGGCAACTTTGAAATTAGCGGTGTAATACCAGGGAGTTATCAAATCTTTTTAGGTTTTATGTTTGAGCAAATCGACGGTTGGACATGGCCTATCAATAGTAATGAATGGATTGAAGTAGATGGGAGTGAGGATATTCAGTATAACATCACATTACATCCACTAATGGATATATATTCGCCAGTCAATCAAGAAAAGATCGCGGATAAGGAAGTAACGTTTACTTGGGAAGAGATAGATGGTGCCGCATATTATAACATTAATCTAGGAGTGGGTATAGAGTCAGGATCTGTTGGAGCAAGTTTTAAAACAGAAATCAAAGATACGCAACTAACGGTTCCAATTGAGAGGTTATATGATAAACAAATAGGATTATTAATTGGAGATGAAGATATTGTTGACCCGTATCCATTGTTGGGATTTACAAATCCAAATAATCGGTTTTCCTGGAGTGTTGAAGCATATAATGTTAATCATGAGCTCATAACTCGCAGCAATGGATATAGACTTAATGGGGATACAATTGGAAATTTACCCTTCTTTCATTTACATAAACGACAACTAACAAACGCCGATCGTCTATTGATAGAGAAAAAGGAAAAGGAAGCATTAGTTGCATACAAAAAAAACTATGAAGAAAATCCTGATGATATCCATAGTTTACGTATGATAGTTCGAATGATTGGGATGGAAGGAGACGGATCTCTTGAGACAAGGAATCAATTAGCATTGCCATACTTAATCGAATTGGCAGAAAAGTCTTCTTCTCCTGAGTATTCCTATGAAGTAGTAAATTACTATTATGAAAAAGAGGATTGGAAAGCTTATCACAAATGGTACGAACGATATGCTGAGTTAAATGATGGAGTGGTATCGGAATATATTCAAGGAACCTTTGCTAGTGCATTAATGAAACAAGAAAAGCTTGAAGAGTCTAGAGAACTTTTTCAAGAGGTAATGCAAAAAGATGAAAGTAACTATTTTGTTGGTAATTGGTTAGCTGTTGAGATATATCTAAGTGAGGATTTTAATAAAGCGATAGAAATAGCTAAAGAACATCCAGATAAAACGTATCTAGGTCATGGTGAAACTCGTAAAGATTGGTTGACCTTAGTGAAAAAACTACAAGAGGAAAGTGTTCCGTTTACAAATTACGAACAAGAATTAAAGAATGTACTAGAATTATATTTTAAAAGTAATGAAGAAGAGTTAACACAGTGGATAGAAGCAACCGATAAACAAGCATTAAAGAAGTTTATAAAAGCGATCAGAGAAATATAGTTACCTTACATTTTTCCCGATATTGGATGATTCCAATATACGGGTTTTTTTATAAAGGAAAAATACACTTGAATGGCGAATTAATTTAAATGGAACTATAAAATTAAAGGAGATGAAGAAATGAATCGATTAAATTTAGTGACCTTAGGTGCAAAAGATATGGTAGAATCGCTTAAATTTTACCGTGAAGGATTAGGTTTTGATGTTCTGGTATACGGAAGTGAAGAGTCTCCAGATGTTATTTTCTTTAAAAATGGGGGTACGAAAATATCACTTTTTCAAATTGATAGTTTAGTGAAAGATATTAATGAGGAGAACCCTCCAAAACTAGTAGAAGGTTTTGGTGGCATTACGCTTGCCTATAACGGTAAATCCAAAGAAGAAGTTGATGAAATATTTGAAATGGCAAAAAATGCTGGAGCAACTATAGTTAAACCACCAGAAAAAGTATTTTGGGGAGGCTATAGTGGCTATTTTCAAGACCCTAATGGTTATTATTGGGAAGTTGCTTATGGTGAGATGTGGGAATTTGATGAAAATGACATGTTAATCATTAAATAACCGATTCAAGATACATGAAACCTTTTTAAATCCTCCTCGTATGTAATAGTAAATAATAAATTGGGGGATTTATATGTTTCAAAATTTAAATGAGCAAATCGTACGGGTAAAGGGAGATATTCGTAAGAAGGGTAAATTCGAGAAGCAATTAACCGATTACGAAAATGAGTTACAAGAAGTTGAGGATACAATTAAAAACGTATCTGAACAGCTAGAAAAAGAAAAGAAAGATGTGCAAAAATTAGAGGGAATAAGTATTACGAATTTAATCTCAAGCATAGTTGGAACAAAATACGAAAGATTAGATAAAGAAGAAAAAGAAGTAGCTGCTGTACAACTTCAACTTGAAGAAGCAAAGAAAACGAAACATGAAATAGTAGATGAAATGACTGTTGTACACCAAAAACGGAAACTTGTAATGAATAGTGAGCAGGAATATCAAGAATTATTACAGACAAAAGAAGCGCTAATTAAGGATAGTAACTCAGATTACTCGGACAAACTATTTCGTTTAGATGAGGAAGAAGCTGATGTGCAAGCATATCTTACGGAATTGGGAGAGGCAATTACAGCAGGTGAAAATGTTAAATGGGCACTCCTTCAAGCAATTGACTCCCTTCAAAGCGCCAAAGGCTGGGGGACGTGGGATATGGTTGGTGGTGGAATGATATCCAGTGCGATAAAACATGACCATATTGATCAAGCCACGGACCAGATTCATATCGCACAATCGAAAATGCGAAAGTTTCAAAAAGAATTACTAGACGTAAATGAAGTAGCAGCTATGCATGTGGATATGTCTGGATTATTAAAGTTTGCTGACTTTTTCTTTGATGGATTTATCGTAGATTGGATGGTACAGGGACGAATTAACGATTCATTACAGCAAACAAAGGAACAATTATCACATGTTAATAACATTCTTTCCAAATTAAAATCACAAGAAGAACAAAGCGAAAATAACCTAAACCAGTTAAAAATAGACAAGAAAAATGTAATAGAAACATTGTAGGTTTACAGGTACTCTGACTAAAAAATCTGAGTACCTTTATTCATTTTAATATTTTAATAATAGAAGGTAAAATCATACAAATTCTACATAAATGAGTAGTTATTTCTGTTAATCTAACGATAGTATAGGTAAAATATGAAGTAGTATTAATGGAGAGGGGAAATTATCGTGAGTACATATCCAAATGTAAAAGAAACGAAAGAACTCATAAAAAAAATTGTGTCTATTCCAAGCCCATCAGGATTTACTTCCAATGTGATCGCATTTGTAGAAGATTATTTAAAAGCATTACATGTAGAAACGAAACGTAATCGTAAAGGTGGATTAATTGCAACCTTGCCTGGAGAGAACACTGATGAGCACCGCATGTTAACAGCCCATGTAGATACGTTAGGAGCTATGGTGAAAGAAGTGAAAAGTAATGGACGACTTCGCCTAGATTTGATTGGTGGCTTCCGCTATAACGCAATTGAAGGGGAGTATTGTGAAATTCATACTTCGAACGGTAAAGTTTTAACAGGAACCATTTTAATGCATCAGACTTCTGTTCATGTGTATAAGGATGCTGGAAAAGCAGAGCGAAATCAAGAAAATATGGAAGTTCGTATCGATGCAAAGGTAGAAAATGCGGATGATATTCGATCACTTGGAATAGAAGTAGGGGATTTTGTTTCGTTTGATCCACGTGTGCAGGAAACAGAAAATGGATTTATTAAATCTCGTCACTTAGATGATAAAGCAAGTGTGGCGATTCTTTTGCAATTAATTAAACGAATAAAGGAAGAAAATATCACATTACCATATACCACCCATTTCTTAATTTCGAATAATGAAGAGATTGGCTATGGTGGTAATTCCAATGTAACTCCAGAAACAGTAGAATACTTAGCTGTTGATATGGGAGCAATGGGTGATGGACAGTCCACAGATGAGTACACGGTATCTATTTGTGTCAAGGATGCTACTGGCCCCTATCATTATGGGCTACGCAAACATTTAGTTGATCTGGCAGAAAAAAATAACATCGGCTATAAACTTGATATTTACCCTTATTATGGGTCTGATGCATCTGCTGCTATCAAATCTGGGCATGATATTGTACATGGTTTAATTGGCCCAGGAATTGATTCTTCCCATGCTTATGAAAGAACACATGAATCCTCATTAGCACAAACAGAGCAATTAGTTTATCAGTATGTAAAATCTGAAATGGTATCCTATTAAAAAAAGTGAAGTAGCCTAAGTTGTGGCTACTTCACTTTTTTTTATAATATATAATAATATACACAAAGGAAGTGAAATAAACTTCCAAATAATATAAAGATATGAAAAATCTCGTGAAATCCCATATGTTTAAATTCTAGAAATCTAGGTTTTAGCCAGTATATAAAACCACCTAAAGTATAAGCAATACCACCAAGAATTAGTAAAAGCAATCCATTTGTACCAATAATATTTGCTAGTGAAGAACTAAAGAAAATAACAATCCATCCCATGGCAATATATAATCCGGTGGATAACCATCTCGGTGCTTGGAACCATATCAATTTGTAAAGAACTCCAATCAAAGCTAGTCCATTGATTACACCAAACAGAACCCAACCAGTAACCCCGTTTAAGCTTATTAAACAAATTGGTGTATAGGTCCCAGCTATTAATACAAAAATCATCGAGTGATCAATTTTTCGTAAAAATGCAATGACATGATCTTTTGCTACTACCATATGATAAGTAGCAGAAGCGGAATACAGTAATATCATACTGACTCCGAATATGATTACAGCCATGATGGTCAGTATAGAACCTGATTCAGAGGAGGCTTTTATAACAAGTGCAAGAAGTCCAATAAAAGCTAATAGGGCTCCAAATAAATGCGTCAATCCATTAATAGGTTCTCGAATATACAATCCCATGTACCATTACCCCTTTACTCTATAACATAGTTTTTAATACTACATAACACAATACACCCATTTCAATATGTAGTCAAGCTTTACTTTCATGCCGTTTTCACCGTATAATAGACCCATATCTTACGTAATGAGGTTTTTATAATGGAAAAATTAAATGAATTATTGGATGGTTTATATTTAGATAACCATCTATCAATTAAGGAAATGCCCGATTTAGACTTATACATGGATCAAGTCATTCAACTTTTTGAAAGTAAGTTTGCTAGTTCAAAAAGAAATGAAGAAGAAAAAATATTAACTAAAACAATGATTAATAATTATGCAAAAGGCAAATTATTATTTCCGATAAAAAATAAGAAGTATTCGAAGGACCATTTGATTTTAATCAGTTTGATTTATCAATTGAAAGGTGCTTTATCAATTAAAGACATAAAAACTGCTTTGGAGCATGTAAACGAAAAAATTACGAATGATAATTTCAATGTAGATGATCTTTATGAGATTTATCTATATCTATCCGAGTATAATCGGGAGCAGTTTCGAGAGGATGCGCATGAATGTGCAAGTGAAGTGAATCGTCAGGTTAGTTTGATGGAGAATAGCGATTCGGATTATCTAGAGCAATTGTTGTTGGCTATTTCTTTCGTCAATATGAGCAATTACTATCGAAGAGCGGCAGAAAGAATAGTTGATGAAATCGGAAAAGGGAAGGAAACTACTTAAGTAGGTTTCTTTCCCTTTTCCTTTATAACTAGGATAAGAAGTTATGGCTAGTGGTCGCTGTTATTTATACATGATATGGTAAAATATAAGTAGGTTTGGCATTATTTTCGATCATTGAAAAATATGATAAAAATGCTATTGATGAGGGTAGATACTTTATTATCTACGAAAGCGTATAAATAGATAAGAGTAAGGAGAGGTAGAAATGATAGATTTACGAAGTGATACGGTAACGAAGCCTACAAAAATGATGAGACAAGCAGCATTTGATGCAATTGTAGGTGATGATGTCTATAACGAAGATCCAACAATTTTAGAATTGGAGGAACTGTCTGCCAGTATGCTTGGCAAAGAGGCTGCGATGTTTGTGCCAAGTGGGACACAGGGAAATCAGGTAGCCGTACTTACTCACTGTGTATCTGGTCAAGAAGTGATATTAGAAGCGAATTCTCATATTTATTTTTATGAAGGTGGTACGATATCGGCGTTTGCGGGGGTACAGCCAAGGACAATTAAGGGTATTCGTGGTGAGATGAGTCCGGATGAGGTGGAAGCAGCTATTCGAGTTGATGATATTCATCAACCTGAAACGGGATTGATTTGTCTCGAAAACACACATAATCGTGCAGGTGGTGCCATTGTACCGTTAGCAAATATGAAAGAAATCTATCAACGTGTTCAGAATCGTAATATACCAATTCACTTAGACGGTGCTAGATTATTCAATGCTGCTGTTGCTACTGGTATAAGTGTGAAAAAGTATGCTCGTTATACAGATACCGTTCAATTTTGTCTTTCCAAAGGACTAGGAGCACCAGTAGGGTCTATCATAGCTGGTACGCAAGAATTTATTATGAAAGCTAGGAAATGGAGGAAACGATTAGGTGGTGGGTTAAGACAGGCTGGTATTATTGCTGCACCTGGCTTAGTTGCATTGAAAACCATGGTTGATCGTTTAGCGGAAGATCATGAAAAAGCTAACAAGCTGGCGACAGGCTTATCAGCTATACGCGGACTATCCATTGAAAATAAAGTTGATACGAATATTGTACTAGTAAACACAGAGCAATCGGGGTTAAACGCCAATCAATTTATCGAAATTTTAAAACGCGAAGAAATTTTGGCAGTAGCATTTGGTCCAAACACAGTTCGCTTTACAACACACTATGATGTTACAGAACATGAAATCAGTAATGTAATAGAAAAAATAGCGAAAAATTTGTTGTAATTTTACCTATCATAGCATAAAAATTTGTTGTTGAGTCTGATATTTTGTACTAGAAATGATTTGTTCTCCAAAGAATATATTGTGAAAAATTGTATCTACTGATATATAACTAAATAAAGTTATATAGAAATATAAGATCGTTTATTGAATGACTTAATAATATTAGGAAAAGAAATGGCTAATTAATAGTCAATCTAGAGAATCTATCATACGATAGATTCTCTTTTTTAATTGACTAGTCCTATATAGGCCTGAGGTCTTATTCTAAAATATTGCTTAGGCTCATTACGGCAAATTAAAATTCTCGGTAAGATGGAATCAAGATAAAGAAAGGAGGCAGAACAGATGAAAAAATTCTTGTTATTTATTGGAGGCTTGATTGCCTTACTCGTTTTACTTGCAAATCTCGGTCCGATGGTAATATTGGGTGTTAGCATCTGGTTACTATATGTAATCTTTAAGAAATTCATAAAAAGTGACTCCACAGCTGGAAAAGTTGGTTGGGTAATACTAGGGTTAGTTGTACTAAGTATTACGTTCTCCAATATGTTTGCAGTGATTGGTTTAGCGGCAGCTTTTGCGCTATATTTAGTAATTACAAACTGGAAAAAGGACAAGGATGACCCAGTCGTAAGCGAAGTAGAAGAAGATGATGACCCATTTAAAAATTTTGAACGTCAATGGGCAGAAATTAATAATTATTAAAGGAGAGATTTTTAATGACAAACATATTTACGCGTATGAAAGATTCTATATCAGCAGACCTACACCAATTTATGGATCAAAAAGAACAAAAGAACCCAATAGCTGCATTAAATCAGTATTTACGTCAAAGTGAACAAGAAAAAGAAAAGGTGCGTAAACTAGTAGATCGCCAATACAAATTAAAAGATGAATTTACAAGTGAATATCATAAAGCACAGGATCTTGCAGACAAACGGTTGAAACAAGCTAAAATTGCAGAAAAAGCTGGGGAACAGCAAATGTATGAATTTGCGATAAAAGAACATGAAGAGTATCACGCACGTGCAGAACGAATGAAAGCTTCTCGTGAAGAAGCTATTGAGCAATTAGATATGCTGGAGCAAAAGTATGAAGAAATGAAGCATAAGTTGAAAGATATGTATCTACGCCGAATGGAGCTTATGGGGAGAGAAAACATTGCACATGCAAATCACCAAATTAATAGGGTGATCGAAGAAGTATCTGATAAGCCATTCTCTCGTTTTGCTGAGATGGAACGTTACATTGAAGGGTTGGAGTACAAAGTAAATAGTGCCTATTACAAAAGCACATTCGATCATAAAATAGCTAAGCTTGAAAAGGAAATGCAAGAAAACGAGAAAGTAAATTAATTTCATGCAAATGAAAAAATGATATACTAAGTAGGCGCAGTTATCTGCGTCTACTTCATTATTATTGGATAGAAGGGGGTCACAAGATTGTTTCAACGATTAAACACAGAAACATTAAACTGGATATTGATCATTGGAGTGATCCTTTTTATTGCGGAAATTGTTTTCTTTAATGGTGGATTAATAATCTCTGCTTTGTTTTCAGGGTTATTTATTTATTTCGGTTGGAAAAACTTTGTCCGATTATGGGGAAAGATTTTATTCTGGATCGGATTAATTAGTTTGGTTTTATCCATTTTAAATATGTTGGCAGTTCGCTTTTTAGTA
This sequence comes from Ornithinibacillus salinisoli, assembly GCF_042684965.1. NCBI lineage: Bacteria > Bacillati > Bacillota > Bacilli > Caryophanales > Bacillaceae > Ornithinibacillus > Ornithinibacillus salinisoli. Next base: position 321,610 of record NZ_JBHUMI010000017.1, read on the forward strand.
ATAGTTGCTATCGTATTATTTATTATGAATTATGTAAAAAAAACACAAGAGGCAGAAAAGATATCACCAGATTTAATTACCCATCAAGAGGTAATTGTCGATCCTATGGTAATAAAACAACCACTATTTCACCATAAAATATTTGACGATCAACAGACAGATCAAACGGCTTACCAATGGAGAGATATTAACATACATGGTGGTTTTGGAGATCGAATCATTGATTTAAGTAATACCGTATTACCTAACGATACTGCCGTTGTTTCCATTCGACACTTTGTTGGTAATGTAGAAATTTATGTACCATATGAAGTGGAAGTAAGTATTCATCATAGTTCCATTTTTGGAAGAGCACATATTTTAGGGAAACATCATTTGAAAATAATGAACGAGTCGCTTATATATCAAACAGAAAAATATGATACAACTTCACTACCACGAGTTAAAATTATTACTTCCATCGTTTCAGGAGATATCGAGGTGAAGCGGATATGATCACTATTTTACGTCACGCTTTCACAGGTATTGCATTCGGAATACTAATTTCGGTAATGATTATTGGTATAACCTTTTTGGCTTTTCCAATTGAAGATTGGACTCTCATTTTCACACATAACATGGGGGACATTCCTTTTGCAGTGATTATATTATGTGTATCGGGTATGGTAGGATCCATTTTTGGTATTACAATAGGTCTTTTTTGGCGTCAACGATTTCATAAAATAAATCGTCAATTAGATGAACTTGCTAAGGGCCAAAAAGTTACAATAGATGAGCAGCCATATACGGAACTTCAGACAATACAGAATCAGATGGAACAAATTCAAGAAAAAATCCGTAAGCAAACAGAGCATGCTCAACGTTTGGCAACAGAAAGAGCCAATGAACGAGAGCAAAGTCTCCAAGAAATAGTTGTCCAAGAACGAAATCGTTTGGCACGCGAATTACATGATTCTGTGAGTCAGCAATTATTTGCCGCATCAATGATGATGTCAGCAATAAATGACACGAATGCTCCGATAGATGAGTCAGTTAATAAACAACTAAAATTAGTGGAGAAAATGATCCATCAATCACAGTTGGAAATGCGTGCATTACTTTTACACCTAAGACCTGTTCCATTAAAAGGAAAATCAATTCAAGAAGGAATTAATGAACTTCTAAGAGAACTGACGCAAAAAGTTCCAATGGAAATAATCGCACAAATTGAGGAATTCAATGTAGATAAGGGTGTTGAAGATCAGTTATTTCGCATCCTGCAAGAGTCTGTATCGAATACGCTACGTCATGCAGAAGCAACCAACCTACAAGTTATGTTGATTGAGCGAGATGACACCATAATATTACGTGTTGTTGATGATGGAATAGGTTTTGATACGGAAAAAATAAGAACAACTGGCTCTTATGGACTTTCCAATATGAGTGAACGGGCATATGAGGTTGGGGGAACGTTAAAAATTATTAGTTTACCGAATCAAGGAACCCGATTAGAAGTAAAGGTGCCTAGTTTAGGAAAAAAGGATGAGAATGATGATTAGAATTTTATTCGCTGATGATCACGAAATGGTACGAATAGGGGTTTCATCTTACTTGTCAGCTCAATCAGATATGGATGTAATAGCAGAAGCAGATGATGGTGGAGAAGCTGTTGAATTAGCATTGGAATTAAAACCAGATGTGATCTTAATGGATTTAGTGATGAAGGAAATGGATGGGATTGAAGCCACTAGACAGATTATCGAGAAGTGGCCAGATGCTAAAATTATTATTGTGACTAGCTTTCTTGATGATGAGAAAGTATACCCTGCCTTGGAAGCAGGAGCAACTAGTTATATGCTCAAAACATCAAAAGCTAATGAAATTGCAAAAGCGATCCGCTCTACTTTTCAAGGGCAATCAGTTCTTGAACCGGAAGTTACCGGAAAAATCATGACAAAAATGAGAGAAAAACCTGTGGAGCATTTACATGAGCAATTAACGGAAAGAGAAATGGAAATCTTACTTCTAATTGCTGCGGGTAAGACCAATCAAGAAATTGCAGATGAGTTGTTCATTGCATTAAAGACAGTTAAAGTCCATGTCAGTAATATTCTTGGAAAACTCGAAGTACAAGATCGGACCCAAGCTGTTATTTATGCATTCAAGCATCAGTTAGTACAATAGTTTCTAGGATTAGAAACTGTGTAGCGTGCCTACACAGTTTTTTCTGTGCTGTTATCGTTAATATAAAAAGCTGTTATGAGCTCGAAAATGGATAACAGTTCATATAAAATGATCAATTCTGGTGGGAAATGTGTCGGATGATGTTTGTTATTTTTTGTTATTTCTTCATTATCTTCCCAAAATATTTCTGTCAATTGTTTTAATTGCTTTTCATGATCCTCTATATTGTAATTTTTTTCATCTTCCATACTTTGTGAGAGTTTTTTAATAGCGAAATGAATAATTTCTCGCTCTTCTTTAGTCCATGAAACGGTATCGATAGGTGTATTTATTAAATTTTCGATATGATAATGCATCATTCTAATGTTTAATATTTGGTCCTGGGCGTGTTGGAAGACATGTTTTTCATGCCCAACTAATGGGTGATATTTTGTTTCCTCTTTTTGAAATCGAATTAACGTTTCCGTTTTATTTAAGGCTTTTCGAAGCTGTCCCATCCTATCTCGTACTTTAACATCCTCATCAAATAAAATGTTTTCAAAAACGTCCTCAATTAGTTTTCCTGTTTTTTTATTTAGTATCTTAATATGTTTTACGATATCATGTGTGTAATCTGGTGGTAAAAGGAACATGTTTACAGCAGTAGAAACAACTAATCCAATTGTTGTTGTTCCAAGACGGATAAAAAAGGATATAAGAAAGTTACTGTAAATGACTTCTACCATTGCTACTGCTGTTAATGTAGCTACTAATACCCCAGCATGTAATCGTAATTTTACACAAGTGGCGATTGTAAAAAATGCTGCTAACGTATATGTAATCGGTGAATTCCCAAATAGTGCTATAAATATCACAGCAAATGCAGAACCAATTGCTGAAGCTGGAAATCGAATCATTCCTTTTTTGATGGATTCGGATACAGTTGGTTCCAATGTCACAATAGCTGTAATTACAGCAAATACAGGCGGCCAACCGATTATGTCACAAATCCAAGCTGTAATTAAAATAGCTATAGCTGTTTTAATTAACCTATTTCCAATGAACTGCGATAGTTTCATGAGCAATACTCCAATACATGAATAGAATTTCATTTTTCCAGTCTTATTGCCATTATACAATATATTTTCCTATTATTTTTAGTTAATAAGGTATTTATACGGTTCATTTAATAGTAAAAATTATTATTTCATGGTAGATAGGATAACTAATTGTCATAATTTGAAACATAATTGTAACATTACTATAACACGACTGAAATTTTTAGGTGTTATACTACTAATTGCCTAGAATAATAGATTACATAGAAGTAAAATATATATGAACACTACTGCTAATAGATTGCAGGTGTGACTTGGGAAGCGAGGAAAGAATGTTGAAAAAGGCAATTATATCGATGGCCACTGTTACTGTAGTTGGCATAGGGAGTACTTTCTTCACGGATTCAGTCCAAGCCGAAACAATGAATGAATTACAGGATCGACAGTCACAAATTGAAAGTGAACGATCTGAAATAAAAGATAGTTTATCAAAAGCGGAAGCTGAAATTGCGGATGTTTTAATAGAATTAGAAGAGCTAAACGAAGAGATTAATAGGGTTGAAGAGGCTCTTAAAGAAAATGAAAAAAAGCTTAATGAAACAAATGATGAGATTTCAACGAAAGAAGCGGAGATAGTAGAATTAGAAAATGCTATCCAAAAACGTTCAGATATCTTAAAAGACCGAATGGTTTCTTATCAGAAAAACGGTGGAAACATTGGGTTCCTTGATATTATTTTTGGTTCAAAAAGTTTTGGTGATTTTGTTAGCCGCGTATCTGCTGTAACAAAAATTACGGAATCTGATAATGACTTAATTAAACAGCAAGAAGAAGATAAAGCATCAGTCGAAACGAAGCTTGCAGAATTAACAGATATGCAAGTGGAATTAGAAGGGATGCAGGAGTTAATCCTCGTACAAAAAGATCAAAATGAAGAACAAAAAAGTGTATTAAAACAAAAAGAAAAAGAATTAACGGAGAAAAAAGAAGAATTACAAATTAAAGATAGTAGTCTTGCATCCATTGAAGCGCAAGTACGTAGGAGTATAGCTGAAAAGCGCACACCTCCGGCAACTGCAAGTGCAAGTACTTCTAGTAATTCAAATGGTAATCTAACTACATTAAGTAAATCATCCGCTCCAGTATCGGGAAGTGGAAACCTAAGTACAGTAATAAATGCTGGATATCAATATTTAGGTGTACCGTACGTATGGGGAGGAAAGACACCAAGTGGGTTTGATTGCTCTGGGTTCGTATCATGGGCATTCGCCCAAGGTGGTTATAATATTCCATCTAGTACAGCAGCATTACAATCCGTTGGTACAAAAGTTTCGTATAGTAATATACAACCAGGTGATATGGTATTCTTTAATACGTATAAAGTAAATGGCCACGTAGGTATCTATGTTGGTAATGGTAATTTCATTGGAGCGCAAAACTCAACAGGATTAGCTGTTGCTAATATGACTAGTGGATACTGGAAGAATCATTTTACAGGTCATGTAAGACGAGTTGGAAAATAATATCGTACTAAAGGCTCTAGCATTTTTATGCTAGAGCCTTTTATTTTGTCTAGTTCGTTATAAGTAATATAATTAAATCGAAACTTTTACTGGGGTTAAAATAATAGAGGAGTGTTGTCATCTTATGAATGAAGTAGAAGGTATTCGAGAGAGTAAGTATGATATTGATCCAATCTACTTGAAGCGTTGGTCACCGAGATCGTTCCAAGAGAAGGATATACCAAAAGATGTTTTGAATAGTTTATTTGAGGCGGCAAGATGGGCGCCATCTGCAGGAAATGCCCAACCGTGGCGATTTGTTCTTGCCAATAAAAAATCGGATCGTGATAAATTTTTAAGCTATATTAATGATGGAAATGTAGCATGGTGTCGTCATGCGCCTGTCTTGGTCGCTGTTTTGTCTAAAAAAGAGGAAGAGCGTTTTGGTGGTTTTAACCAGTCGCATGCATTCGATACGGGTGCAGCATGGGGATATTTAGCATTGGAAGCAACCAGGAAAGGCTTAATAACTCATGCAATGGGTGGATTTAATAAAGAAAAAGCAAGAGAAATATTATCTATTCCAGAAGAATATGCAATACATGCAATAGTAGCAATCGGTTATCAAGGTGGTAAAGAAAATCTTTCAGAAAAATTACAGAGTCGTGAAAAGCCATCTGATCGAAAATTAATAGATGAGCTTGTTTCAGAAGGCAGCTTTTCTAAATAATACTTGTAATAAAGATGATCTCATTGCTAAGGGTCTCATTAAAGTGCATAAGTATAAATTTCATGATAAATAAAGTTTATTTGTTTATAATTTTAGTCACATAGAAATTAGTAAAGGAGCTTGGATCCCAAGCTCCTTTTGATATATCTTTTTAGGAAGCAAGCAATTGTCTTTGAGAAGGGCTATAACAGATAATAACTCCTTTTGGAACAATAAATGGTAGTATTTAAAGATGATTATAAAAGGGATTTCTGTAACCTACTTACTTAATTTACTCTTTTTTTGCAATAAGTTATTCTAATGGTTCTTCTAATCTACACATTGAATAGTTTTAAAATTTCTCTGTAATAGCGCTTTTGTTCTTTTAGATTCGGTTTATGTGAATAATTTTTACCATTCGTTTAAAAATATAGTTTACTACGGCATGATGTAGGGTATTATTTATTTCTCATGTAACCGGAAGTAATACTTCACTGATTGAAAATTACACACATATTAGATATGAATTGACATCTAAGAAAGGGCGGAATACATGAAGAAACATACATATCGAAATCCAGTATTTTATATATCTGCTTTGATTATTCTTTTATTAGTAATTATTGGTGCAGTATTACCTGAGCAATTCGGAACAGTTGCACAAGCATTGTTCGATTTTACTACGAGTAATTTTGGGTGGTTTTATTTATTAGCGGTTTTCCTATTTGTTTTATTTTTAGTTGGTATATCCATAAGTAAATATGGAAAAATTCGATTAGGACCACCAAAATCAAGACCGGAGTATCCATTTTTCACGTGGGTTGGTATGTTATTCTCAGCAGGTTTCGGATCAGGATTGGTTTTCTGGGGTGTAGCGGAACCGATGAGCCATTTTTTTTCGACTCCATTTCCGGGTTTGGAAGGACAAACGGAAGAAGCAGCAAGAATTGCGATGGGATATTCCTTTTTTCACTGGGGAGTTAGTCAATGGTCCGTTTTTGCAGTAGTAGGTTTGATCATCGCCTATATACAATTTCGTAAGGATAAAAATGGCTTAATATCTACATCTATAAAACCTGTTGTTGGTAAAAATAAAGGGGTAGGAGTTACCATTGACTCGTTAGCTGTAATTGCAACAGTTATGGGGGTTGCTACTTCTCTTGGACTTGGTATCATGCAAATGAATGGTGGGTTAAAGAATGTATTTAATTTACCTAATACCGTATGGATGCAAGTTGGAATAGCTGCAGTTATCCTTGTATTGTATTTACTTTCTTCAAGTACGGGGTTAAATCGAGGTATTAAGTGGTTAAGTAATATAAATCTTGGCATTTGTATTATTTTATTATTGTTTGTGTTTATCACAGGACCAACTGTATTTATTTTAAATTCATTTGTTTTAGGATTAGGAGATTATTTAACAAATTTTGTAGAGTACAGTCTACGACTAACACCTTATCAAGGTGGTACGTGGGTACGTGATTGGACGATTTTTTATTGGGCATGGGCAATAGCATGGTCGCCATTTGTAGGGGCATTTGTTGCACGTGTATCCAGAGGTAGAACAATTCGTGAATTTGTTTTCGGAGTGCTGATCGTTCCACCGATTATTGCTTGCTTATGGATTGCTGCATTTGGAGGTACGGCACTGAATAGTGATTTAAATAAAGATAGCGCCATAGCTGAAGCAGTCAATAATGATGTTGCTGTTGCTTTATTTGAAACGTTTGGCACTCTCCCATTATCCAATATCATGTCCTTGCTAGCGATTCTATTAATATTTACATTCTTAGTTACGTCTGCAGATTCAGCAACTTATATTTTGGGAAGCATGACTTCAAGGGGAAGTTTGAATCCAGCGTTATATGTAAAAATGATTTGGGGAGTACTCATTACTGCTATAGCTGTTGTGTTATTACTTGCAGGGGGTCTAGATGCCCTACAAACAGCCTCTTTAATCTCTGCCTTACCTTTTACGGTTATTCTTATTTTAATTGTAATTTCATTTCTTAAAATGATCTCTAAAGAATATAAGAAGGATAATTAACAAAACAAAAGTAGCTAATAGGAGTAATCCGTTAGCTACTTTTTTACATGAGGCGGCTTTCAAATAGATTATTGATTTTTTTAAGTAAATAATATTATTCGTTATTCGTAGTTGATGTAAACTGTGCATTAACTTAATATGTTGGTTGGTGCCTTTACCTCGCTCCAGAAATACACTTCGCTTTCCGCGGGCGGCTGGTGAGCCTCCTCGTGCTACGCACTGTGTGGTCTCACCGATGCCTATTCTCCCGTAGGACATGGAACGCTACGTCAGCGACACATCGCACGCAGAAAAAGTGCTTTTCTTTTTCAAGGAGTCTTCGTGTATTTCCTACGCTAGTGAAGTAGTAACACTATTCTTTAAACAAGAAATCACCATCAGCGGAGGCAGAATACGAAGACTCCTGTGGGAACAGCACGTGTCCGAAGACCCCGGAAGAAGTGGTTTTCTTCTGAGGAGGCTGAGGCCGTGCCCACGGAAAGCGAAGTATTCTGGCTACTATGAACGACCGAACAGCACTTTATTCTGAACCGACCCATCTAATTACGTTATTGCGCAGTCTATATAAAAGTTGAATCAATCAAAGTTAGAAGAGTCTTATTTAAAATCGATATGAATGTCTATCCTTTTTGAAGAGGGATAGTATGGTAGAAGTAGTTATGCCAATTACCGTTACCATAATGGCTGAATACAGAATGGTTACTTCTTCAACCGTAAAATAACCAAGAAGTAGGACCATGCAATCAATTAAAAAGATAATTATTCCGGCATTCATATTTGTAATCTTCGCAAGCATCAATGCCAACAGGTCACTAGCTCCCGAGCTAATATCTGCTGTTAGCATAATCCCAATTCCTAACCCTACTAGAATTCCTGCGAGTAGTGAACTGATAAGAATTGGCGGTGCATCCCAAAATGATAATGGATAAAAAAGATCAATAAAAAAAGATGAAACCAACAATCCATGAATTCCATTGTAAAAAAAAGCTCGATTATGAAAAAAAGCTAAGGTATATAGAGGAATGCTGAGTAGGATGATAGTCATTCCCGGTCTTAACTCAAATAAATATTTACCAATTAAACCAATACCAACAATACCACCATCAAGTAAGTGATTTGGGATAATAAATAAATTTATTCCAGCTGCTACTAAAATACTTCCACCTAATATTGCTGCAGTTTTCTTAATCACAAAGTAGCCACCTTGTCCACATTAGTTTCTATTATCATTGTTATGATATCTACCTCGTTTCCATGCTTAAAACTTTTGATGTGGTATTTAAATAATTGTAAAATTTAGTCGAAATAGTTTAAACTAAAGAAGTATTTCGTGATTTTTTACAATTAAAATAGGAGAGACAACATGGGGAATCAATTAAATAAATGGAAAGACCCTATTATTCTACTAAGTTCTGTAGGCATTTCTGGGATAGGAGATTTTATTTACTTAGTAGCTATCAACATACTTGTTTATCAGATGACCGGATCGGCTACAGCTGTTGCAGGGTTGTGGATTATTGGACCAGCAGTAAATGTTTTAACAAAGTTTTGGACAGGTAGTTTTATCGATTATCGTAGTAAACGACTGATTATGATTGGCACTGATATGATAAGGGCAATATTCGTGTTCAGTATCCCTTTTTTGCCAAGTATTTGGCTAATTTATGTTGTATTAATCGGTATAAGTGCAGCAAAATCCTTCTTTACTCCAGCTTCCATGACTTATATTACACAACTAGTTCCGAAAGACCTTCGAAAACGTTATAATGCTATTCAATCATTAACTATTTCTGGTGCTTTCATAGTTGGACCTGCTATTGGTGGGGCGTTAATTCTTATTGGTTCTGTACACATCGCAATTTATATTAATGCTATTTCTTTTATTATTTCGGCCTTGCTACTTTATCTTTTACCGGAAAAAGAAGAACTGGTTAGGAGTGACATCCCTCGATTGACAGTAGAACAAGTAAAATCCGATTGGTATGTAGTGATTAACTATTTTAAGGAAAGAAAATATATTGTAATTGTTTATGGTGCATTTGTAGCCACGGTAATTTTTAGCTTTGCGATGGATGCACAAGAGGTTGTTTTTACCCAAAAAGTTGTAGGGCTATCAGAAATGGATTACAGTCTATTGATTAGTATTACCGGTATTGGTGCTATTTCAGGAGGCGTTATTGTTTCACTATTTGCTCAACGTTTGTCATTACGATCCATGATTGCTATCGGTATTGTAATGGAGACGATTGGTTATATTCTATATTCTGTTTCATGGTCTTTTATCTCCATAACGATTGGCTTTATTATTTTAGGCTTCTTTAATGCTTTTTTGAACGCTGGTATCACAACATTTTATCAAAATAATGTATCTACTAACATTATGGGTAGAGTTACTAGTATGTTTCAACTAATACAAAGCTTTATGCAAGTGGTGTTTGTACTGTTAGTAGGGGCAGTTGCTGATATCATTCCTTTACGTGTCACCATCGTTTCATTAGCAATTGGTATGTTGATAATAGCTACTATTTTAACTGTTCTGGTACGACTTCCTAGTAAAAAAATGTATTTTAATGAAACAGAATAACTACTATTTACGTATGGAAAAGTGTTACAATAAAATAAATTATCTAATTTTTGTAAATAAATGCTATTGTGGGGGTTATTGAAAAATGGAGAAAATAGTTCAAGCAAAAGAGACATTAAATCAAGTCATTTATGGTAAAGAGGAAGTAGTAGATCTGCTCTTTATTGCCTTACTTTCACAAGGTCATGTGTTACTTGAAAGTGTACCAGGTACCGGTAAGACAAAATTGGCAAAGAGTTTTGCAAAAGTAATAGATGGTAACTTTAATCGTGTCCAGTTCACTCCGGATGTTTTACCTAGTGATGTTACCGGTATTCGCTTTTTTAATCCAAAAACCCAAGAATTTGAATTGCGTATTGGACCAGTAGTTTCAAATGTATTATTAGCAGATGAAATTAATAGAGCAACACCTAAAACCCAGTCGAGTTTACTGGAGGTTATGGAAGAATATCAATCGACTATCGACGGAGAAACAATTAAAGTAGAGCCTCCATTTATTGTCCTTGCAACACAAAATCCAGTGGAAAGCAATTATGGTACATTTCCACTACCGGAGGCCCAATTAGACCGTTTCTTATTCAAAATTGATTTAGGTTATCCTGCAAAAGAAGAAGAAAAGAAAATATTACATACCTATCGGACAAGTGATCCGTACAATGAAATTTATGCTTCCCTTACGTTGGATGATATTAGAGAATTTCAACAACAAATAAAACAGGTTTCTATTTCAGATGTAGTTTCCGATTACTTATTAGGACTAATACATCAGTCAAGAGAACATAGTGAAGTGGAATTAGGAATAAGTCCACGAGGAATGCTTGCGTTAATGCGTGCAGCTCAGGCTCGTGCATACTTGCAAGGAAGAGATTTTGTAACTCCAGAGGATATTAAGCAGTTAGCACCATATGTGTTTGAACACCGCTTAATTCTAACGATGGAAGGTTCTATTAAGAAAACCGCACAACAAGTTGTGGATGAAATAATGAAAGCTGTACCTGTGCCAGTTGAAGAAGGGGCAGTTAGCAAATGACGTGGAAAAAAGAAGTGAATTCAGAGCATTCCAGGAGTTCTGATTACATCCTAATCGCTTTGATTGTATTCTTTTTAATTGGGGTTATTTTTAGAACTCCTGTAGCTTTTATTGGAGTAGGTATATTTGCAGCGTATTTAGTAGTCTATAAAATTTATGATCGTGGACTTGGGAGGAAATTAGAATTAGAAAACATATCTAAAACCGTTAGACTTTTTCCAGGAGAAGAAGCGAATTTACGCTTTCAACTTAAGAATTATTCTACTTTTCCGATGGTTAACGGAAGTTTTAAAGTTCAATTAGGTCCATCTATTAAAGCATATACGCTTGTAGAAGACAAAGGGGATTATTGGAAGCAGTTAAAGATTCCTTTATCTGTATTACAGAAAAGAAATACTATCATTGAATTTCCAGTTGTTGCAGAACAGCGAGGTGTTTCCAAAGTTAGTAATGTGAAATTTGATTTTCCGCATTTACTAAACTTTAATTTAGTAACGTTAGTTTATAGACGATTATATCAAACAGAGTTTATTGTATATCCAAAGTTACTACCAGTACATGGTGTAGAAGCAATATTTCATATGATCCCAGGAGAGGGTAGAGCAAATTTTTCACCATTTGAAGATATTCAAAGTCCTTTAGGAACAAGGGATTATAGTTATAGTGATCCTTTTCATAGGATTAATTGGAATGCTTCCGTAAAATCACAAAAGATGCAAACAAATGTCTACGAAAGAGTTGTAGATATGTCATATGTATTCATCGTAAATCTAGGTACCGAAAATGATTTAAATATGTCTAGTTTTAGTAAGAATTTAGAAAATCTATTAAGTTATACAGCTTATTTAAGTGAATATGCGACGAAAACAGGTGTACCATATGAAATTTATATTAATTCACGTAGACCTGGTAAAGTTCCATATGTTTATTTACCAGAGGGAGAAGGAAAAACTCATTTTGCTCACACCTTAGAAATGCTTGCTAGAATTCATAAACAATCTATGATTCTGCCGTTCAACCAAATGTTATACCGTTTGGGTAAACAATTCATAAAACCGAAGACGGTTATTATTATAGGAGATGTGCCAACTGGAGCAATGGAAATGATAAGCACTTGGAAACAAACTCAAAACACTGTATTTCAAATAACTGGTACAAAGGATGGTGCAGTGGTTAGACCTTTGAGAAAGGAGAAAATGACGTATGCAACCTAATCTATCTGCTTCGATTACGTATGCATATCACTTCCTTTGTGAAGTAATAATTATGTTTCTCATAGCTTTACCATTCTTTTACTTTCGCTTTATGTTTGTTCCATATGGGAGTTATTTAGTCATCAGTATTGTTGCTTGTATATTGTTTACATTTATTACACAATATACCACTCGAAATATATGGTATATCGTAATAGCTCCTTTATTATTTATTATTTTTAATATGTTGGATTACCCTATGATTTTCACTGTATTATTTTCTCTTTTATTTGTATGGCGGTATATAGATATTCGAAAGGAAGAATTAATTAGTAGAGAGAATATATATATATTATTTACGCTACTACTCACTGCCATTCTAAGTATATTAGTTCGTGATAGTTTCATCATGTTTTATCCATTTTTACAATTTGTAATTTTATTTCTTGGATATATAACTAGTCAGTTGGTGGTTGTAAATAAAGATGATAGAAAACAGATTGATTTTAAATTACCTCTATATTTTATAGGGATATTAGCAGCTGGAGCAGCAGTATTTTTCTTTATTTTTGAAGCTGCTCGTAATTTAGCACTAAATGTTGGCCAAGGTTTTTTAAACACTATAGGTGGAGTTATTAAAGGTTTTTCAGATATCTTAAGCTTTTTAACAGTGAATCAACGAGATTGGCCTGAACAAACAACAGAGGAAGCAAAGCATGGGGATGGCTATTGGAACCAGCTTGAAGAATATAATGTAGTGGAAGGCATGTCCATATTTCTAATACTTGCTATCGCTATATTATTACTTACAATAGTGACGTTTTTCATTATTATATTATGGAAAAAACGATCTAAACAAAAGCTAAAACAAGCTGAGCAAAACAGTGCCGTATCTTATTCGAATCTATCCAGTACAGCGGGAGAAGGTACTTACTCAAGAAATCCGTTTCGTAAATATTTTACTAAACCAAGTGATCCGATTAGAAAATTAGTCTATCAATTTGAAAGAAAAGCATCAAAACAGAATAAAGGTAGACGATCATTCGAAACAATTGAAGATTGGTTTGCTCGAATTAATGTCGGTACAACTATAAATGTATACCAAAAGGTACGCTATGGAGATAAACAAGCTAGTGAAGAGGAAGTTAAAGCTTTAAAAGTCCATATGAAAGAGATGGAAGCTAAACTGGATAATTAATGTTGGCAATAAAACATTAGTGAAGATCATCAGATGCGATCATTAATAAATTCCTCTAATATCTCCTGATAAAGGATTAGGTGACTATGGAAAATAAACATTTATTAATTACTCACGCTTATCACTTTATAAGTGAAGCAATTATTATCTTTTTGCTTTTATTTCCAGCCACATATCATCATTATGAAGGTATTCCTTATTGGGTTTACTTAGCTGTTATATGTTGTATCTGTATTCCTTTTTCATTATTTGCTAAATTGGATTGGAATCATGCACCATATATAGTGACTATCCCAATAATAGTATTGCTATTAAGTATAGTTGGTTTTCCGCTGCATTTAAGCGTTGTTTTTGCTTTCTTATTAACTTGGAGATACATAGCAATACGTAGTGAAATGCATGTCAAACGGGAGAACTTTTATCTAATCTTAACAATTGTCCTAGGTACTGGATTGGTGGTTTTAATAAAAGATACCCAAGTATTAATGTTCGTTTTTGTTCAACTGATACTTGTTGTGATAGGAAACATTAGTAGTCATGTAGCGGTAATTAAAAAAACGGACCAAAAAGCATTTAATCGAAGCTTTTGGTATAGATTTTTAGGGATTATTTTTCTTGTATCTTTATCTTTTTTTCTATTATCAGATGTGATCCGAAATGCATTTTTAAAAGGGTATTTACTTTTTACTAGTGGTCTAACTTCAGGTTTAAGTAATATTCTTGAACCCTTACCTGATGTTAATTTATATGATTTTGTGGATTATGGTACAGAAGAGGAACAAATATCAGAATTAGAAAACCCTGAATTCAAAAAATCTATTAGTAATATTCCTGTGGTTGCCATGATTTATTTTGGATTAACAGCGATCGCTATTGGTTTTGGAGCCTTTTTTATCCTTAGATTTTTTAGAACGCGTTTTAAATTTAAGAAAGAAACACATGAGGACAATAATATCTATCAAAAATCAGAAGAAAAACTAGTACATGTAAAGTCGCAAAAAAGAAAGTATCGAAAAAAACTTAAAAGAATCCAACATCCTGCACGAAAAGTTATCTATCGCTTCGAGCACCAAGCAGGCAAATTCCAAAAAGGTAGGAAACCTTTTGAGACGATAGAGGAATGGTTACAACGAATTGGCTTTGATGTGAATTTAGAGGTGTATCAAAAAGTTCGTTATGGTGATATAGATGTTAGTGACAAGGAAGTTGAGCAATTGCTAGTTGAAGTTACAAATATGGAAGTGAAATTTAAAGATTTAACAGAACGGCATTGATGTTGAACCCTACAAAAATTAGCTATCTTACCTTGACGTATATCAAAAAGTTCGTTATGTTGGAATGAATGCTAATATACTAGAGTTGAAATATTATTTTTCGAGTAAAGGTAAATTGAAATTAACGTAGAAGAGAATAGGTGTAATAATAGTTTTCTAGGGTTCCGCATTTTAAATGGCCTGGTCCGAGAGAGAACGCACATTGTGTACACGGAGGGACAAAAGCCCGGGAGGATATCTGATAATTGATATCTTCTCGGGTATTTTTATCCCGCAACTGCCAGTAAATGTCTGATTCTGTTCAACTAACAATCAGTGGGGGATGAAAGAAAACCCTCCACTGATTGAATCTTCACTTTATGGATGGGGTGATTAATTTTGAATAAAGCTTGGTTATTCGTTTTTGCTGCAGGGTTATTTGAAATAGGATGGGTTGTTGGATTGAAGCATGCAAATAATTGGTGGTCTTGGGGATTAACCGTAATAGCGATTTATGCCTGTATGCATTTATTGCTTACTGCTTCTAAGAGATTGCCGGTTGGTACGACATATGTAGTATTTACAGGAATGGGGACAGCCGGTACAGTTTTAGCCGAAATGGTTCTTTTTGGTGAACCATTTGAAATGGTCAAAATCCTGTTAATTTTAGTTTTATTAATTGGTGTAATCGGACTTAAAGCAGTTACTGTGGATCAGGGAGGAGACTGATAAATATGGAATGGATATATTTATTGATCGCTGGAGTTGGAGAAGTGATTGGAGTTATCGGTCTTAATAAAGTTAATATGGAGAAAAGCATTACTTCTTTAGGATTCTTAATTGGTGGTTTTATCGTTAGTTTTATATTTTTATCATTAGCAATGGATACTATCCCAATGAGCACTGCATATGCCGTATGGACTGGAATGGGAACAGTGGGGAGTACATTAGTAGGTATGTTTGTATATGGTGAATCGAAGGATTGGCGTAGAATTCTCTTTATTAGTATGGTTCTATCGGCAGTGGTTGGATTGAAGTTAATCTCATAACAAGGTAAGTGTCAAAACAACCACTCCGATGGAAACTGTAATGGAGCTAACAACATAAGACAAGGCAGTTCGGTATTTTTTATCAACTAGCAATTGAATGGTTTCATTTCCAAACGTGGAGAACGTTGTATACGCACCACAAAAACCGACTCCCGCAAAAAGCCAAAATCCATCAGAGATCTCTTCTGCATGATAAAAGAAAAATAGAAAACCAAGGATAGTAGAACCAGTTATATTGGCAATCCAAGTACCTACAAAATGCTTGTTTGTTTTCGTAGCAATGTAAAATCGGAGGATACTACCTAAAAATCCTCCTATTGCTACAAATAAAAAACTCATGAAGTTGCCCTCCTTTTACTAGGAGCTATTCTAAATCCAACATAACAAAGTGCCAGTCCACCTAATATATTACTTGTCATATAAATTATAGCTAATAGTATACTAGTCTGCCATGTTGTTATCGTTTCCACTGCGAAGGTTGAAAACGTGGTAAACGAACCAATTACTCCTGTAGTAAGAGCAGTAAATAATTGTGGAGGCAGTACATCTTTAATTACGTAATGGTTTAGAAGATAACTTAATAGAAAACAGCCAATTAAATTCGTGATTAATGTTGCATATGGAAATACTGTTTCTTCCGCAATAAATAACGCAATACTGTATCTAGAGATTGCACCAATCATACCACCTAATCCAACTGCTAGTACTAATTTCGGGTTCATGCTGATTGACAGTTTGGACAGAGACCATAGATTTCAAATTTATGGTCTTCGATTGTATAATTCTTTAATGTTTTCTGCACTTCATTCATTGGACAAACTTCAATCTCCTTCGTTTTTCCGCAGTCTTTGCAAATGAAATGGTGATGATGGTGGTGGGTACAATTCATTCTAAAAAGTTTTTCCCCATTTAGTTCTGTTGTTTCTAAAATACCAACCTCATTGTAGAGGTGCAGGTTTCGATAAACAGTATCAAAACTTATCCCATCATAGGTTTCTTCTAGATACTGAATTAAGTCTTTAGCAGTTCGATATCCGTCTGCTTCTGCAAAGAAACTTAGAATATCTTTCCGTTTTCCTGTTGTTTTATAACCTTGTTCTTTTAGTAGTTCGATTGCCTCTTCTATATTCATTGTCTATCCCTCACTTTTGTTTTCGATAACTAAATTTTTTTAAGCCAATGGAAAGCAATAATATAACTATAGAAACCATAACAATCGTACCCCCTGGTGGGATACTTAAATAATAACCTGTTATTAATCCAATAATAACAGCTAACTCACCAAAAACAATAGAAAGAAACATCATTTGCTTAAATCCTTTTGCTAATCGCATACTTGCGGCCACTGGTAAAGTCATTAATGCAGACACAAGAAGTACGCCAACAATACGGATCGAAGCTGCAATTACCAACGCAGTTAAAATAATAAATAAGAAGTGTATGCGCTTTGCATGTATCCCGGATACGGTTGCATGCTCTTCATCGAATGATAGAGTGAAGAGTTCTTTGTAAAATAATGTAATGATGATAGCAATAAAAATGGATATACCTAAAATAGATAGAAAGTCATTCTTACTAACCGCAGATACTGATCCAAATAAATAATTAAATAATTCTGTATTAAACCCGTCTGCCAAAGCAATAAATATAACACTTAACCCCACCCCACCTGATAAAATAATGGGGATCGCAATTTCTTGATACGCTTTATAAACTCCGCGCAATTTTTCAATAAAAATAGATCCAATAACCGAAAATGCCATACCACTATATAGTGGTGTAATAAAAGCAATGGCAAACTTTTTTTCGAGAAATAATCCAAATGCAATACCTGCTAAAGTAACGTGGGATAATGCATCTGCAATTAATGAAAGTCTTCGAACAACAATAAACGTACCTAGAAGCGGTGCAATTACACCAATTAATATTCCTGTTAAAAAGGTATGCCTTAAAAAATCAAATTCCAAAAAATCAGCTAGCATGTTTAATCCTCCAATGAATTAGTGGTCGTGTGTAACAAGATTTACAGGGTGACCATAAACTTTCGATAAATCGTTTTCTGTTAATGCAAGATACTCTTTTGGATCGCCATGAAAATGAAGGGATTTGTTTAAACAAGCAATATTCGTTGCGTATTCTGTCATCGTTCCTGTGTCATGGGTAACTAAGAGTAAAGTAATTTGTTGCTGTGTATTTAATTGATGTAATAGCTCATAAAATCGTTGTACATTTTCATAATCGACACCTACAGTAGGTTCGTCCAATATTAATAATTCTGGATCACTTACAAGGGCACGAGCAATAAATACTCGTTGTTGTTGACCACCAGATAAATTCCCAACATTCTCATACGTATATTCTCGCATACCTACAAGATCGATTGCATGTAATATTTTTGCTTTATGCTTAGAATTGAAAAATTTGAAATAACCTACTTTCGCAGTTAAACCCATGGAAACTACTTCATAAACAGTAGCTGGAAAACCTTTATTAAATGAATTTGATTTTTGGGAAACAAATCCAATTTTATTCCATGCTTTAAATTTTTCAATCGGCTCATTAAATAGTGTTATCGAACCTTGATCCGGCTTCATTAGCCCAAGAATAAGCTTGATTAAAGTAGTTTTCCCTCCACCGTTTGGACCAATTAGCCCCATAAATGACCCACGAGGAAGGACAAAGTTGATATTATCTAGAACTTGCTTTTGTTCATATGTGTAACCAATTTTTTTCATTGCAATGATAGGTTCAGTCATATCGTTATTATTCCTTTCTGTCAGTTTGTGGCTTTATCAAGTACTTCCAAATTCTGTTCCATAAGAGATAAGTAGTCCTCATTCGATTCCATATCATTCTCCATTAAAACTGCTAAATTATGAATGATCAGTTCCTTCATATGAAGATGATCTTGAATGATTTCGGACACGCGATTGGAACTATTTTGCTCAAAGATGATATATTCAAGATTGTTTTCTTCTGCTTCTTCGATTATTTCCGTTAACTCCTTTTGTGACGGTACATTGCCAGAGGATAATCCGTGGATAGATAGTTGCTCTAACCCATAACGTTCCTCCCAATATCCGAATGCTGCATGAGATACAAGCAGTTTTTTATTTGTTTTCTGTTGCAATGTTTGACGATATAGGTCGTCAAGTTCTATTAATTCATTTTGCAAGGTAGTAAAGTTCTCCTTGTATTTAGATGCTTTATTAGGATTTAAATCAGATAATATATTTAGTACTAATTCGGACATGTCTAGCATGCGTAAAGGGTCGAGCCAAATATGTGGATCGTGATCACTGTGGCTATGACCTTCATGATTTTCGTTCTCTTGTTCTGTTTCATCATGTTCCACTAGTTCCGAGTGGAATAAATCTTCGTCTGTCCCAAGTTCTACGATTGAAATATCTTGTGATGCAAGCGCACTAGCCATATTTTCAGCAAATCCTTCCATCCCTGCTCCAAGGTAAATAAATGCATCACTTCTTGCTACTTCCGTCATTGTTTTTGATGTAGGCTCATACGTATGCGCATCAACTCCTGGTGGGTAAACTGTTTTAACAGTAACGGATTCACCACCAATACGCTCCACAGCGAATTGTATAGGGTAAATGGTTGTATAAATCGTAAGGTCTGCA
Source organism: Ornithinibacillus salinisoli (assembly GCF_042684965.1). Classification (NCBI taxonomy): domain Bacteria; kingdom Bacillati; phylum Bacillota; class Bacilli; order Caryophanales; family Bacillaceae; genus Ornithinibacillus; species Ornithinibacillus salinisoli. The sequence continues at coordinate 341,013 of NZ_JBHUMI010000017.1, forward strand.
TCGGAATTTGGAGATTGATCTGTTGATGTACAGCCGATAGTAAGTGTTGCTATTAAAGAAATAATTAAAACGCTCATTATGTTTTTCATCGTTGTTACCCTTTCCAGAATATAATTCATTTCATCATATATATTATCGTAATGATTACGATCTGTAAATAAGAATGATTACGATTAAGCTGATAACAGAATTAGTTTTACTATAATGTTCATTAATTTGCCACCATTAATCAGAACATATTCGATATCATAGATGATAGGAAGTAAATAAAGGAGAAATCGTGGAGTTAGATAGTATGGGTTTTGGTTGTAATATTTGTATTGAAATTGCGGAGACCGCTGTGGCAAAATATGAAGCTGGAGAATCGCTTCTAGACATACGTAACTTTATTGATAAGACTTATAGTGGAAGTGGTGTTGGACCAACGCCAACTCCAATGCCTAAAGGGGAATAGAATATCGTGTGTTCAAGATACAAAAGAAGTGATTGCCAAGGTTTCGCTTCTTTTGTATCCAAAATTTCAAAAAAATATAATTTATTTTTATTGCGAAATATTAGAATATATTTTATAGTAGAGTATAGATGGACGGATAGGAACTGTCTTTTATTTTTTAGCAAAAAATGAATGAGTATTCATTCAAAAACTGATTGGGGGATAAAATATGAAGCGAACAATCAAGCGTGCTGCGGTATTGGGTTCCGGTGTAATGGGATCTGGAATTGCCGCTCACTTAGCTAACGTAGGAATACCAACAATTATGCTTGATATTGTGCCGCGTGAGCTAACCAAGGATGAAGAACAAAAAGGGTTAACACTTGATGATAAGGTAGTGCGTAATCGTATCGCTACACAAAGTAAACTTGCATTACTTAAACAAAAGCCATCTCCAATTACAACGAAGGAAAGCCTCGATTTAATTGAGGTTGGAAATATGGATGACGATATGGAGAAATTGGCAGAAGTAGATTGGATCATTGAGGTTGTAGTTGAGAAATTATCGATTAAGAAATCAGTATTTGCTAATGTTGACAAATACCGAAAACAAGGTGCAATCGTAAGCTCTAATACATCAGGAATATCAGTAGAAGAAATGTCGGAGGATTGTTCCGAAGATTTTCGTAAACATTTTCTAGGGACACATTTTTTCAATCCGCCACGGTACTTAAAGCTACTTGAAGTGATACCAACTAAGGATACAGCCCCAGAGGTATTAGACTTTGTTAAAACGTTTGGTGAAAATGTTCTAGGTAAGGGTGTTGTGGAAGCAAAAGATACACCTAACTTTATCGCTAACCGTATCGGAACGTATGGTTTGCTAGTGACATTAAGAGAAATGGTTGAAGGCGGTTATAGTGTTGGGGAAGTTGATTCTGTGACAGGTCCTATGATTGGCCGACCAAAGAGTGCTACATTTCGAACATTAGATGTTGTTGGCCTAGACACATTTATTCATGTAGCAAAAAATGTCTATGGTCAAGTAGAAGGGGAAGAGAAGAAAGTCTTTGATGTACCTGATTTTATGCTGAAAATGCAAGAAAATGGCTGGTTGGGTGCTAAAAGTGGTCAAGGATTTTTCCTTAAGAAAAAAGGGAAAGATGGCAGTACCATTTATGAATTAAACCCGCAAACATTGGAATATGAGGATCGAAAAAAGCTAAAAACAGCTGCGACAGAAATGGCGAAACAAGAAAAAGGTTCTCGTAGAAAATTGAAAGCGCTTGTATCCGCCAAAGGGGATCGAGCAGGAGACTTGATTTGGTCTATCATAAAACCAGCGTTACTCTATTCAGCCGAGTTAACTGGTGAGATAGCTGATGATATCTTATCCATTGATCAAGCAATGAAGTGGGGGTTTGGCTGGGAGATCGGCCCTTTTGAAACATGGGATGCAATTGGCTTACGAAAATCAGTAGAACGTATGCAAGAAGAAGGGGAGATCGTACCAGAATGGGTATTAAACCTGTTAGAACAAGGGCATGAATCCTTTTATAAAACAGAAGATGGGAACGTGTTTTACTACGATAATGGAGAATATAAGCAACAGGACTTTAATCCAAAAGAAATAAATCTTAAGCGTCTGAAAGATGTAAATGGGGTAATTAAGAAAAATACCAGCGCTAGTTTAATAGATTTAGGGGATGGCGTCGCAGGACTAGAATTCCATTCACAAAGCAATGCGATTGGTCTAGATATTATTCAAATGGTTAACTTTGCTATTGAGGAAGTAGGCAAGAATTATGAAGGACTTGTGATAGGTAACCAAGGCAAGAACTTCTGTGTGGGCGCAAACCTTGCGATGATGCTAATGGAAGCTCAAGATGATAATTTCTTTGAGCTAGACATGGTTGTACGTCAATTCCAAAACATGGCGATGAATATTAAGTACGCTGACAAACCAGTTGTTACTGCCCCATTTAACATGACTTTGGGTGGAGGTGCGGAGGTTTCCCTTCCAGCCGCGGCAATACAAGCTTCAGCAGAAACGTATATGGGGCTTGTCGAAGTTGGTGTTGGTTTGATTCCTGGTGGTGGTGGAACGAAGGAACTTTATCTAAAAGAACTTCGTAATTTACCAAAGGGTATTAACTTTGATTTAACGAAAGTAGCCAACGATGTATTCGAAAAAGTCGCAATGGCAAAAGTATCAACATCTGCTGCGGAAGCAAGAGAAAATGGATTTTTAGATCGCAATGATCGTATAAGTGTGAATCCTGATCATCTTATCCATGATGCAAAAGAAAGAGTACTAGAATTAGCTAAGGATGGATATCAAGCTCCGAAACGAGAAAAAATTCCAGTAGTTGGTGAGGCAGGTTATGCCGCAATGGTTCTAGGTGCAAAAACACTACAATTTGGTGGCTATGCATCTGACCATGATGTGAAAATTGCGGAGAAATTAGCATATGTTTTATCAGGTGGTCGTATTAAAGAAGGAACGTTAATTGATGAACAAGTAATGCTCGATTTAGAGCGTGAGGCATTCTTAAGTTTAATTGGTGAACCAAAAACACAGGCTAGAATGCAACACATGCTCATAAAAGGAAAAGCCTTACGTAACTAAACAAGAGGGGGAGTAAATGTGAAAGAAGCAGTTATTGTTGCAGGAGCAAGGACCCCTGTAGGAAGAGCCAAAAAAGGAACGCTAGCAAATACTCGTCCAGATGATTTAGCAGCGTTAACGATAAAAGAAACGTTAAAACGTGCAGGGAATTATAATGGAAATATTGATGACGTAATTATCGGATGTGCCATTCCGGAGGCGGAACAAGGAATGAATATGGCTCGAAACATTGCAGGTCTTTCTGGATTAAGAAACGATGTACCTGGAATTACAATCAATCGTTACTGTTCTTCTGGCTTACAAAGTATAGCCTATGCATCAGAACGAATAATGCTAGGTGCGAGTGACACGATTATTGCTGGCGGCGCTGAATCGATGAGTTTAGTACCGATGCCAGGTCATGTTATTAAACCGAATCCAACCCTAGTTCAAGATGCACCAGGGTATTATATGGGGATGGGACATACAGCAGAAGAAGTAGCAAATCGTTTTCAAATCTCACGTGAAGATCAAGACGCTTTTGCTGTTCAAAGCCATGAACGTGCAGCTAAAGCAATTCAGGAAGGTAAATTTAAAGATGAAATAGTACCAGTAGAAGTAACAGAGCGAGTAATAGGTAAAAACAATAAGGTAGAAGAAAAAACAGTGATATTTGATACGGATGAAGGAGTGCGTCCTGGAACATCGATGGAAGCACTTGCGAAGCTTCGCCCTGCATTTCATGTAAAGGGATCTGTTACTGCAGGAAATTCATCACAAATGAGTGATGGTGCTGCATCTGTATTAGTCATGGAACGTGAGAAAGCAGAAGCGGAAGGATTAATTCCATTAGTAAAGTTCCGTTCATTTGCTGTCGCAGGTGTGGAACCAGAAATAATGGGTGTTGGTCCAGTTGAAGCAATACCAAAAGCATTAAAAATAGCAGGTTTAGAAGTTTCCGATATTGGTTTATTTGAGCTCAATGAAGCATTTGCATCTCAGTCTGTAAGAGTAATTCAAGCACTAGATTTAGATCCATCTATCGTGAATGTTAATGGTGGAGCAATTGCTCTAGGGCATCCGCTTGGTATGACAGGTACCAAGCTTACATTAAGTCTTGCACATGAAATGAAACGTCAGAATGTCCAATTTGGAGTTGTTACGATGTGTATTGGTGGGGGAATGGGTGCAGCAGGAGTATTTGAACTCTTGTAAGCTTTGAAACTATAAGTATTGTAATACGTAATGTTTCTAGATAATCATTTTTCATAAAGGGAGGAAGAAAGTATGAGCGAAACGAAAGAAAAGATTTTTAAAGGTGGCGCATTTCTAGTTGAAGAATTACATGGTGAAGATGTGATTACACCAGAAGACTTTTCTGATGAACATCAAATGATTGCAAAAACAACAGAGGAATTCGTTGCCGGTGAAGTATTACCTTTAGTTGATAAATTAGAAAATCATGAATTTGAACATTCCGTAGAATTATTGAAAAAAGCAGGGGAGTTAGGATTATTAGGTGCCGATGTACCTGAAGAATATGGTGGACTTGGCTTAGATAAAATCAGTTCATCATTAATAACAGAAAAGTTTTCCCGTGCTGGTGGATTCTCCGTCACACACGGTGCACACGTAGGAATTGGGTCTTTACCAATAGTATTCTTCGGAAATGAAGAACAAAAAGCGAAGTACTTGCCTAAACTAGCTTCTGGTGAGTTATTAGCAGCTTATGCTTTAACAGAGCCTGGCTCTGGATCTGATGCTCTAGGTGCGAAAACTACTGCCAAATTAAATGAAGCTGGAACGCATTTTATTTTAAATGGAGAAAAGCAGTGGATTACAAACTCTGCATTTGCTGATGTTTTCGTTGTATATGCCAAAATTGATGGAGAGCATTTTTCGGCATTCATAGTAGAGCGTGAATTTCCAGGTGTTTCTACTGGACCAGAAGAAAAGAAAATGGGTATCAAAAGCTCTTCTACTCGTACATTAATCTTAGAAGATGCAGAAGTACCTGTGGAAAATTTATTAGGTGAAAAAGGAAAAGGACACCGAATTGCATTTAACATCCTAAATGTTGGTCGTTATAAGTTAGCAATCGGTGGTGTTGGTGGTTCGAAGCGTGGAATAGAATTGGCAACCAAATACGTCAATGAGCGTAAACAGTTCGGTACTGCTATTTCAAGTTTTAGCCTTACTAAGGAAAAATTAGCAACGATGGCAGCAAGAACATATGCCAATGAAAGTGCGGTTTACCGTACAGTTGGTCTGTTTGAACAACGTATGGGATCAATGACAGATGAGCAGCTTGCTGATGGTCAAGAAGTTGCCAAAGCAATTGCAGAATATGCAATTGAATGTTCCATAAACAAATATACTGCAACAGAATGCTTAGACTATGTTGCAGATGAAGCCGTACAGTTACATGGTGGGTATGGATTCATGCAGGAATATGAAGTAGAACGCATGTATCGTGACTCACGTATCAACCGTATTTTTGAAGGAACAAACGAAATAAACCGCCTGTTAGTACCAGGTACACTTCTAAAGAAAGCTATGAAAGGTGAGCTTCCATTACTTCAAAAAGCACAAGGGTTGCAAGAAGAGTTAATGATGATGATGCCGGAAGAAGTTGGTACAGAACCTTTAGAGCAAGAAAAATACTTGTTAAGAAATGCAAAGAAAATGGTATTGCTTGGCGCAGGTCTAGCAGCGCAAAAATTCATGCAGAAGCTTGAAAAAGAACAGGAAATCTTAGTAAACTTAGCTGATATGGTTGCTGAAGTATATAATATGGAGTCCGTAATTTTACGTACAGAGAAGGCAATTAATAAATCTGGTTTAGATAAGAATAATCAAAAGTTACTTTATACTCAAGTTTACGTGCAAGAAGCATTTAATCGCCTTGAAGCAGACGCAAAAGAAACATTAATCGCGGTGGAAGAAGGAGATACGCTTCGTATGATGCTTTCGTCATTACGTAAACTAACACGTCATACACCTACAAACGTTATTGCCAAGAAGCGTGAAATCGCTGCGAAGATTATTGATGAAGAAAAATATGTAGTATAATAATTCCTAAAAAATCCTCTCTGTAATAATCAGAGGGGATTTTTACTTTTTAATTAGTGGAACATTTCTTATCAAATTGTTTAGGGATAATATTAATTTTATGATGATAAACCCTAATAATACGCCAAGTGTATTCAAGATTATATCATCAATATCAAAACTTCTGGATAGTATTTTAAGAAATGATAGAATTAGCTGGGTTATTTCAATTGATAACGAACAGGAGAAGCCGATCAGAAATGCTCCCATAAAGGAAAGTTTTTTGTTTAAGAATACGGCAAATAACCCGATAGGAATGAAGACGACTACATTTCCAAGTAAATTTATGATTGGTATAGCTGCATTTCCTTGGAAAGCAAAATATCTATTAATTGTCTGAAAAGGTATAAGATTCACCGATACCTCACCACTTGGATTAGCACCAGGTGATGGAAACACCGTTAAGTACACTACGCTTTCTCCATAGGCGATTAATAGAATATAGACTATTTCTTTATAATAGTTAACCCTATGTTCCTTTCTTTTTACAATGATATAGCGTATGGGCAGATAAAAAGTAAGGGATAGGATGATAATAAGTACTGGAAAACCATTTATGTATTGCATTATATACTCCTTTAGAGATAAAGAATTCTACTTCATAGTATATATTATTTTGACTATTTACACGAGCAAGGCAACATTTTTTATTGTCAAAATTGGCTTCAAACATGGTAAAATACAAGTTATAGGAGGTAGATATTATGGCATTAACATTTTATTGGTACCCAAATTGTGGAACGTGTAAAAATGCGAAGAAATGGTTTGATGAGCATAACGTTGGGTATAATAGCATACATATTGTGGAAGAAACACCAACTAAAGATGAAATTCTAAACTTAATTGAAAAAAGTGGTTTACCAGCAAAAAAGTTTTTTAATACGAGTGGAAAGAAATATCGTGAATTAAATATAAAAGAAAAAATTAAAGATGCTTCTACGGAACAAATGGCAGAAATATTGGCTTCTGATGGGATGTTAATAAAGCGACCAATCGTGACTGACGGTGAGAAAGTAACAGTTGGTTTTAAAGTAGATCAGTTTGAACAAAATTGGTCATAAGTAAGATGAAATACTAGAAATAATAGCTTGTACAATGTATAGTAAATTTGAATGAATTATTGGAGGGATTTAAGGTGAGCTTACCAAAAGATCTGTTATATTCAGAAGAACATGAATGGGTAAAAAAAGAAGGAGACAAAGTACGTATTGGTATTACTGATTTTGCTCAAGACGAACTAGGTGATATTGTATTTGTTGAGCTTCCAGAAGTAGGAGAAGAAATAGAGGCTGATGAGCCATTTGGTAGTGTTGAGTCTGTAAAAACTGTTTCTGAACTTTACGCTCCACTAAGTGGGAAAATAGTAGAAATTAATGAAGAGCTAGAAGATAGCCCAGAATTAGTGAATGAATCTCCTTATGAAAAAGCTTGGATGATTGTAATAGAACCATCCGATGAATCTGAATATGACGATTTATTATCAGCTGAGCAGTATCAAGAAGTTATTGAGGAAGACTAATAAATCGTACATACAAAGGCTGGCTCTACCTATTAAAAGGTAAAGAGTCAGCCTTATTTCACATAGACCAACTTTTAGGGGTGTATGGTAATGATGGAAGAGTGCTCAGATAAGGTTATTATTGTGGAAGGTTTAACTGATAAAAAACAGATTGAAAAGGTTATTGACGAAGAAGTAACGATTATCTGTACCAATGGAACGTTCGGTGTTGAAAGATTTGATGAACTTCTAGAGACCTATGATCTAGACCATAGAGATGTATTTATTTTGGTTGACGAGGATCAATCTGGACAAAAGTTACGTAAGCAATTATCCAATGAACTCCCCCATGCAGAACATATTCATGTAAGTAGTGAATATCGCGAGGTAGCAACAACTCCAGAAAGCTTTTTAGCTACAGTTCTAGTAAGTAAGCATATTGCGGTTAATCCACTATTTTTGATGTAGTCAGTAGGTAGGGTGATTTTTTGCAAGAAATTAATAATGAAATCTTATTACATGATAGTTATTTACTATTTATACATACCCCTTTTTGTGGTACTTGTCATTTAACGCGTTCGATGATTCATCAAATAGAGAAAATTCATCAAACAGATATATTTCATGAAATGAATGCTTCGTTATATCCACAGTTTATGTTGGAGAATCAAGTAGAAAGTGTTCCTTGTTTATTGATTAAACACAAGGAGGAAGTAGTAGAAAAAATATATGCATTTCAGTCCATTCCTAATGTTTATCAATATGTGATGAAGTATCGGCCAGAGTTGTTTGAAAAATAATTTTTTAAAATTAGTTATTGACAGTGAAATTATTGGATGCTATTATTCTATTTATAATTTAAATCGAATATAAGTAACTCTTATCTAGAGCGGTGGAGGGAAAGGCCCTGTGAACCCGCGGCAACCTTCAAACATTTTGTTTGAAACGGTGCCAATTCCTACAAAGCATATGCTTTGGAAGATGAGAGAACGTGAGATATAACTATTTACGTCTTTCTGTTCTCTTGTGCAGAAAGGCGTTTTTTTATGGTTAAAAGGACATAATAATATGAATATAATTTTTTTCATTTAGGAGGATAAGTTGTGATTTCCATAAAAGGTTTAAGCAAGGTTTTTAAGACAAATTCAGATACGATAACTGCTGTAGATCGTCTTGACCTTGATATTCAAGATGGAGATATATTTGGCGTCATCGGTTATAGTGGGGCTGGAAAAAGTACATTCGTCCGATTGTTAAATAGATTGGAAGAACCATCTGAAGGAAATATTACGATTGGTGAGAAGGAAATAACTGCGCTTAACACGAATGAACTTCGATTGGCCAGACAGGAAATCGGAATGATTTTTCAGCATTTTAATTTACTTTGGTCTCGCACAGTAAAAGATAATATTGCTTTTCCGCTTGAAATTGCAGGAATACCGAAAGTGGAACGTGAAAATAGGGTTCAAGAACTAATCAATTTGGTAGGATTATCTGGTCGAGAAAATGCTTATCCATCGCAATTGAGTGGGGGGCAAAAACAACGAGTAGGTATTGCAAGGGCACTAGCTAACAACCCTAGAGTATTGCTGTGTGATGAAGCAACATCAGCTCTTGATCCAGAAACAACAGATTCGATTTTAGATTTATTAGTAGACATTAATGAAAAGCTCGGATTAACAATTATCATGATTACCCATGAAATGCATGTCATCCGAAAGATTTGTAAGCAAGTTGCTGTTATGGAAAATGGAAAAATTGTTGAACAAGGTGATGTACTTGATGTGTTTTTAAACCCAAAACAAACAGTAACGAAAAAATTTGTTGAGCAAGTAATGGGGAATGGCACGGAAGATGATCTGGAACAATTACTAGAAACCTATAATCAAGGGAATGTTGTCCGTCTTCATTTTGTTGGAGAATCAGCAAATCAAGCATTAATTAGTCAGCTTGCAAAGCGATATCATGTAGAGCTTAATATTTTACAAGGCAAAATCACGCAAACGCAAAGAGGTGCTTATGGGACGTTAATAGTCCAAATAACAGGTGAAACAGATGAAATTGATAAAGCAAGACAATTCATAGCTGATGAAACCTCGGTAGAAGTGGAGGTTATTCGAAATGTTACATGATTCCAATATAAAGATAGATGACTTGCTGGAAGCAACATATGAAACGTTTTATATGACAATAATTGCACTGCTTGGAACTTTTATTTTTGGTATTATTCTAGGATTACTTCTATACCTGACAATGAAGGGTGGGATATGGCAAAACAAATATCTTAACTTTATAGTAGCTGCATTTGTTAATGTGTTTCGAGCTATCCCATTCATTATTTTAATTTTATTGTTGTTCCCATTTACGAACTTTCTAATTGGAACTATTCGTGGTCCAAATGCGGCTTTACCCGCATTAATTATCGGAGCAGCCCCATTTTATGGACGTCTAGTAGAAATCGCGCTACGCGAAGTAGATAAAGGTGTGGTTGAAGCGGCACAGGCTATGGGAGCCAAAACTAGAACGATTATTTTCCGTGTTCTTATACCGGAATCTATACCGGCCTTAGTATCTGGAATAACAGTTACAGCAATAGCCTTAATTGGATATACTGCGATGGCAGGTGCTATTGGAGCAGGAGGTTTAGGTAGTTATGCTTATTACTCTGGATTCCAGCGACGTGATTACGATATAGTATTTATTTGCTCTGTGATAATCGTTTTGATTGTATTTATTTTTCAATTTATTGGAGATTATAGTTCCAATAAACTAGATAAGCGTTAATACATGTGGTTAAAGGGTTAAAAGCCAGTTTTCCAAAAAAAATAATAAAGGGGACGTACAAAATGAAAAAGTTTATTGCAATTTTAGCATTATTCGTAGTTGTTACATTAGCAGCATGTGGAGGAAGCAATTCAGATGAAAATACAATTAAAGTTGGTGCATCTAGTGTTCCGCACGCCGAGATTTTAGAAGAAGCTAAAGACCTTCTTAAAGAACAAGGATATACATTAGAAATTGAACCATATGAAGACTATGTGTTACCGAATGATGATTTAGCAAGTGGGGACTTAGATGCAAACTATTTTCAACATATTCCATATCTAGAGCAAACCGTAGCAGATACAGGTTATGATTTAGACTATATTGATGGAATACATGTTGAACCAATTGGTGTTTATTCTAAAGGTATTTCTAGTCTAGACGAAATTCCAGAAGGTACAGAGGTATTATTAAGTAATTCCGTTCCTGATCATGGTCGAATTTTAGGATTGTTTGAATCAGCAGGATTAATTACATTAGATGATGAAATAAATAAAGAGGAAGCTACAATTGAAGATATCGTAGAAAACCCGAAAGGATTAGATTTTCAGCCAGACTATGATCCAGCATTCTTACCAGAATTATATGAAACGGAAGAAAATACACTTGTCGTAATCAATACAAACTATGCACTAGGTGCTGACTTAAATCCATTAGAAGATGGACTATTCATCGAGGATGAAAGTTCTCCATATGTAAATGTCATTGCCGTTCGTTCTGAAGATAAAGAGAACGAGGCAATAAATACATTAGTTGATGTATTACATTCTGAAGAAATTCAAGATTTCATTCTAGAAAAATATGAGGGAGCAGTTGTTCCTGTCGGTGGAAATAATTAAACAACGGAAAAAAATCCAGTGAATTTTTATGAATTCACTGGATTTTTTTGCAAATTTAGAGTATTTAATAGTATATGGTAGAAATCGGTTAAATGTTATTAAAATTAATCGTTATATAACATTCAAGTCGTTATATTCAATTCCATCCTAAACCAGGGGTTCAAATCAACATTGAGCTGAGTTTTGTCCGCGTGTTATGATTTATATCGTAAACAAAATGAAAGGATGGTTCACTATTAATAGTGAGATTAAGATGAATTACACTCCTGAAATGGAGAAAGCTATGCAACAATCACATCAGATTTGTTATGCAGAGTACAGTAGGAAATTGGAAATGAGAATGGCTGTAGAAAAGAGACGTCATGAAGAATATGAAAAATGTAAACATATGATCGCTGAACTTGATAATCAACTTCATAAATAATATAAAGGTATGGCTGATGTTCTATTATGGAGCATCAGTTTTTTTGATGTAGAAAACCCCCATAATGAAGTTTCACTTTACATATGGTTACATATACGTTTTTTAGTGTTACTATTAATATAGAAGAAACTAGGTTTGTATAAATTAATTTAATATCGACAATTACAGCCTAAAAATGTTGATTATACATTCGAAATGCTTTAAGATTGTAATGAGAATAAATTGAGAATGGATGTAATTCAATCCTACATCAATAATAATAAAACAAGTATTTGGAGGTATCGATATGGCAGGATCAACACTAGAAATTAAAAATCTTCATGTTTCAATTGAAGGTAAAGAGATATTAAAAGGTGTAGACTTAACAATAAATGGTGGCGAGTTCCATGCAGTAATGGGACCAAACGGTACAGGGAAGTCCACTTTAGCTTCAGCAATTATGGGGCATCCTAAATATGAAATCACAGAAGGAAGTGTTCTTCTTGATGGTGAAGATGTATTAGAAATGGAAGTTGACGAGCGTGCTCGTGCTGGCCTTTTCTTAGGGATGCAGTATCCAAGTGAAATCAGCGGAGTAACTACTTCTGATTTTCTACGTTCATCAATTAATGCTCGTCGTGAGGAAGGCGATGAAATTCCGTTAATGAAATTCATTAAAGAAATGGATAATGCATTAGATTATTTAGAAATTGATAAAAACATGGCACAACGTTACTTAAATGAAGGTTTCTCAGGTGGAGAGAAAAAGCGGAACGAAATCCTTCAATTAATGTTATTAAAACCTGAAATTGCAATTTTGGATGAAATTGATTCAGGATTAGATATTGACGCATTAAAAGTTGTTTCAAAAGGAATCAATAAACTACGTGATGAAAACTTTGGATGCTTAATTATTACTCACTACCAACGCTTGCTAAACTACATAACTCCAGATAAGGTTCATGTAATGATGCAAGGCCGTGTAGTTAAATCTGGTGGACCAGAACTTGCTCATCGTTTAGAAGCAGAAGGTTATGACTGGATTAAAGAAGAATTAGGTATTGAAGACGAAACTGTTGGGCAAAACGCGTAAGTAAGGAGGGATAACATGACTGTTGATACAAAGTTACCGTATGATCAATCATATATTGAACAGTTTTCAAAAGAACATAATGAACCAGCATGGATGAAAGACTTACGCCTGCAAGCCTTGGAGCAAGTTGATTCATTAGAAATGCCAAAGCCAGATAAAACGAATATTAGCAAATGGAACTTTGGTCATTTCAAACATGCTGCCAGAAATGGTGAAACCATTTCTTCTCTAAACGATTTACCAACGGAAATTCAAGATTTCTTTGATAAGGATAACCTACCGGAAAACTTATTGATTCAACGTAATCAATCTGTTGCTTATACAGCACTTAGCAAAGACTTACAAGAAAAAGGTGTTATTTTCACAGATATCTTTACTGCTCTTAAGGAGCATGAAGAATTAGTGAAACGTTATTATATGAAAGATGCTGTATCTATTGATGAGCATCGTTTAACAGCTTTACATGCAGCATTAATGAATGGTGGAATCTTTGTATATGTTCCAAAAAATGTGCAAGTAGAAGTTCCATTACAGGTAGTTTTCTGGCAAGAAGATCCAGAAGCCGCTTTGTTTAATCACGTATTAGTTGTTGCTGACGAAAACAGTCAATTAACTTATGTAGAAAATTATATTTCACATAATGAAAACGAAGAAACTGTTGCAAATATCGTAACGGAAGTAATTGCACAAAATAATGCTCAAATTTCTTTTGGTGCTGTGGATAATTTTGCAGCTGGTACGACAACTTATGTTAATCGTCGTGGAGTTGCATATCGTGATGCAACGATTGATTGGGCATTAGGACAAATGAACGATGGAAACACAGTATTTGAAAACATCACTCATTTAGTCGGAGATAATTCCGTATCGAATGCGAAGGCTGTTACAGTTGGTAGAGGAAAACAAACTACTAACATGACAGCTAAAATTGTACACTTCGGTAAAAATTCTGAAGGATATATTCTACAACACGGTGTGATGAAAGATAGTGCTTCGAATGTATTTAATGGAATTGGTAAAATTGAACATGGGGCTTCCAAGTCTAATGCAGAGCAGGAATCTCGCGTACTAATGCTTAGTGAAAAAGCGCGTGGAGATGCAAACCCAATTCTATTAATTGATGAAGATGATGTTACAGCAGGTCACGCAGCTTCTGTAGGACGGGTTGATCCATTACAATTATATTATTTAATGAGTCGAGGTATAACACAACATGAAGCTGAACGACTAGTTATTCATGGATTCTTAGCACCTGTTGTAAATCAATTACCAATTGAGTCGGTGAAAGAACAATTAACACAAGTAATTGAAAGGAAGGTTAACTAATGGATCCGAAAGCCATTCGGCAAATGTTTCCGATTTTAAATCAGGAAGTTAACGGCCATCCCTTAGTATACCTTGATTCATCTGCAACATCTCAAAAACCATTACCTGTAATTGAAGCAGTAAGTAATTATTACAAACAAAACAATGCAAATGTACATCGTGGTGTGCATACATTGGGTTCACGTGCAACGGATCAATATGAAGGAGCACGTGAAAAGGTTAGAAGATTTATTAATGCTTCTAGTACTGCAGAAGTAATTTTCACTCGTGGAACAACAACTGCTATCAATACCGTTGCAAGTAGCTATGCGCGTGCAAACGTAAAAGCGGGTGATGAGATTGTTATTACACAAATGGAGCATCATAGCAATATCATTCCTTGGCAGCAAGTAGCGAAAGCAACTGGGGCAACATTAAAATTTATACCATTACAAGAAGATGGATCAATTACACTTGAAGATGCTCGTAATACAATTACTTCTAAAACAAAAGTGGTGGCAATCGCTCACGTTTCCAATGTTTTAGGTACGATCCATCCGGTGAAAGAAATTGCAAAAATCGCCCATGAAAATGGAGCTGTACTAGTGGTAGATGGTGCGCAAGGTGCACCACATATAAAAGTTGATGTACAGGATTTAGATTGCGACTTTTATGCATTCTCCGGTCATAAAATGTGTGCTCCAACTGGAATTGGTGTTTTATACGGAAAGAAATCACTTCTCGAAGAAATGGAGCCAATTGAATTTGGCGGCGAGATGATTGACTTTGTGAATTTATATGATTCCACATGGAAAGAGTTACCTTGGAAGTTCGAAGGCGGGACACCAATTATTGCTGGTGCCGTTGGGCTAGGTGCTGCAATTGACTTTTTAAATGAAATTGGAATGGATAACATCTTAGAGCATGAGCAAAAATTAGCTGACTACGTAATGAATAGAATACGTACAATAGATGGTATAAACGTATATGGACCTGAGCACCGAGCAGCCGTTGTTACGTTTAATTTGGATGATGTTCATCCACATGATGTGGCAACAGCACTAGATTCATTTGGAGTCGCAGTTAGAGCAGGACATCATTGTTGTCAACCATTGATGAAATGGTTGGACGTAACTGCAACAACTCGGGCAAGTTTCTATATGTACAATACAGAGGAAGACGTTGATCGGCTAGTTGATGGACTCTTGAAAACAAAGGAGTTTTTTGGTAATGTCTTTTAACAACCTGGATACATTATACAGACAGGTTATCATGGATCACTATAAAAACCCTCGAAATCGTGGGGAAGTAGAAGGTGAATCCTTAACTGTCGATATGAACAATCCAACCTGTGGTGATCGAATTCAGTTACAAATGCAACTTGAAGATGGTGTTGTGAAAGATGCCAAATTTGAGGGTGAAGGTTGTTCAATTAGTATGTCTTCTGCATCCATGATGACACAAGCAATCAAAGGGAAAAAAGTTGATGACGCATTAAGCATGTCAAAGCTATTTTCGAATATGATGCTTGGTGAAGAGATGGATACGGATATGGATTTAGGCGATATCCAAGCTTTGCAAGGTGTTTCAAAATTTCCAGCACGCATTAAATGTGCCACACTTGCTTGGAAAGCAATGGAAAAAGGTGTCCATGAAGTATAATCTTTTTTTACCTACACCAAAAGGAGGGTATTAATATGGCGAAAAATATGCCTGAAATAGATGAGTATAAATACGGCTTTTCGGATAAAGACGTTTCGATTTTCCGTACGGAACGAGGACTAACTCGTAAAGTAGTTGAAGAAATTTCAAAAATGAAAGAAGAACCCCAATGGATGCTAGATTATCGCTTAAAAGCATTGCAACATTTCTATGATCGTCCAATGCCACAATGGGGTGGAGATCTTACTGGTTTAGACTTTGATGAAATTGTCTACTATGTAAAACCATCGGAAAGACAAGGTAAGTCATGGGATGAAGTGCCGGAAGAGATTAAACAAACATTTGATAAATTAGGTATCCCAGAAGCAGAGCAGAAATATCTTGCTGGTGTATCTGCACAGTACGAATCTGAGGTTGTATATCATAGCTTGAAAGAAGACCTTGAAGATATGGGTATCGTATTTAAAGATACAGATACAGCTCTAAAAGAAAATGAAGATCTTTTCAGAGAGTACTTCGGTAAAGTTATTCCTTATACTGATAATAAATTCGCTGCATTAAATTCAGCAGTTTGGTCAGGTGGATCATTTATCTATGTACCAAAAGGTGTGCAAACTTCAACACCGCTTCAAGCCTATTTCCGTATTAACTCAGAAAATATGGGACAGTTTGAACGTACACTTATTATTGTAGATGAAGGTGCATCTGTACATTATGTTGAAGGTTGTACAGCACCAGTTTATACAACGAATTCATTGCACAGCGCGGTTGTAGAAATCTTTGTTAAAAAAGATGCGTATTGCCGTTACACAACGATTCAAAACTGGGCTAACAATGTTTATAACCTTGTTACAAAACGTGCAACATGTGACGCAAATGCGAACATGGAATGGATTGATGGAAATATCGGTTCTAAGTTAACGATGAAATATCCTGCTGTAATTCTTAAAGGTGAAGGTGCACGAGGTCACACGCTATCGATCGCCCTTGCTGGAAAAGGTCAGGTACAGGATGCAGGTGCAAAAATGCATCATTTAGCACCTAATACATCTTCTTCCATCGTTTCGAAATCTATTTCGAAACAAGGTGGTAAAGTATCTTATCGTGGTATAGTACACTTCGGACGTAAAGCAGATGGTGCTCGTTCTAATATCGAGTGTGATACATTAATTATGGATAACGAATCAACTTCTGATACAATTCCATACAATGAAGTGTATAACAACAACATTTCGTTAGAGCACGAAGCAAAAGTATCCAAAGTTTCTGAGGAACAGTTATTCTATCTAATGAGTAGAGGATTATCTGAGGAGGAAGCTACGGAAATGATCGTAATGGGATTCATCGAGCCATTTACGAAAGAGCTTCCAATGGAATATGCTGTTGAAATGAACCGCCTAATTAAGTTTGAAATGGAAGGTTCTATCGGTTAAGGTCTTATAAACCTTTCCATAACAATGGTTGAACAATTTTATAGGAATGTTAAGCGGAGTTGTGCCGAATTTGTGCCGACTCCGTTAACTATTTGTATAGGCTGCAAAGTTTTTCGAATGAACATCCTTGATCTTATCCGTGAAGTGGATTTGAAAATAAGCGTTTTGGGTATACTAATTGAGGAAAATTGTTAGTGGAATTTGTTATATGGACATTTTTTCTATTAGAAGTTATAATTACTTATAAGAAAACATAAAATAACCGAGAATGCTGGACACATTCCCGGTTAGCACGGTAAGGAGTTTAGGTGGAGATCCCCTCTGGACTACCTTAAAACTTAGGTGAACAAAGAAGAACCCCTACCCTATGTGATTTTGTCGGTCACGGGTGGGGGTTCACTTTTTGTCGATCATATCTTTGATAAGTCTCCTGATGTATTCTAGCAACGCTACAAAGAAAGTTCCTGCTGCGAACAGTATCAAGAATATTGTCGCAAAGTTTTCCAACGACTATCCCTCCTTTCACCAATTAATAATTACATTAAAAATTGGTGTCCAGAGGTTAAAGTGAGTGGTCCCCACCCTCACAACGAACCGTGCATAACTCTATTGTACCTCATTTCAATTACCATTTCCAAATTACACCTATATATCCTGACATTATTATGCTTAAATGCAACAATCATTTGATTAAATGCTATTAGTAATAGAACTTCCGACTCAAGTTCCAATCTCGACAAAGCAGCAGCAACCACCTTTATCAAATAGGTTCAATTGTTGTGCTTATCTATCATCGGACACAAGCGAGCAAAACAAATATATTCAAAAAACAACAATTCAATGCTAGTATTAGACTAGTCATCATAAAATTACATACATAAAGAAGGAGAAAAATCTTGGTTTACATCATTTGTATTATTATTGGAGTTTTAACAGCATTTGTAGGAAGTTTGGTAGGATTAGGTGGAGGGGTTATTTTAATTCCGAGTTTATTACTTTTGAATCAATCAGTTGAAGCATTTTCTTGGGCAACTCCACAGGCCATTGTTAGTATTTCACTATTTGCTATGATATTTACATCACTTTCGTCTACACTTACATATTATAAAAGGGGAAGAGTAGATTATCGAACAGGGTTATGGTTTTTAATTGGAAGCATCCCTGGTGGAGTGATCGGCTCATGGCTTAATCAATTTGTTGAAACGGAAGTATTTTTATTGTATTTTGGGGTATTAATGATACTTATTACGGCATTATTCTCACTCAAACGCCGTCAGCCATCGTCTAATCTTCCGATGAAAAATAATAAAGTGGTTAGAACATTTTACTTAGATGGTGTTACACACAATTATGCGATATCAATGTGGCAAGCAATAGTACTATCCCTTATTGTTGGAACATTATCTGGGTTATTTGGAATTGGTGGAGGTTCCATTATGGTTCCAGCAATGATCTTACTTTTTGGAATACCTGCACATATTGCTACAGCAACTTCCATGTTTATTATTTTCTTCACGAGTATTATAGGAGCTAGTACACATATTATGTTAGGGCATATTGCTTGGGAATACCTATTCTTTTTTATTCCTGGAGCCTGGATTGGTGGAAGATTAGGAGCCAAGACGAATCAAATTCTTCGAGCGGAGACATTGGAACGGATATTGCGAGTTTTATTGATCATTATAGGCTTACGCATGATTGCGGATGGTCTTTTCTAAGGAGTATAACAATATGCAAGAAAAATTGTACTTTTACTACACGAATGATTTACATAGTAACTTCAAACAATGGCCACGTGTGGCTAATTTCCTGAAAGAAGCGAAAACAGCTAAAGAAGCAGCAAGTGAATCATGTTGGATTTGCGATATAGGCGATCATGTCGATCGTGTACATCCTATAGCAGAAGCATTTATGGGAAAAGCAAACGTACAATTAATGAATGAACTGAATTATGACTTGGCTACGATTGGAAATAACGAAGGAATCACAATATCACATCATGATTTATTTCATTTGTATGATGAGGCAAATTTTCAAGTATTGTGTGCGAACTTGCATAGCTTAGATGGGGTTATGCCAAAATGGCTACACTCGTCTACAGTCATTCAATCGGATCAAGGGGTAAAAATTGGGGTACTCGGACTAACCGCCCCTTTCAATGATTACTATGAACTCCTTGAATGGCATGTCTCTGATCCATACGAAACACTAGAAAAGAACATTGTGGAATTAAAAAAATCAGTAGATGTTATTGTATTATTATCGCATTTGGGAATCAATGAAGACCAAGAAATTGCACGTCGATTTAATGATATCGATGTTATTATCGGTGGGCATACTCATCATTTATTGCGCACTGGAGAATGGATTAATAACACATTGATAACAGCTGCAGGAAAGCACTGTTCTTTCGTTGGTGAGGTAATTTTAACCTGGGACCACTTTGATAAGAAAATCATCAATAAAGAAGCGTATGCTACTGACATTTCGCATGTACCAAAGGATTTACAAACAGTTCAAATGCAAGAGGAATTAGAACAAAGTGCTAATAAAATCCTAGGGAAAAGAGTAGTTTATATCGATGAACCTATTAAAGTAAAGTGGTTCCAACATACCCAAATCATGCAGCAACTGACAAATAAAATACGGAATTGGACAGATGCAGATTGTGCTATGTTAAATTCGGGCTTATTACTGGATGAATTACCAAAAGGTATAGTTACCTATAAAGATGTTCACCGAATTTGTCCACATCCGATAAATCCTTGTGTTGTTGAACTAAATGGTGCAGAACTAATTGAAGTGATTCGTGCTTCCTTTACAAAGGAGTTCACGGAATTAAAATTAAAGGGTTTTGGATTCCGTGGTGAAGTTATTGGTAGAATGGTATTTTCAGGGGTGGATGTAGTTACAGATTTTTACGATAATGGTCAGGAATATGTTTTGGATGTTACGATAAACGAAAAGCATTTGGATCCAGAAAAGATCTACACGGTTGCAACTGCAGATACATTCACTTTTGGTCGCTTGCTACCTGAAATAGCTAAGTCAAAGATAAAGGACTATTTCGTTCCTGAATTCATACGGGATTTATTAGCTGAAACATTACGGGAGAACTATGGTTCATAAGCGGAGGTATTTTGGTGTCACTCCTTCTTTTTCGTGCATACATATATATAGAGTATGACGAAGGAGGAATTAATTGAATGATCACAGTAAATCCCCTTGAGATTGACGGTAAATTCTTTACGGCAACTAGTGTGGAACTCCCTAAAACTAACTTATTAATTATATCTAATGATATAGGTTATATTATGTGCGCTGCACTTGATGTTGATATTTTTAACGAGAATGAAAAATTAAAAAAACGTAATGTAATAGCTGGTAGGGCGGAAGGTGTTCGAACTATTGATGAACTCTTGCATGCACCACTAGCTAAAATTACCGATGCATCCAAGGAATATGGCTGGCAACTTGGGATGACTGGTAAAGATGCATTAAAGAAATTAACATAAAATGTCTTCCATTTTTGGAAGGCTTTTTTAATAGAATATATATAGATAATAATTAATTTTCTCATAGCTTTTTTTGATAAGTTTTGGTAATATTTTAGTAGGGATTTGTCGAATAATGACGTTTTTTCGAACTGAGATAGGAGAACATAATGAGACTAGTAAGCACAAAATATATAAAAAAAGGGGCTATCCTTGGACAAACCATTTCTAATGATAATGGAATCGTTTTATTACAAAAGGGAATGAGCCTTTCTAATAGCATTATAAAACGATTGCGAGACCAAGGTATAACTTATGTATACATAGAGGATGAGGAAACGAAAGACGTACAAGTTGTATCTGCGATCTCAGAAAAGCTAAGAAAAGATGCTACCGATTCGGTTCGTCAAGTTTTTTCTGAAGTAAAAAGCACGGATCTTTTGGCAAAATCCTTTATCCTTGATAAAGAAGAGAAAAATTTAAATACTATTGTTCATCGCTTATTAGAAGAAATAAATCAACATAAAGAGTCAATCTCTTTGTTAGGGGATATATTTATAACTGATGATTATATCTTTCAACACTCATTGAATGTCACTATCTATGCTTTAGCGATTGGAAAAGCATTACATTTAAATGAAAAAGAATTAGCGGAATTAGGCACTGGTGCGATATTACATGATATAGGAAAAGCTTTTATAGATTATGATGTATTACAAAAACCTGATCAGTTATCAGATAAAGAGTTCGAAATTATGAAAGAACACACAACTATTGGATTTGATTTACTCCGTAAACAAGGATCTGTGTCATCTGTAGTTGCTCACTGTGCTTATCAGCATCATGAACGCTTAGATGGATCAGGATATCCGCGAGGCTTATCTGGTGATAAAATCCATACATATGCCAAAATCATTGGTGTTGCTGATGTATTTGATGCAGTTACCAGTAATCGTGTTTATCGGGATGCAATGCTTCCTCACGAAGGATTAGAAATCCTTTATGCAGGCGCTGTAAACTTGTTTGATAGGGAAATGGTAGAAGCATTCAAGAAAAGTATTGTTGTATATCCCAATGGTCTGACTGTTTTACTAAATGATGGAACAAGTGGTGTAGTTGTGAAACAGAATAAACACCTCTGCGATCGTCCTATTGTTAGGGTGATAAAAGATAAGCATAAACAAATGATTACACCATATGAACTAGATCTATCAAAGGAACTAAACATAACAATAACGAAATGTAACGTAGAATAATTGGAAAAATGACTAGTAAAATTTATATTCTAACCCCCTTGGAACAAGCATAGATTGTTTTAAGGGGGTTTTTCAAGATGAGACAGCGGATGAGATTTAAAAGAAGACGATCACCACCTCCAGTACGGATGATATTAATGGTGACATTTATTTTATTTACGATATGTACAATTGTTAGCATTATTATAATTGATAAGGGTATTACGCCTACATTAATGGAAGTAGCAAATGAAAAAACAACCGAGTTTGCAACTAGAGGTATTAATTCTGCAGTTAAGTTTGCAGAAAATTATACTTTTGAAGATATAGCTATTACACAACGAAATAATGAGGGTTATATTACGATTGTTGATTGGGATTCGTCTGTAGTAAATAAAATAAATCGTGCAGCAACAGATAGAGTCGAAGAGTTTTTTCATAGTATGAATCGAGGGGAACCTCCTAAATATCAGGACCCACTAGGTGAACCTGATCCATATGGAGATACTGTTGACGAACTTGTTGATCGCGACCCAACCGTCATTGAGATACCAATTGGGCAGGCGACAGGTAATTCTATCCTTGCAAATTTAGGACCAAGAATACCTGTCAACCTTGAACTTATTGGTGCAGTTCGTACAGAGTTAGTAGAAGAAAGAGAAGTTCTACCTATTAACAATGTTTATGTGTCTATTTATGTTGAAGTAGAAGCAGATGTTCAAATTATAATACCTTTTATTACGGATGTTGAAAAGGTAAGTACGAAAATCTTAATTGACAAACATTTAGTAATGGGAGAAGTACCAGAATTTTATGGGGGGAATGGAAGCGGCCCCTCCATAGCGGTACCGAAAGAAGAAATAGGGGATAATGACTTGCAAGATGATTAATTTTTTAGTATGATAGATTTCGAAATTAAATATTGAAACCTTATCAGATCGGTGAGGTAGAGGCGCAAGTAGTAAGATTAATCAATAGGAGTATGACATCTATGATTATTGATGAAAGGACTACTTGCCGAAGCGTAATAAGCGTCAAACTTATTACTGCTGGGTTGTCTTTGAATAAAAGGCAAACTGTCATGCTTTGTGTGTGCATGGGGAACTACTGATCGAAATGGAGGATAACGTAAATTGTTAAGCAATGATAGGTTATTTTCTATCATTGCTTTTTTGTGTTTTTTTCCAAAACGAGCGTATCTCCACATGTACTTTCACAGAAACTAACTACACTACAACAATGGAGGTTACAAAGATGGAAGGAACAATTTTTTCAATTATTCCAGCACTAATTATGTTAGTACTTGTATTATTAACTAGAAAAGTTTTGCTCTCACTTGGAGCAGGGATCATTATCGGAGCATTATTTATTCATGATTTTTCGATATTGGCTGCAGTAAAAGAAATATGGGATATCTTCGTAGGTATATTTATCTCAGATGGAGAATGGAACATAGGAGAGCTTCTCCTAATTGGATTTTTACTATTACTTGGAATCATGACGGCATTTTTACAGGCTTCCGGTGGTAGTAGAGCATTTGGAGAATGGATGATTAAACGAATAAAAACGAGAACAGGTGCACAGCTGATGACACCTGTATTAGGACTAATTATTTTTATTGACGATTACTTCAACGCACTAGCTGTTGGGCAAATTGCTAGACCTCTAACAGATCGTCATCGGATATCACGTGCGAAATTAGCTTACTTTATTGATTCTACATCCGCACCTATTACAGTTATTTCCCCGATATCAAGCTGGGGGGCATATTTAATCGGGATTATCGGAGGTCTAATGGCAGCGAACGAAATTACTGACTTCCAACCACTTGGAGCATTTATAAAGATGATCCCATTTAATTTATATGCATTAGGCGCGTTATTGTTAGTATTTCTAGTTGCTTATCTAAAAATGGATATTGGACCAATGCGTAAACATGAAAAACGTGCGATAGAACAAGGGGATTTACTAGACCCTAAAAATAAAATGGTACCAGGAGATTTAAGTAATACATTTAAATCGCATGGAGGTGGCAAGGTATACCATCTAATAATTCCAATAGTTGTCTTATTAGTAGCAACTATATCAGCAATGGTCGTAACAGGTGCTCAGGCAAGCGAAAACGATATTACTATATTATCTATATTTGAGAATACAGATGTAAACCTATCCTTATTCATTGGTGGACTAGCTGCAGTAGTAACTGCACTAGTATTTCACATACTTCTTGGGAAACCAAAAGCAAACACGAGTAAAGTATTTGTAGAAGGAATTAAAACAATGCTACCGGCAATCTACATTTTACTACTAGCCTGGATGATTGGTTCTATTATTGGAACATTAGAAACGGGAGAATATCTAGCTCAGTTAGTTGAGAATGCGAATATTAGTGCAGCATTATTGCCATTTTTATTCTTCTTGATAGCTGGTGTTATGGCACTTGCTACAGGTACATCTTGGGGAACTTTCGGTATCATGCTACCAATTGCTGCTGAAGTTACAGCAATTACGGATGTATCCTTATTATTACCAACATTAGCAGCCGTTCTAGCTGGTGCAGTATTTGGCGATCACTGTACTCCGATTTCCGATACGACGATTCTATCATCCACTGGGGCTGGAGCTAATCATATCGACCATGTATTAACGCAGCTACCATATGCAATTATCGCAGCAGTTGCAGCTGCTATCGGTTATTTAATCGTAGGAATTACCCATGCTGCATTATTAGGATTACTGGTAACGTTTATAATTATCATAGCTTGTGCATTATTTAGTCATTTTCTCTTAAAAAAAGACTAGAAAGGAACCTTGCATCTTAATTGGTGCAAGGTTTTTTGTATAGGCAATTTTACGATTGATAGAAAATGCATAGCAATTTTATAACGTATTTTACTCTAATCCTATTGAAACGAGAGTTAGAAACCCACTCCGGGAAAATACTTCGCTTTCACTTCCAGTACAAGTGTGACATCTGTTCAAGCTCCCTTGGGATGCTTATACTGTCAGTAGCGATTCGCTCATAAAATGAAATATTCGCTCAGAACCAGCAGCTATTCGCTCATAAAATGAAATATTCGCTCAGAACCAGCAGCTATTCGCTCATAAAATGAAATATTCGCTCAGAACCAGCAACAATTCGCTCATAAAATGAAATATTCGCTCAGAACCAGCAACAATTCGCTCATAAATCGAAATATTCGCTCACAAGCAACAATTCAACGAGTGAAGATCGGAGGAATTTCACGAAGACACCTGAGAGACAGTACAAGATACTTTAGTAGTGTTCTGAACAGTATGTTACTGCCCACTTAATTACTCATTAAGTTGCATTCAAAACTATCTATAAAAAACTGCCTTTGTATAAAAATGTGTATTAAAATAACAGCTCGTGTCATATATGATACTAATGGTTGCGCTTTCTTTTTAACTATTATTTTAAACAATAATAATAATATAGAAAATTAAAAAATTGTTTTGACATAGTTAAAAAGTACCGTTATAATACAAGACAAGATTAATTTCTGAAAAGAATTAAAAATTAAGAATACTTATTACTTTTTAGTGATAAGGGGAAAAAGGGGAGGTCTATTCATGGAAACTCGTTCTCAATGGGGGACAAGAGCAGGTTTTATACTTGCAGCAGTAGGTTCAGCAATTGGGTTAGGGAATATTTGGCGTTTTCCTGCTACAGCTTTTGAAAATGGTGGGGGTGCCTTCTTTATTCCATACCTATTTGCACTATTAACGGCTGGAATTCCGATTTTAATCATGGAATTTGCCATGGGTCATAAATACCGTGGATCAGCGCCGTTAGCATTTAAAAAGATGAATAAGAAAACGGAGTTTATTGGATGGTGGGCAGTATTAGTTGCTTTCGTCATTTCTACCTATTATTCCGTAATTATTGCCTGGGCAATGTCTTATTCTGTATTTTCTTTCAATTTAAACTGGGGTTCCGACACGGAAGGGTTCTTATTTGGTGAATACTTAAATTTATCCGTTGACCCAGGTCAAACTGGTAGTTTTGTACCAGGAGTATTAATCCCATTAGTACTTGTATGGGCGATTGTACTAGCTGTATTATTCAAAGGTGTTAAAAAAGGTATTGAAGTTGCCAACCGAATTTTTATTCCAGCATTGGTAATTGTATTTCTAATTATTGTTATTCGGGCACTTACTTTACCTGGAGCTATGGATGGATTACAAGCATTCTTCACACCTGACTTTAGTCAAATTCGAGAACCAGGTGTATGGGTTGCTGCATATGGTCAAATATTCTTTAGTTTGTCCATCGCATTTGCAATAATGATTACGTATTCTAGTTACTTACCTAAAAAATCTGACCTTACAAATAATGCGTTTATTGTTGGATTCGGAAACTCCAGCTTTGAATTACTCGCTGGTATCGGGGTATTTGCTGCCCTTGGTTTCATGGCGGGTCAAGCTGGTGTGGCTGTTGATGAAGTAGTTGCTGGCGGAGTGGGGCTTGCATTTGTGGTCTTCCCAGAAATTATTAATCAATTCCCTGGATTAAATGCACTTTTTGGATTCTTGTTCTTTGCATCCTTAGTGTTAGCTGGTTTATCATCTTTAATCTCAATTTGCGAAACATACATTGCAGGTTTGGTTGATAAATTTAAAATTTCTAGAACGAAGGCTGTTGCTTATGGTGGTGGATTATCTGCTTTGATTTCACTATTATTCGCAACACAAGGTGGATTATTCTTCTTAGATGCTGCTGATTATTTCATAAATCAATTCGGTGTTGCATTTGTTGGATTAGTTGAAGTAATACTTGTAGCTTGGGTTCTACGTAAAGTTAAGGATCTACAAGGCCATGCAAACGAATTATCAGATATTCGTCTAGGATCTTGGTGGACAATATGTTTAACTATTATTACTCCAGTTGTTCTTGGATATATGATGTTTGGATTGTTCAAGAAAAATTTACTAAAAGAGTTTACTGGTGAAACTAATACGACTGGAAACTATGAAGGATATTCTGATGCATTCATCCTATGGGGAGGATGGGCTGTAGCTGCTGGCGCCTTAGTTGTTGGTATATTATTGGCATTTACGAAATGGAAACCGTCTTCTTCTGTTGAAAATCAAGAAGCTCTTTCAAAGGAGGCAAAATAGAATGAGTGCAGTCATCGTTGCGATTATAGGTATTTTAATTATTTGGGGTGGATTGGCTTTAAGCATAGTTCATGCCGTAAAGAAGAGTAAAGAAGCAAATTAAATTTGATGGGACTGTCCTTTGAGGGACAGTCCCATTTTTAATATTATTATTTATTTCGTGCCATTCTTTCCCATTTTTTTAAATAGGGGTAAGGATCAAATGACCATTCACTGTATCCATTATCTTTATACATTCCATAATGTAAATGTGGTGGGAACTTTCCGGAGGTGCCAGGGGGTCCATA
Source organism: Ornithinibacillus salinisoli (assembly GCF_042684965.1). NCBI lineage: Bacteria > Bacillati > Bacillota > Bacilli > Caryophanales > Bacillaceae > Ornithinibacillus > Ornithinibacillus salinisoli. The sequence goes on from NZ_JBHUMI010000017.1 coordinate 368,379, forward strand.
ACCAGTTGAACCAACACTACCTAAAATGTCACCTGGTTTTACAATCTGACCTACTTTTACCTCATCTTCATATCCGCTAAGGTGTGCATAATAATGATAAATATTATATATATCACGTATTCCAATTCTCCAACCACCATATAGATTCCAACCTTTTAATTCGACCACACCGTATGTAGTTGATTTAACTGGCGTTCCATAGTCAGCAAATATATCGGTGCCTTCATGGATCCGATTTCCACCAAACCCACGTCGATCTCCCCATGTATTTCTATAACTGTAATTATAATTTATAGCAACTGGAAAATCTCGGTCAGTTAAGTTAATATCCTGAAATTTTTTAAAAACTTTAGCTGTATTTTTAATTGTATGAACAGCTAAGTCACGCTTGTAATAATTCCAGATACCAATCCGAATATCCTCTTCGGTTTGTCCATATTCTAAAATTAAATTTGCCATGGTGTATAATATATCTTCAGGATCATTCGGATCAGCTAGTTTATCATCATTTCCATCTTTTCCTTTTCCGCTAAATAGGTTTATGATTTGTGTATCTTTCTTTTGTGAGCTATTTCCGATACCATACCACAGTTCTTCCGGAATTTTAATGGAGATAAGCTGGTCGTCTTCCAAACCTTTTTGTACCTGTCTTTCATATTGGTCTATTGCTGCAATATAGTACCAAGGAATTTGTGTTAGTGCCTCTGTTTTTTTATAGAGTGACAATCGCTCTTCATAAATGTTTTTTTCTTCTTCAGCACTAGCAGGTTGTACAAGGGAAATGATACCAAGGATAAGAAAAATAAATAGATAATAGCGCTTGTAAGACAATTTTTTCACCTCATTCAATTCTAACTAAGTCATCCTTTGTATAGGGCTAACCCTTTAGTTAACCCTACCTGAAGGACTAAATTACTTTATTCATCTGTTCCTTGTGGTGATTTTTTCATTTCATTAATAATGCTTTTGATTGTGTTTTCATAATCAGAATCGGTCGTTGTAGAGTTATGCAAACTTTCAATATCACGGATTAATACATTGTTATCAGACACATAAATATCAAAGTAGCGAGGCATAACTGATGCTGCTGATTTCTTTGCGACATCTGCTGCTTCATTCTCATCTAACATCTCATTTTTTTCATATGCAATGAGTACTTCGTCACCAGTAACTAATGTTGCTATTTCATCAAATGCTTCATGTCGTAATATTAGCCTTGCTATTATATCGGCCATCTCAGATCTGTCCATTGTGACAACACGATCCTTCTCAGGGTCACGATCAAACTGTTCCTTTGTGTAATTAACATAACCTAGCCTACTTTTGGCTTCTGGATCTTTAAATTCCGTATCGCGGACAGGGCCTTCATCTCTAGTTGGATCTAATTCATCGGCTATTTTTTCTTGCTCGGTTGTTGTGTTATCAGTTGTACAAGCAGTTAGTGCAATTAATAATACTAAAAAGCTGGATAGTACATATTTCAATGTATTTCCTCCTCACTAAACTTTCCGTGTATTTCATGGTTACCTTCATTTCATGTATGGTTAGTTTTGTGTATAAAATAGAAAATCATACAGTAATCAGATAATTATTTTCTAGGTGAAATGGTGGAAATATGATAAACTATACTCAGCGTATGAGGGGTGAGTTTGGTGATAGAATTATTTGGAAAAAAGTACGAACTTATAGAGAATGTTAAAGATGGTTTTAATCAGGATGCATTAGAAGCAAGATATACAGATATTTTAAAGAAATATGATTATATAGTAGGCGATTGGGGCTATGAACAATTGAGGTTAAAGGGCTTTTATCGCGATGATGATATGAAAGTAGCAATTGATTCGAAAATTAGTGCCCTGGATGATTATATTTATGAATATTGTAATTTTGGGTGTGCTTACTTTGTTATTAAGAAGATCGATTAAAAGAGAGGAGAAGCAGTTCTTTGTGAACTACTTCTCCTCTTGTTCTGGATGGACATCGTCAGGTTCGTCATGGATAACATGTGAACCAGCTGCTTGTCTAGGTAAATCTTCATGTAATTCCTTATAAGGGAATACGAAGGCACTAGTACGTTGCTGCTCATCTCCCCATGGTGTAGACTTTCCTGAGACTGGCTCCTTTTTGTTTATTGCAGAACCGAATGCACCTTCTGGAAATTCTTCAGGTATCAAATTATTTCTTTGATTATTTACATTGGAAAAATCGGAGAACTTTTTGTCATCGTTTTTCGCCATATATATCCTCCTTTCTTATCTTAGGTTTTACTAAGAATGGAGGAAGTACTATACCAATTGTTGGTGTTCGTTTGTTTTCTATAACAGAAGTGGCTGTTGGATTTGACTTACCATTGTTGAGGAAAATCATATCCATATTTGGTTCATTTATAAAGTATGAAGATCAAGGCTTAATAAAGTAGTGTCGTAATAATGAAAAAATAGCTTTGATAACAAGTTTTGTTCATTCATAATTAAATATATGATAAAATTTAAGAGAAATTATCTTGGCACAATGGAGTGGGTACTATGTATTTTGTTGATCGAAGTAAAATCGAAGAAATTCTTTTATATATGGAAAAAATTTTAGCTGAGGTAACGAATCACTCAAACAAATCCTTTGTAGGAAAATTAGCCTTAGAAAGGATGGCTCACGTTCTTATTGAGTCCATTATCGATGTCGGTAATATGATGATTGATGGTTTTATTATGCGTGATCCTGGTAGTTATGAAGATATTATCGACATTTTAGTAGATGAACGTGTTTTACCTAAGGAAGAAAGTAATCGATATAAGGAAATAATTGGGTTACGAAAAAAAATAGTTACGAATTATTCGGAAATTGAACATTATAAATTAGAAAAAAGCTTCATGGATCATAAACAGATGTTGGAGGACTTTAGCGGGCATATAAGATCCTATTTAGAAAATGAATTAGGCGTAGCAAATGCTTTTTCAAATGAAAAATGAAGGTGATTAACATGAAGAGAGCACCTACAAGGCAGAAGTTACTTAATATCTTGAAAAAGGAGCATGACTTAACCATTGATGGAATAATGGAATACTTTACTATTTCTGAAATTGCCGTAAGACGACATATTCATGAACTAGAAAATCAAGGGTTGATTAAAAGGAATACGATTAAGCAGAAAATTGGTAGACCATACTATACGTATGAATTAACTGTAGAAGGGCATAGTACTTTTCCAAACCAGTATGATAAGTTGCCAGTGGAATTATTGAAGGATTTAGAGGAGTTACAAGGATCTGCTGCAGTAAATCAATTGTTAATAAGGAGAATGGAAAGAGAAAAAGCTTATTTTGAAATGGAAATTAAAGCAGATAATTTTGATCAACGTATAGCAGAGGTGGCAAAAATACAAGATGAAAAAGGATATATGGTTGAAATTGAGAAAACAGCTGAAGGTCATTATGAAATGAAAAATTACAACTGTCCCATATCCAATATAGCATCTTGTTACAAGCAAGTTTGTGATAATGAAAAGCATGTATTTGATGAGTTATTTGCTGAAAGCGAAGTCATTCCACGTTCGTGTATAACGAATGGTGATAATTTTTGTAAGTGGATAATTAGAAGACCAAATGAATGATGAGGTGTTCATACTCATCTCTTTTTTCGTGAATGTCCGATTCGTAATCTAATAATTAGTATGGGGTGAAAGGAACAATCCCATTGATTAAAGTTTTTATTTATTTTTTTAGAGAGGGTTTAATCATTGAAACGATATAAAGGCTATTTAATAGATCTAGATGGAACAATGTACCGTGGTAATGAAGTAATTGAAGAGGCGCCTGGATTTGTAAATACATTACGTGAAAAGAATATTCCTTATTTATTTTTAACAAATAATTCATCTAAAACACCAGAAGCTGTTTCTGAAAAATTAAATCAAATGGGAATTTATTCGACACCAGATCATGTTTTTACGTCAAGCATGGCTACTGCCAAATATATCAAACATCAAAAAAACAATGCACGTTGTTATGTGATTGGGGAGACCGGTCTTTACACTGCATTGGATAGAGAAGGGTTGTCAGTAACGGATGAAGAATGTGATTTTGTTGTAATGGGCATGGATCGTGACATAACTTATGAAAAATTGGCTAGAGCTTGCTTGGCAGTTAGAAATGGAGCTAAATTTGTTTCAACAAATAGCGATATAGCAGTGCCAACGGAAAGTGGATTACTTCCAGGCAATGGTTCACTTACATCGGTTGTTACTGTCAGTACTGGTGAAGATCCCATCTTTATTGGAAAACCAGAATCCATTATTATGAAAGAAGCATTGAAGGTATTAGGTACCGATGAAAAGGAAACCGTAGTTGTTGGAGATAATTACTATACAGATATTCAAGCTGGAATTAACGCTGGAATTGATACACTAATGGTTTTCACTGGTTTAACACCGTATGAAGATTTACCTAATCTAAAAGTTAAACCGACTTACCATGTGGAAAACTTATCTCAATATGAGATTACATAAGCAGTTCAAATCTGATGAAAGATATTAGGTTTATTTTATATAAACGGTCAAGATTGGATCACCCAAGATGGAGAGATTTTTCTTTCTAAGAGTAAGGGAAGCCAATTTGTATTGATATATAACAAGGTCGTACAGTTACTGTACGACCTTGTTATATGATATGCATCTATAACGGTTCAGCCAATACTGTCGCGTTACTAGACCCTTTGCTACATATTAATCATCTATTAAATCATCATCAGCTGTTGCATGTGCTAGCCTACTTGATGCAGCTGCTGCAATTGCTCCAACGATATCGTCCAAAAAGGTATGGCATTCACCAGTAGATTTATCATTTAATTTTTTTAATATACCAGGCTTTTGTTTGTCGATATAACCGTAGTTTGTAAAACCTATGGAACCATACACATTTACGATGGAAAAAGCGATAATTTCATCCACTCCATATAAACTTTCATCAATTTCAATTGTTTTTTGCAAGGGTTCATCCAATTTTTTTTGTTCAGCAAGTCGATCTAACTGTATACCTGTTAAAATTGCATTTTGAACCTCACGTTTTTTTAATACTTGGTCCACATTATTGTAGCAATCCTCCATTTTTAAATCATCATGGTATTTGGATTGTAAATAATAAACGAGTTCAGCAATATCATCTATTGTTACGCCACGTTCATTTAACCACTTTCTTGCGTTTTTCTCTAGTTCACTTTGTTTTGTTACTTCTTCCATCGTTATCACCTATCCTTAAAAATTTATCGATTTGGTCAAGATATTGTCTAGCTTTACATAAACATCTTACTAAGGAGGAGAGCATTATGAAGGAAATACTGAGATCGGAATACGGGATACAAGTAAGTGATAGAATTCATTTTAAAGGCATGGAGGGCTATAAGGATGATCAATATCTTTATTTTATCATTCCTTCCAAAAACAAGGAAACAATATATATGGAACAAGCGGCTCTTGCATATTATATATTCGAAAATGGCTATGACAATATCGCTCTGCCAATTCATAATATAAATGGTGAGTGGTTTCGTTCTCTCCAAGATGAAAGCTGTATGATTGTCAAAGTAGAACGATTACAAAGCCAATTAGCTACTACACACGGTGAGAGGGTAGCAGAATTTCATCAGTTGGGGTCAAATTATAATTTTGAACCACAAGAGATTTCTAGCTATGGACATTGGAAACAATTATGGATAAATAAATTAACGGCTTTTGAAAATAAAATACAAGAAGAGGCAAAAAGTAATATTAATTCATATAATCGTTTGGTAATGGATATCTTCCCATATATTATTGGGATCAGTGAGAATGCTATTCAATACATGCAAGAAAGTGAAAGTGAAACAAGGTATCATTTACATGATCAAGGTACGATAGCATTTCAACGATATACTAACAATCTCCAAAGTCCCATTATTTGGATGAATGATTTAGTTTATGATCATCCGGCGAGAGACATAGCAGAATACATTCGAAATCAATTGTTGTGGAACAGCGATAATAGTTATGATGAAATTGTTGCCTTCCTTCATGAGTATCAATCTATACGGCCACTTTCTGTATTTAGCTGGAAATTAATTTATGCTCGTTTAATCTTTCCTGTTCATCTATATGATTGTTTAGAAAGGGGATTTTTAAACAAAGATTTTGATGATCAATATGTAGAATTAAATGAATTAGTAGGAATACAGGAAAAATATGAGTATAAATTGGCTAATATTTTTGATGCCTTACAAATTGATCATAAAGCTTTACGGATACCTGTGTTACACTGGTTAAAAAGGAATTAATTGAGGTGAAAGGGAGAATGAAAAAGCCACGAATCTACATAACACGTAAAATTCCAGGTGAAACGATGACAGAGCTTTCAAGTAACTTTGATATTCGTATGTGGAATCATGAGGAAACCCCAGTTCCGAGAGAAGTGTTATTGGAAGAGGCTAAAAATGCGAATGGAATTGTTTGTATGCTCACGGATAATATCGATCATAAGCTGTTAGAATCCGCTCCAAATCTACAAATAATTGCTAATATGGCCGTTGGTTATGATAATATTGATGTTGAAGTTGCTAAAGAGAAAGGGGTTATCGTTACGAATACCCCAAATGTACTAACCGAGACAACAGCTGATTTAACGTTTGCCTTATTAATGGCTACTGCACGAAGAATAGTAGAGGCAAGTAATTACATTCGTGATGATAACTGGAAAGACTGGTCTCCCTATTTACTTGCTGGTTCAGATATACACGGTAAAACTATCGGAATTGTTGGTATGGGTAGAATTGGTCAGGCAGTTGCAAAGCGCGCAAAGGGTTTTGGAATGAAAATTTTGTATCATAATCGAAATAGAAAACCAGATGCTGAAAAAGAATTACAAGCCTCTTATTCAAATTTCGAAAACTTGATTTCCAAATCGGATTATGTCGTTTCCGTTGTACCTTTAACTTCAGAGACGAAATATCTTTTTAATCAAAAAGTATTTGAGCAGATGAAAGCTTCAGCAATATTTATAAATGTCTCTCGAGGACAAGTTGTGGATGAAGAAGCATTATATAGGGCATTACTTTCAAAACAAATAAAAGGTGCAGGACTAGATGTATTTGAAAATGAGCCAATTCGTAGTAACCATCCATTTTTAGCGCTTAGTAATGTTGTATGTTTACCTCACATTGGGTCAGCTAGTTTAGAGACGAGAACGGAAATGATCCAATTATGTATGGATAATATCGAAGGGTTTTTCAGAGGAACCGGAGCTAAAACACCAGTAAATTAATACAAATAAAAAAGCAGACAATACGTTATGTCTGCTTCATTTATGGTTAATATTAAAATACTTGTTCGATTTCTTTTACACCTGGTACTTCGGTTCTTAATGCACGTTCAATACCAGCTTTTAACGTAATTGTAGAACTTGGGCAATTACCACATGCACCCATGAGACGAAGAAGTACAATGCCATTTTCATCAACATCTACTAATTCCACATCTCCACCATCACGTAGTAAAAATGGGCGTAGCTTATTTAACACTTCCTGTACTTGCTCTTGCATTATCCATCTTCTCCTTTCTATCATATATTATAAAGCGAAATGATAAAAAAATCTATCAATAATTTTTCAATAATTGGGGAGTTAGTCAATTATTATTTTATCTTTATACAAAGATTTTGTAAAATAAAAGTGTCTTATAAATAAAATATACTATAATTGGGGGTTTTATGAATGGGGAAGGATAATGTAACTATTACGGTTTATGGCGCAAATCAAATTTGTGCTAGTTGTGTAGGTGCACCAAGTTCGAAGGATACGTATGAATGGTTACAGGCAGCTATAGGCAGAAAGTATTTAGATGAGTCCATTCGTTATGAATATATTGATATTAATGAGCCTCCTGAAGTAGAGAAGCATCAGAAATTTGCTGAACAGATCATGGAAGAAGATTTATTCTATCCAATTGTCTTTGTAAATGATGATATGGTCGCAGAAGGAATTCCAAGGTTGAAGACAATTTATCAAGCTTTGGATAAGCACGAAATAATATTGAAGTAACATAGAAAATGAGGGATCAACATGGAAATACCTTTTATTAAGATGCATGGACTAGGTAATAATTATATTTATTTAGATTTATTTACGCTTGATATAAATGAAAAATTACTTCCAACATTAGCACAACGTGTTTCTAATGTGAATACCGGGATCGGATCAGACGGCCTCATAATAATACACCCAAGTGATGTAGCGGAGGTTGGGATGCGGATTTTTAACAAAGATGGCTCGGAAGGGAAGAGTTGTGGCAACGGGTTACGTTGTACAGCTAAATATGCTTACGAATATGGGATTGTAGACAAGAAGAAATTTAACATTGAAACGAAAGCTGGCTTAGTAGAAGCTGAAGTCTTTGAGCATAACGGAAAAGCAGAACATATAACTATAAACATGGGTTCGCCGATATTTAATCGCTCGTCCATCCCAATGGCGGGAGAAGAAAGTGAAAAAGTAATAAAAGAGCCCTTTCTTATCGATGACAGTCAATTAGAAGTAACAGCTGTATCGATGGGAAATCCACATGCAGTATTTTTCGTGGAAAAAATTGAGGAAGCTCCATTATACGATTTAGGTCCTTCGATTGAAAAGGATAGCAGGTTTCCAGAGGGTGTTAACGTAGAATTTATAGAAGTTGTATCTGATCGTGAGTTAAATTTCCGTGTATGGGAACGTGGTTCTGGTGTGACACAGGCTTGTGGAACAGGAGCATGTGCTGCTGTAGTTGCAGCGACACTAAATAATCATGTTGCGAGAAATGAAACCATTACGGTTCATTTACAAGGTGGGGACCTAAAAATAAAATGGGATCAAGAAAATCAAGTATGGATGACTGGTGGAGCAGTAATAACAGCTATAGGAACGTACTATTTCCATGATAAAGAATAATTCATATAGTTGAATCATCGCTCTACACTTTGTATACTAGTAGTAACATGTAAAAAGGTATTTTCGAAGAAGGAGGTAATCAGAAATGCCAATTACAATTACAGATGATGCTCGTCACCAAATTCAAGATATGATGAAAGAAGAATCCGAAAATGTACGCTTGCGTTTCGGAATCAAAGGTGGCGGTTGTAGTGGATTATCCTATTCATTAGGGTTTGAATATGATATTAACGAAGAATTAGATATGGTTGATGAGATAAATGATATTCCTGTCGTTATTTTTAAACAGGATATCCCAATTATTGAAGGTACAACAATCGATTTTAAACAGAATATGATGGGCGGCGGATTTAGTATCGAAAATCCAAATGCTATTGTATCTTGCGGTTGTGGGTCTTCATTTAAAGCGAAGGATCATGAAGGTACGCCGGAAAAATGCTAAAACGAAGCTAGAATACTACAAGTGTTCTAGCTTTTTTAGTAGAAATATGTTTACGAAAGGCTATTTTCTAAAAGATTGTTGCTTTTTCAAGTAAATATCTTTCTGAGTAATTGATATAAACTGCGTAGTACTTTTTTACGTTTTTCTCTAACACTCTTTTGGATAGAGTACTACAAAATCGCTTCGGCAGAATACTTCGCAGGCTTATTTTAAAAAAAGCTTGAATTTTTATCACGATAAAAATTCAAGCTTTCAGATTAAAACATGCTTGTTGAATGTTTGGGTTGTACACGTGCAGTTGGGTCAATATATTGTTTCGCATTATTGATTGCTGTTGGACCTTCTCCAAAACCAGTAGCTATTAATTTGACCTTACCTGGATATGTACAAATATCTCCTGCAGCATAGATTCCTGGAATATTTGTCTCCATTTTCGAATTAACTACAATACTGTTCTTTTCAATTTCCAATCCCCAATCTTTGATAGGACCTAAAGTTGAAACAAAACCATAGTTACAAATTATCGAATCAACATCCAATTCGACTTTTTTATCGCCTTTTACTTCCTCTAATAATAATTTTTCGATTTTATCATGAGCGACAATATCAGTAGGTACAAATGGTGTTAACACTTCTACACTTGAATTCATTAATTGTTCAACACTATGTTCATGGGCACGGAATTTATCTCGGCGATGTACTAATGTTACTTTTTCGGCTATTGGTTCAAGCATTAATGCCCAATCTACTGCCGAATCACCACCACCTAAGAGTACAACCTTTTGTCCTTTGTATTGATTCATGTCTTTCACATAGTAATGCATATTAATTCCTTCATAGTTTTCAGAATCACCAACATTCAATCGTCGCGGTTGGAACGCACCATTACCTGCAGTGATAATAATTGTCTTGGTGAAATGAACCTCTTTATTGGAAGTTAACTTAAATGACCCATCCTCAAGTCGTTCCACTTCATCTATCGATTGGCCTAGGACGATAGTAGGATCGAATAAATTTGCTTGCTCCTCTAAGTTGTCCACTAACTCCTGAGCACGGACCTTTGGAAAACCTGCAATATCATATATATATTTCTCTGGATATAGAGCGGTTAATTGCCCTCCAGTATGTGGTAAGCTTTCAATGATTTTAACACTTGCTTGACGCATACCACCGTAAAAAGCTGTAAATAAACCGGCTGGTCCAGCTCCAATAATGGTTACATCAAATACCTTTTCTGACATACTATATTACCCCCATTTCAAGAACTACTTATGCCACTAACATAGTATCATAAATAATAGTAAATTGCGTAATTATTGTTTGAATCGATAATCTGAATAGTAAAAAAAAACTATTATGGGTTGAAAAAAATACGTAAAAGAGCTAATATTATCTGTGGGTAAAGTATTACGATTTTGTGACAGGTACATAACAAATTTTTCATTTCTTATACCTATGTACGTGAAAGAAATCACATATACAAAATTTGTAATATGCAATCATAGATTTATAATACTATAAATGGAAGTGATCGAGAGTGAAGAATCCGAACGTAGTAGTTTTAGGTGCAGGTTATGGGGGATTAATGACCACTGTTAAATTACAGAAGTCATTAGGAGTAAACGAAGCAAACATCACTTTAGTTAACAAGAACGACTATCATTATCAAACAACATGGTTACATGAAACAGCAGCTGGTACGATACATCATGATCAAACACGTATTCCACTAAAGGATGTCGTGAATATGAGCAAAGTGAATTTTGTACAAGACACAGTAGTTGAAATCAAACCAGAAGAAAAGAAAGTAAAATTAGCTAATGGTGAGTTAGCGTATGATATTTTAGTTATTGGTCTTGGTTTTGAACCAGCTACATTTGGTATACCAGGACTTGAAGAAAATGCATTCATGATTAGTGATATCAATAGCTCACGTCTTATTAGAGAGCACTTAGAGCATAATTTTGCGATGTATCATAATGAAGAAGAAAAAAATCCAGCTCGTTTAAACATTGTAGTTGGTGGTGGTGGATTTACAGGTATTGAATTTGTAGGTGAATTAGCAAACCGTATTCCAGAACTATGTGAGGAATATGATATTGATAAAGCCCAAGTACGTATTATTAACGTCGAGGGAGCACCTACCGTATTACCTGGATTTGATCCAGAGCTAGTTGAATATGCAATGAATTCACTAGAATCTCGTGGTGTTGAATTTATCACAGGTGCATTACTGAAAGAAGCAAAAACAGACGGTATTGTTTATGAAAAAGACGGAAAACAAGTAGAAATACCAACAATGACAACTGTTTGGGCAGCTGGTGTCCGTGCTAACTCTATTGTTGAAAAATCTGGCTTTGAGAATAACCGTGGTAAAATTGAAGTACGCAAGGATATGCGTTCTCCAGAATATGATGATGTGTTTGTAGTAGGTGACTGTGCGTTGATTTGGAATCCAGAAGGAGATCGTCCTTATCCTCCAACTGCTCAAATTGCATTACAACAAGCAGATACCATTGCACATAATGTAAAAGCACTCGTTAAAGGACATCAAGAATTAGATAGCTTTGAATTTAATTCGCTTGGAACATTGGCATCTCTTGGTCATAATGATGCAGTAGGTGTTATTATGAACAACCGCAAAGTATTTGGCTGGAAAGCTACGTTCATGAAAAAGATGAGTGATAATCGTTACCTTCTTAAATTGGGCGGCGTTGGTTTGATGCTGAAAAAAGGAAAATTTAATTTCTTTTATTAATTGACAAATTATTGAACAGTATATCAGTTTATTGCACCATAAAAAGCAAAGACAGCTAATTGTCTTTGCTTTTTTTATCATTTATTTATAGAATGTATCTAGTATGAATAACTTCGATTGATAAAGGGGAATATACATTGATACAGCTTATCGTTTCTATTTTACTATTTTTTGTTATCTTTTTTGGGATAGCCTTTATCTTAAATATGCTATTAAGACGAACTTGGCTAATGGCTTTTATATATCCAATAATTATTATTTTAATTATTGATAATATGGCAACCACGAAATATTTTACAGAACCAGGAGTTGCTTTCGAGGCATTATGGACGAAGGTAGGCAATTTAACTACCATCGATATTGCCATCCTATTGGCTGGATTTGTAGGAACTATTGTTTCTGGATTAGTCATTAAGTATTTACGTAAAAATGGATACCAAATGTTTTAATTTTTTAATTATTAATACTTAAATGGACTGTTTTTATCCTAATTATGAATAAAATGTTACTAGATTGGAAATGATGACATCCAGAGAGGTGTTATTATTGAAAATCAGTAAAATTATGAGAAGGATAAGTATGACGATCTTGTTCTTGGCAGCATTTTTGACGACACTTTCAAGTATCTCAAATGTCACCTTTGCAGATGTACAAGTCATGCTTGAATCAGATTCTTTAGGTGATTCTGTATCCACTATAGATTATAAACAGGTGGAACATAGAAATGTAGCTTTAGAGGAAAAATCACTAAAACAACTAAAAGAGAAAAAAACATATATTTCAAGTGAAGAAATTGAAGGTCCGAAAACGTTAGAAGAAGCAGTCAATTATGAGCAGTATCCTAGTGCGACAGTTGTTGCTACAGGCTATACAGCTGGAGTGGAATCAACTGGAAAAACACCAGATCATCCACAATATGGGATCACGTATTCTGGTGTAAAGGTAAAACGTGACATATATTCTACGATTGCTGCCGATCTATCTGTATATCCTATTGGAACGATTATGTTTATACCTGATTATGGATTCGGCGTTGTTGCTGACAAAGGTGGAGCAATCAATGGGAATAAAATTGACTTATATTATGAAACAGTAGAAGATGTTTATGCCGAATGGGGTAAAAAAGAAGTAGATGTCTTCATTATTGAAATGGGTGACGGGAATCTAACAGAAGAAACGTTACTAGAATTAAATGAAGATGAAGCATTACAAGTATTTAGAGAGCAGATGAATAAGAGTTAAAAAACTACAAAAATGGACTTCCCGATAACATATCAGGAAGTCCATTTTACTATCAATATAGTTGATAAAGTAAAAAAGCAATTAATATACCAAATAGTCCGCCAAAGAATACTTCAATTGGTTGATGTCCTAATAATTCTTTTAGCTCTTTACGTTTTTGATACTCTTCTTTTTTATTCCAATCTTTTGCTTCATCCACAAAATGTTGGAAATCTTTTATAAGCATATTAAGTACTACGGCTTGTTCTCCTGCATGTCTACGTACACCAGAGGCATCAAACATGATGATGACACTAAAAATGCATGCAATAGCGAACATGGATGAAGTAAAGCCTTCAACAATACCAATACTAGTAGATAAAGCAGTCACAGCAGCAGAGTGGCTACTAGGCATACCACCTGTACTAAATGCTAAGCTTGGTTTAAATTCCTTTGTAGCTAATAATGTAATAGGAATTTTAATTACTTGAGCAAGGATAATTGCAGAAAAAGCTGCCCACAAAGGAAAATTTAAAAATATTTCCATGATGTAAATGCTTCCTTTCTTCATTATGATCGGTATTGTCATTGCGTAAGATTATTATTATTAGACAATACAATCATTTTATCATAAGGGAAGAACAAAATCATGGAAAAAAAGCCTTATCTGTGATGAAGCTTAAGCAGCTACCTTCCGTTTAAATGTAATTCGCTTTGCGAGATTTACCATAAATACAGCAGCTAAACAGGCCAATGCACCATCTTTAATCATAAATGGAATCATACCTGACCAAGCTAAAGCATAAGAGATATTTAATTCTAGCCATGTATTCATGGCTAGGTACATGTATGTGACCCCAATTCCATAATTTATAAATAAACCAATAATTGCTGCAAAAGTATATAGCGAAATCGAGTTCTTAGTATTTTTTTCTGTTATCCAACCAACGAAAAAGGCCATAAATATAAAAGAAATAATAAATCCACCGGTCGGACTAATTAAGGCTAATGGACCTGCTGAAAAGTTAGCAAAAATTGGTACACCAGCAACTCCGACTAGCATATAGGTTACCATCGCAATACTTCCAAGCTTCTTACCTAACATTAATCCAGCTAAAATAGCAAAGAATGTTTGCAAAGATAATGGAACAGTCGCTCCTCCGATTGGTATGGCGAGCATTGGAAACCAAACAGTAATATTCGCTCCTATTGCCATTAAGCAAACAAAAACGGCACCAAAAGTTAAATCAATAGCACGCAAATTCATATATATCTTCTCCTCTCTATATTTGATATTAGCTTTGCTTTTTTTAATTGTCAACCATTTTTTTATTAGGTTAACAATAACTGCAAGAAAAAACAGTTTTTCAATAAAATCTTGAAAAACTGTCTTCGTTCGTTAGCTAATATTACTTAATCGCAGCTTCTAAGGCAATCTCCATCATCTCATTAAAAGTGGTTTGTCGCTCATCAGCAGATGTTTCTTCACCAGTTAAAATGTGATCTGATACAGTTAGTATGGATAATGCTTGGCGATCAAATTTTGCTGCTAAAGTATATAATGCTGTCGTTTCCATTTCAACTGCTAGTACGTTATAGTTTGCAAGTAATTCATTAACTTCTTTAGCATTGTCTCGATAAAATGTATCACTAGTAAAGACATTACCAACCCGAAGATTCATACCTTTTTCTGTACCAACATCATATGCCTTTTTCAATAAATCAAAATCTGCTAATGGGGCATAATCAATTCCATTGAAAATCATACGATTTATTTGTGAGTCTGTTGTTGATCCTTGAGCAAGAATGACATCACGAACCTTGACATCCTTTTGAATTGCTCCACAAGTACCAACACGGATTAATTTTTTTACATCATAACTTTGAATTAATTCATTCACATAAATAGAGATAGATGGAACACCCATCCCTGTACCTTGTACAGATACTCGCTCTCCTTTATAAGTTCCTGTATATCCATACATGCCACGAACCTGATTATATTGGGAGACATCATCTAAAAATGTATCTGCTATATATTTTGCACGTAGAGGGTCTCCTGGAAGTAAGATTTTATCTGCTATTTCACCTTGTTTTGCTCCAATATGTACACTCATTTTCTAATCCTCCTAGTTAATCCTATCAAAAATAACATTAGCATATTGTAATTTTAAAAACAAACGATTTCAAAATCATACAAATTGGTTTTCATAGAGCTCAAAATTGTATATAATACAATTAGTTCAATTATTCACGAGTTGAATTGATTTTATTAGTGAAAAATTGCATACAATAGTACATATTCAATTTGTACAAGTAAACAATATGATTGGAAGGATGAATGAAAATGAAAGAAAAAACATTTACAATAACGGCAGATACTGGTGTACATGCTCGTCCAGCTACATTGTTAGTAAATAAAGCAGGTCAATATCAATCAGATGTAGAACTTACTTATAATGATAAAACTGTAAACCTAAAATCAATTATGGGTGTTATGTCACTTGGTATTCCTAAAGATGCTGAAATTAAAGTTACTGCAAACGGTAATGATGAAGATGAAGCAATCGCTGGAGTAGAAGAAGTAATTAAAGAAAACTTAGGTGAATAATAAAAAGTCTAGAGAGTGTTTTCTCTAGACTTTTTCATTGATAATAACTTTTTCCATATTCTCTTTGTTCGAGGTTCTCTAACGTATTTAATGCTTTCTTGTTAAATTCTGTATCTTTCATGGATAATTGTTCTTTTAGTCTGTCTATTGCTTTCAGGAGTGATTCTTTATAATTTGGTATCCCTTCCTCATAAGGGAAAACAGCCCCTTTTAGAACATTCATTTTTTCAAATTTAGCAAGAGCTTTCCTTTCATGAAAGAATACCCCATCCACTTGTTTGGGATGATGGAGGTCACCTTGCATAGGGTGTTTCTCTACACCCAGTACCTTAACTAAATAACTTTCCCCTCGATCTTCAACGATTTCTCCTATGTAAACGCCAGATTTATAATTAGCCCGAACATGCTCACCGATCGAAACATTTCCCAATATATTCACGCACCTTTCCATTCTATTTTGCCAAATATATTACAAATTAGCGAACATTTGCTTTTTCTATTTATGAAATCAGATATTTGTTATACTATAATTCAGAAGGACGTGATTAACATGATGGAGTTTCTTTATTTTCCAGATGATAAATCAGAATATATCCCAGCAATTATTACATTGGTTGTATTTATGATTGGTGCGGCATTCACAATGTATTTTTTATTTAAGAAATCAAAAAAAGAAGAGAAAGACTTTGATGAAAAATATAAGCAATTAGATAATGAATTTAAAGATTAAGTAAAAAAGCAGGAATTTACCTACTGAATAAGGTTAACTCCCGCTTTTCCTTATGTTTACTCCTTTACTTTTTTGGAATACTAATTGTAGATCGATTGTAAAGGAGTAATTAACATGCGTTTTTTATTTTTAATGCTATTATTCGTTTTAGCTTCCTGTCAACCAAACGAAGAGATTACATCTAAAACGGTTGATATGTATAATACTGATGGAGATATGGTCGGAACCGCAGAACTAACTGAACAACCGGATGGTGTAGAAGTGAAACTTACTTTAGAAGGGTTAACTCCCGGTTTTCATGGAGCACATATTCATGAGTTTCCGATATGTGAAGGACCAGATTTTCAATCAGCTGGAAATCATTTAGATCCAGAAGGGAATGAACATGGATTGATGCACCCAGACGGAGCTCATTTAGGGGATTTACCGAACGTAGAAGCAGATGATGGGGGACTTGTCGATGCTGAATTAATGTTAGCGGGTGCTACGCTAACAGATGGTAAAAATTCAATCTTAACTGGAGAAGGCACTTCGTTAGTTATTACTGAGGGGCAGGATGATGGTGTTAGTCAGCCTGCTGGTGATTCTGGGGCTCGAGTTCTTTGTGGAGAAATAAAGTCAGGTAAACAGGATGAGTCTACAGAGTCACCGGAATCTCCTACAGACCCAACTGACACGAATGAGGATCAAGGGAAATAAGAAAGGCAACATATATTAATTAGAAAATCAAGAGTATAAAAGCAGCTGTACAAACGCTCAGAAATTTTTTCTGAGCGTTTGTGCAAAATAACTTGTATTTTAAAGCAATAGATCCGCTAAAGCAGGTTAAGATTAAGAAGCAAACTTGTAGCGGACATGTCAGCAAGCTCCATAGAAAAAGCTTTTTTTACTTCTTATTCGTAATAGCATCGATTATTCGTTGTACACCCTCTTCTAAGATCACTCTTGGACAAGCAATATTCATACGCATGAACTTAGATCCATCTTCCCCATATTCAATACCGGTATTTAGACCTACTTTAGCTTTTTCTATCATAAATTTCTTCAAAGCCTTATCATCCATCTCTAACGAATTGCAATCTATCCAAACCAAATATGTACCTTCTGAACGAATTACTTGAAGGCTAGTATGTTTTTCAAGCATTTCTGTAACATAATTTCGGTGTTCATATAATACGGTCCGTAATTCATCTAGCCATTTATCCCCATGTTTATATGCTGCTTCGAGTGCTGTCGTTGCCATTGTATTAAGAAGATGGTGTCCTTGCTTTGACAAATTATCATCTAATAATCCTCGATTCGTTTTATTAGATGTAATAATATAGGATGCTTGTAATCCAGCAAGATTAAATGTTTTGGATGGAGCCATACAAGTAATCGTACGGTCCGCGATTTCATCTGAAAGTGACGCAATCGGTATATGAAGTTCATCAGGATTGATAAGGTCAGCATGTATTTCATCCGAAAAGATCATTACGTTATATTTCATACACAGTTGGGCCATTTCTGTTAATTCTTCCTTTGTCCAGACTCTTCCTACTGGATTATGAGGAGAGCATAAAATAAATGCTTTTACACCACTTTTTAGTTTTTCTTCAAAGTCATGAAAATCAATATGATAATAATTATTTCTAAGTACCAGTGGATTCTTTATCACATGGCGATCGTGTTTTTCAATGACACTATAAAAAGGTGTGTATACCGGTGTTTGTATCAAAATCTTATCTTCTGGTTTTGTAAATGTCTGAATAGCCATAAGAAGGCTTGTAACTACTCCTGGACTAAATGATAGCCATGCTTTATTTATCTCCCAACTATGGCGCTTTACATGCCAGTTTGTTATTGCATCTTTCACGGAGTTATCAATAACCGTATATCCATATATACCATGCCTAGCCCGATCTATAATTGCCTCGTTTACTTCTTCAGGTGCTCTGAAATCCATGTCCGCTACCCACATAGGAAGTACCTCTGTTGACTGAAATACTGCATCAAGCATATCCCATTTTACTGAACGGGTATTTCTTCGTTCATGGACCTGATTAAATATTTTCATAACTAAACCTCCTAATATTTCATTAAGGTTATTATAACGAAGCAATAAATAAAATGATATTATTAAACTTACAAGTGAAAAAGCAAAAAAAAAGCAAAGCGTTAAACGCCTTGCTTACAGGGGGAATACGAGAAAGTCTTACGATAATAGTTTTACCCTGTTACAATATATTTAAACATGTTTTTTTTATTTTTTTATTTTGATGAAACATTTCCACGTAAAAGATTCGTTTAATAGATAAGGTAAAGGGGGAGAAAGTAGTGGAAGAGGGGCAGTTAATTCAATTAGTAAAAGAAAATGATGAAAACGCATTCGAGCAACTTATAGAAAAATATAAACCCATCGTAGAACGTTTTGCTTTTCAATTCGGGGTAAGTCCTGAATACATACCAGATATTGTTCAAGAAACATTTATAAAAGTTTATCGCAAACTTCACCAGTACAACTCGGGGAGATTATCGACATGGATTTACCGTATCACTTTAAATACTGCAAGAGATCATTTTCGTAAACAACAAAAAGATAAAAAGGTATTACATAAAGCTACAGAAATTCAGAAAATGCAACATAGTTATGGGTATTATTTTGAAAAAGAGGAACATGTAATAATCCACGAATGCTTACAAGATATGGATCAGAAGTATAGATCACCTTTGATCTTATTTTACTTTCATGATAAAACGTACGATGATATTGGCAAGATCCTTAGACTGAAAACATCCGTAGTGAAAACAAGAATTCATCGAGCAAAAAAGCATCTCAAAAAAGCATATGAAAAAATGGAGGTACAGGAGGTGTTGTTACATGGATGAGAAAAAACTAGATGAATTATTAGACGAAATGAAAGAAGGTTATGAGCATCTTCCGGATTTTATTGATAATCATACTGTTATGGTAAAACTTGATGAGGAAAAGGGGAAAAAGAATTGGAAGAGATGGATGCCATCTATAGCTGCTATTTTCGGGTTATTTCTATTCATTATAATGACTTTAACATTTATGGATTCGGAAGGACGATTAGCAAATAAATCCGAATCAACTGATGAGAAAGAAGGAGCAATGGAGGATGACCAAGATGAAAATAATATGGAATTGGAAAACAAAGTAAAGGATTTAGAGAAAATAAAGTTTATTGACGAATTGGAAGCTTATCTAGAAGAGGCTAAAGAAGAATTCCGTAAGAACCTTGGAATAGAAAATATTGACCAATTTCATGAAGTTCAACAAGCTCAATCCTATATATCAGACATTAGAAATGATAATGAAATAATGCAACATTATAGTTTGGATGAAGCAAAGGAAGTAATTGATAGTATTTTTGTTACACCTAATATGTTAGTTGAACAAATCAATAATAATTCGGGAAAAGTTGAGGAACAACTTTCATATTATTTTCACCTAGCAACATCATTCCACTATTCATTGCAAAATGCTTTTTCTGAATTACTTATAGAATATCGAATAACGGAAGAGAACCAAGATGAATTAGTAGAATTTCAAGAGAATCTTGATCAATATAGTGGTCCAAAAGAAATGGTTCAATTTCTGAAAGCGGTGAAGAAAAATGGGTATCTCATTGAACAAGATAAAACGGGTAAACTTTCAGTAACAATTGATTATGATCATATTTTTAATCAAATAAATTCTTGGAATGTAAAAGAAGGATACGTCAGGTATTTTAAGGTCGTTTCTTCTGTAGAGACTTCAGGAGGGGATCCATTCGAAATGGAATGGGATCAATTTGATACCGCTCTTCTTGAATTAGAAGATATCTATTTCACTTATAAAGATGATTTAGATGAAATGATTAGGAATGAAATTATTCACACAACAGGATATTACTTGAATCTCTATTTAACACAAAGTTTTGGTGCGCAAATAGATCAGCCAATTGATGCAGAGCAGGAATATAGATCTTTTTTAGAGAATCATCGTGATTCTATCTATTGGTCTCTTGTTAATCAGGCAGTTAAAAAATACGAAGAGAACGAGTGGATGGCCAATATTGAACTAAATGATGAATTCCATGCTATTTCGAGGAAGTTAAGAATCCTAATGAATGAAAATTTCGCTAATGTAAATATTGATGATATTATTTGGATAAATCGTTGGCCGATCGATGCAGGGACAAATCAAATCTATGGTGATTATCATGAGGAACATGACGCTGAAATGTTACAAGACTTATCAGCATTTGAGATGACATCACTATTTACTTATGCACACTCTAAAGGTGATCTCGATACGTACTATTCTTTATTTGCAAGTGATAGTAAGTGGGCGGAAATGGATAAAGAGTCGATTCGGGAAGAACTTTATAACAGAAACTCTTTTATTAATACAGCTCAAAATTCCGAATTTGTCGTTTTAGAAAAAACAGATGAGAATAGGGTTAATTTATTTTTCATTCAATGGGAGGAAATATTAGGTAGTATCCAGATGTCAAAAGTAGACGGTGTTTGGAAAGTTTATGATCTATCTACTGACTAATGAGAAACACCTCATGTTCTAGGCATGAGGTGTTTTGCACTTTATTTTAATCGTTTTTCTAATTCTTCTTTCTCTTTTTCAAAGCCAGGTTTGCCAAGTAATGCAAACATGTTTTTCTTGTAAGCTTCTACTCCTGGTTGATCAAATGGATTTACGCCAAGTAGGTATCCACTTATTGCACAAGCTTTTTCAAAGAAATAAACCATGTAACCAAAGGTATATGCATCAAGGGCAGGTAGTTCAATGATTAAGTTCGGAACATTTCCATCCGTATGCGCTAGTAATGTTCCTTGAAATGCTTTGTCATTAATTTCGTGGATTGTTTTACCTGCTAGGTAGTTTAGTCCATCCGAGTTTCCTTCGTCCGCTTCTAATGTCATTTCTTTCTTTGGAGAATTAACATGTAATACAGTTTCGAATAAGTCACGACGTCCATCTTGGATATACTGTCCTAAAGAATGAAGATCTGTTGTAAAATTAGCCGAAGCTGGGAAGATCCCTTTTTGGTCTTTTCCTTCACTTTCTCCGAATAACTGCTTCCACCATTCTGCGAAATATTGTAAATGAGGTTCGTAGTTAACTAGCATTTCTACCGTTTTCCCTTTATTATAAAGCACGTTACGTACAACAGCGTATTGGTAAGCTGGATTATTGGCTAACGAGGGTTCACTAAAATCGTTCATTGCTTGTTTAGCACCATGCATCATGCTATCCATATCAACGCCGCTAACAGCGATAGGAAGTAACCCTACGGCAGTTAACACAGAGAATCGTCCACCTACATCATCAGGAATGACAAATGTTTCATATCCTTCTTCATCAGCAACCGTTTTTAATGCTCCTCTAGCTTTATCGGTTGTAGCATAAATCCGGTTTTTTGCTTCTTCTTTCCCATACTTCTCTTCTAGATACTTTTTGAAAATCCGGAAAGCGATCGCTGGTTCGGTTGTTGTACCACTTTTAGAAATGATGTTAATTGACACATCTTTTCCTTCCAGTACGTCAAATAGCTCATTCATATATGTAGAACTCATATGATGTCCAACGAAAATAACCTGTGGTGTTTGACGTTTTTCCTTGGTTAATAAGTTTTGGAATGAATGATTTAACATCTCCAGCGCGGCTTTTGCACCTAAGTATGAGCCACCAATTCCAATAACAAGTAAAACATCGGAGTCTTTCTTTATTTTGTCAGATGCTGATTTAATACGACTATATTCATCCTTATCATAGTTTTCCGGTAGATCTATCCAGCCAAGGAAATCATTACCTGGGCCAGTTTTGTTATGTAAAGCTTCATGTGCTACCTGAACAAAGCCATCTAAATTATCAATTTCCTGTTGTTCAAAAAACTGAAGTGCATTATCATATGAAAATTGAATATGCGTCATGTTCGTCCTCCTCTATGAGAAAAATCTCAAGTACAAATTTTGTTTTCCATATTACTTTATCGAAGTAATGTTGTGAAATCAAGAAGGAAACTGTTTATAGTTTGACAAATTATAGGCAAACCATCCAAATTAATAGAAATAGCTCTTTTCGAATCGTATGCACAATTGATGTAAAATGCGCATTAACTTAATATGTTGGTTGGTGCCTTTACCTCGCTCCAGAAATACACTTCGCTTTCCGCGGGCGGCTGGTGAGCCTCCTCGTGCTGGCGCACTGTGGGGTCTCACCGATGCCTTTCCTCGAGGCTGCTGAAAAAGTCCAGAAAAAGTCGAAGGTATACCCAAAAAGCTTCTGATTTAGATTATAATAGAACTAATATACTTGAAGCGGTGATTAAAATGTTA
>NZ_JBHUMI010000018.1:0-123077 GCF_042684965.1 Ornithinibacillus salinisoli
AGGTGGAAATCCCCCTACAAAATAGACAAAAAGGAGTAAATTTTATTCAAAGATATTCCTTTTTTCAACTCTTTTTACGTTTTTAAAAAAATAGGTTGTTTTTCAGCAGCCTCGCCTTTCCTCCCGCCGGAGTCTACGTGTATTTCTTCCGCTAGAATAGTGGCCAATACAGAAGAACTCTAAAGATCACTGATATTATGATAAAACCATTCTTTAATCAGAAAAACACCACTAGCGAAGTATTCTGCTGGAGCGGGTTTGTAGGACTCTCGATTCAATAAGATTAAGAGAGAAAAACGTTTCAAAGTTACTTCGCTTTTTCTATCATCTAAGAATTAAGATCCAACCGTTAAAAAGTAACATCTTTAACTTCCTATCGTGTAATAGTTCGTATACCCAAGTCATTTCAATAGTTCAAGGACTTCCTCTGAGCTATTCGTTTTTAGCATTCTTTCATCCATATCAAATACTAGGTAAATTGGTAATTCTTCCTTATCTAAATTTTGGGTTTCTAATTTTGAGTGTGAAATTGAGTGATAAATAAATACTTGGTCTGTATTATCAAAATTTGTGGCTCGCATAATTTCAGTTGCTTTATCACTTTCATTAGATTCAAGTCCATCTAAACCCATAACTAAGTTATACTTCCCTTCTTCTGTTGATAGAAACTCATTTTTTTCAGCCTTTTCATTTACACAACCTATAAGAATAATTACGAATAATGATAATAATAGACTTGCCTTAACGATTTGATTAACTGTTGGAAAAATCATCTAATCCTCCTTAATCGGTTACCTTCTTCTTTAACATGCGTCGTAAATCTATTTATCTCCCTATTTCAATGCTAACATAGTATTCCACGTAAAGAAGCAACTGAAATTTAAACAACAGCCTTTTATTTTTTCCGAAAATAAAGATAGAATATAGGTAGGATATGTGAAGGGAAGTAGGTTATAAAATGAAACAGCCACATGTACATCAAATTTTAACGGGGAAGGTTAAACAATTAGGAAGTCCGACTGCTTCAACTCCAATGGAGAAATTGTGGGAAAGCGGTATGTTTAAAAAAGAATGGCAAGGTCGAATATGGCTAGGGGAAACAGGACTCCAGGGAGATGAGGTTGCCGATAAAAAGAATCATGGTGGTCTAGATAAGGCTGTGTTTGCGTACCCAATTAGCCATTACGAATACTGGAAAAACGATCTAGAAAACGATGCAATTGGAATTGGAGCAAATGGGGAGAATTTTGCTGTTGATCATATGGATGAATCAACGGTTTGTATTGGTGATACATATAAAATTGGGGATGCAGTTATTCAAGTTTCTCAGCCTAGACAGCCTTGCTGGAAGCCAGCACGCCGCTTTCGTGTAGTAGATTTTGCCTTGCGAATTCAAAAGACAGGTCGGACGGGATGGTACTTTCGCGTATTACAGGAAGGAGAAGTTGAATCTAATACAAGTCTCGTGTTAATAGATCGACCATTTCCGCAATGGACAATAAGTAAATGCAATGAAGTCATGCATGTTCATAAGGATGATTTACGCTTAACGGAAGAATTAGCGTCCTGTGAATTACTTGCAGACAGATTGAAAAAGACTCTGCAAAAACGTTTATCAGGTAAAAAATCATCTGTGGAAAAGCGGGTATTCGGTCCGAATAAGTAATGATTTTTGCCCCTTCTCCTACTGTAATCGATAACAATAGTAGAAGGGGCATTTCTTCATAATAATCATTCATCCTCTAACAGACGGACATTAATTCTATTCTTACGACTCGAATCAGAAATCAAGCGGTGAAGTTGAATATATACTAGGCCGTGTTTGTATGTTGCTTTGATTTTGTCAGAGCGTACTGGGAAAGGTAATGCAATGCTACGTTCGAAGGCTCCTTGTAAGATTTCCTCTTTCACAACAGTCCCGCCTCCATGAGCAATGTCTATAACTCCTCTTAGTTCTAATGTTGTGTAATCCACATAAATATCTATTTTCTCTAACTTGACTAATCCTGGTACATTTACAATACATAAGAGTTCATGTTCTGTTTGATAAACATTAACTTGGGGAATGTTAGGTTTAATGATACCTTCAAATTGATCCCAAAATTTCTCGCCGAAAAATTGATCCATGTTATTTTTCCAGTCATTCATTTGTTGAAATGGATCCATGTAAACACCTCTTTTTTTGTAGATGTTTGTATTTTATGCATAGTTTGAAGAATAGGTGATTAGCCTAGATGTAGAATGACATCCTTTCATAAGAAAGCAGTTTAAGGTATTCTAGATGAACAAGGATTTTAGGAGGTTTTAGTTTTGCTCAGTAATGCATTTGTCATGGTAGCCATCATATTCATTATTAATGTCGTCTACGTATCATTTCTTACCATTCGGATGATTTTAACATTAAAAGGTAAGAGGTATATTGCTGGTTTTGTCGGTATGTTTGAAATTGTCGTATACGTTGTTGGTCTGGGGCTAGTATTAGATAATCTAAATCAGATCCAAAATGTTGTTGCCTATGCGCTCGGGTATGGGATTGGTGTCATTGTGGGATCGATGATAGAAGAAAAACTTGCCCTTGGCTACATTACTGTTAATGTGATTTCTGGTAATCCAGATCTAAATTTCACACGGAGACTGAGAGAAAAGGGGTATGGTGTTACGAGCTGGTCTGCTTATGGAATGGACGGTGACCGTTTATCCATGCAAATTTTAACACCACGTAAATACGAATTGCGACTTTATGAAGAAATCCAATCCATTGATCCAAAAGCATTTATTATATCTTATGAACCGAAACAAATTCATGGAGGGTTCTGGGTAAAACAAGTTCGGAAAGGGAGATTATTACATCCAAGGAAAAAAAAGACTCCTGATGCAAAGGCTGCCCCACCTTCTGAAACACCCAATAATTTTCCTAGCTCAAAGCCCCCAAAATAAGCAGAGAAAACCCATTCTAAATCGATCGTAAACGGTTCCGTTGTTAAGTACAAAATAGAAAAAACATTATATTTAGCAGATGAAATAGCAGGACAATTATCCTGCTATTTTTTATTGATATAACAACTTTTTTGGAGTTTTAAGGTTTAAAATAGCACCACTTTTGTTTAACAGAACGACAATAGTTGTTGTCACAGCTTTAAATGGTATGCTAAAAGATGTGCTATTTTGTATGCTAAAACAGATGTTAAAAGATGTGCTAAAACTAATGAATTTTATCGAACCAAAAAACAAAAAAGCTCAAAAAGTTGATTGGATGATTTCCGAGCGTGTAAGGCATATGGTCAAATACTACGCTGAGTATTCGGAGTATAACGAAAGCGAGGTTGTAGATTTATTGCTTTCAAATATTATTGATGATGAAAAGTTCATTGATTGGGTGAAAAATAAACGTAATAATAAGCGAATCGTAAGGGATTTGGAATTAGAAAACATATTGGGAGAGGAAAACGTTGGGTAAATTAAAACGAATCGCACTAAAGGAAGATAACCTGGTATGCATTAAAATTCCTATTTCGACACAAGAATTAAATGAACGTAAAAAGCAGTATGATTTATTGCTGCCTAAAAAGTTCGCTTTCAAATTTAAAAGCTCGTTATTTGAGCCAATTGAGTTATATTGGAAAGGGCAAGGAAATTAAATTCAGTTCAATGTTTGTACAAATGAGATTGCTAACTTGATATTGAACGTGAATGATAACGCGGTAAATAGTTTCATTCAAATCATAAGACGCAGGTTGTCTATCTTAGAAAGACCGCTCACAACTGCGCGAAGAGATGTAAAGAGTTACATCTATTCAAATTTCAATCCTAAGTATGCACAAATGGCTTTAACAATTCTTAGGACGTACTACAATTCCTGTATGCCTTATAAAGGAAAATCACCCGCCCAACGTTTAGGATTGGTAGAAAAGCAATATACTTTGAAAGATATCATTTATTTACGGTAGATTGTTAAAAAAGCGCATGGATTTTACTTCATTTCCAAGCGCTTTACATTATTATTTATTTTTCTGTTGTTTAACTAATGCACACAATAGTTCATAACTGAAGTTTCACTTAAATAGGTTACTTTTTTATCTTTCTATAAATACAAAATGACGATCCCATAGCTTTTGGTAGAATCCTTGATATTTGCTTACTTGCCCAGAGTCTTCAATTTGGAAATCTGAATCACTGATCTCTGCTGAATACTCGCTAAACTCATTATCACTTTCTTCAAGTGTGAATTCTATTTCTAAAGACTCATTTTCATTTTCAAACTGAATCACAAGTTTATCATCTTTCAACTCATAAGTACCCTCTTCATACCCCATCGTATTTTTCACTATATTCCCATCTGAAAATTCTAATCTCATTAAAGGTTTATAGTTATCAGAAGGACTATTAGGTGATGACCACATTACACTAACATCGAACGTTTTTCCCGATAATTCGTCGCTGTTGCTACAAGCTGATAATAGAAGGATAGCTAAGAGCAATAGAAAAATTAACCGCTTTTTCATAATGTAACCCCCTTTCCAGTATATACGAGTGAGTACAGTAAAAAGTTTCAATGAACATAGATAATAAGATTGAATAAGGCTTCTTATAAACATTTTAACAAAAATCTAATTTTCCCTTAGTGAATCATCAATTATTATCAATTGGCATAATAAAAAGGTTCCGTCAAGTACTATGACGAAACCGATGTTAATCGTTAGTTTTTTTGGCTAATCTTTTCAACTTCAAAATGTGACCTATTTGATTCTCTTTTTTTAATGTAAATGCCATTTTGTACTCCATAACGGAACCGTTTAAAATCGATCGTAGGATAGGTTTTTGTGTGTTCGAATAACAAACCCTTATCTCCATGAATACATTACTTTAAATGTTCCATTGTAGGAAGGAGATACAAATGACGTATAATAACTATTTTCATGAAGATCATCATGCAACTAGTAGGGAACAATTCCCGCCCCAACATCAGCCTAGACAACCTGGGATAGAATCTTTAATGGTACCTCGACCGATCGTGGAAGACCTCGATTATAAAGGGTCTGGAAAGCTTACAGATAAAGTCGCCATCATTACTGGTGGTGATAGTGGGATTGGCGCGGCTGTTGCTATTGCATTTGCCAAAGAGGGAGCGGATATCGTTATTCCTTATTATTATGAATATGAGAATGAGGATGCCTATCGAACAAAGCAACGTATTGAAGAACTCGGTAGAAGATGTTTGTTAATTGTTGGTGATTTAAGAGATTCCGAGCATTGTAAACATGTTGTACAACAAACCATTCATTATTTTGGAAAGTTAAATATTTTGGTGAACAATCATGCTGTTCAATTTGTACAGGATAGCTTGCTAGACATCACAGATGAACAATGGGATGCTACATTCCAAACAAATATTTATGCGTTTTTTTACATGACGAAGGCTGCATTGCCATACTTATACGATAAGGATGTTATTATTAATACCGCATCCATTGTTGCATATGAAGGAAATGAAAAATTAATAGATTACAGTGCAACGAAAGGAGCAATTATTGGATTTACTCGATCGCTTTCACAAAATATTATTGGCGATGGGATTCGTGTGAATGCTGTAGCCCCAGGGCCAATATGGACTCCTCTTATTCCAGCCAGTTTTTCAGCAGAATTTGTAAGTGAGCGGTTCGGTAAAGACGTGCCAATGAAGCGTGCAGGTCAACCATATGAATTAGCACCTGCCTACGTTTACCTAGCCTCAAACGATTCTTCTTATGTATCTGGTCAAGTAATACACGTAAATGGAGGGAAGATGGTTAGTTCCTAAGTTAAAAACCGAACAATAACAAAAAATAAAATTAAAACGTTCGATATTTTATTGACATGATAACATGCTATTTGTTATGCTTAATGCGTCAAAATAATACGGTACCTCATATATTTCTTGGGATATGGCCTTGAAGTTTCTACCTAGCACCGTAAATGCTGGACTATGAGGGAAGATGAATCATTGTTAGAGGCAATGGTCTGTTTTTTAATGAGTTTTGAATTGGTCTATTCATCTTCTCTCAAATTTGAGGGAGACGAGTAGACTTTTTTAGTTTTTGATAGTTTCATAGAGGATGTTCAAAAAGTCCGGTAAAAATGACACATCGAATTTCTTCGTTGGCTTGTTTCTGCGCTGCTCATGTATCTATTGCATACATTCCGCTGCTCGAAACTACACTGCCTCGAACTTCTCGGTCCTTTTCATCCTCCTTTTTGGACACATTTTTAGGATAAACAACAGATATTGCCAAAGTATAAAAAATGCGATTCATTATAGAAAGAGGAGATAGAATGGCTTTAGTAGGTGTTATCATGGGGAGTATTTCAGATTGGGAAACGATGCAATACACATGTGAAATGTTAGATGAATTGCAAATCCCGTATGAAAAAGATGTTATTTCAGCACACCGAACACCAGATGAAATGTTTACCTATGCAAAGTCTGCTCGAGAGCGTGGACTTAAAGTTATTATTGCGGGTGCAGGTGGAGCTGCTCATTTACCTGGGATGGTTGCATCACAAACAACCTTACCAGTTATCGGTGTTCCAGTTCAAAGCAAGACACTTAATGGTTTGGATTCCCTGCTTTCCATCGTACAAATGCCAGGTGGGGTTCCAACAGCAACAGTTGCAATCGGTAAAGCAGGAGCTACCAATGCAGGAATTCTTGCTGCAGAAATGATAGGAGCTTTTGATGATTATGTAGCTGCCAAACTTGATACGTATCGCCATTCGATGCAAGAAAAAGTTGCGGAAATGAGGGAACAGCTTGCTAACAAATAATATCATCCTTCCACCACAGACTATTGGAATAATAGGAGGCGGACAGCTAGGGCGTATGATGGCGATTGCTGCCAAATACATGGGATACCAAGTTGCTGTATTGGATCCAACTCCGAATTGTCCGACAGCACAAGTATCAGATCAACAAATTATAGCTGCTTATGATGACATGAATGCGATTCAGCAATTATCGGAAATAAGTGATGTTATTACGTACGAATTTGAAAATGTTGATTTGAATGCAGCATTGTATTTAGAGGAGCAAGGTAAATTACCTCAAGGTGCTTACGCTTTAGAAGTAACACAGAATCGTGAAAAAGAAAAACAGTTGATGAAGGATTTACAACTACCAATTCCAGCATTTCATATCGTGCAACTTGAAAAAGAATGTGAGGAAGCTTTAAAAGGAATTACTTTTCCTGCTGTCATGAAAACATGCCGTGGTGGCTATGATGGGAAAGGGCAGTTGAAGCTTTATTCTAAGGAAGACATACAGGCTGCTACCAATTTTGTGAAACAGCATAAGTATTGCATATTGGAAGAGTGGATCACATTCGATAAAGAAATATCTGTCCTATTTACTCGGTCACAATCAGGAATGATTGAATTTTTCCCGATTGCAGAAAATGAACATAAGGACCATATTTTGTATCAAACAACTGCACCTGCAAATGTCACTGACGTGGTACAAAAGAAAGCATATGAATCAGCAAAAATGATAGCTGATAAAATGAATATTGTTGGAACGTTTGCCATTGAAATGTTCGTAAAGGGCGAGGAAATTTTCATTAATGAAATGGCACCACGCCCACATAATTCCGGTCATTACACAATTGAAGCGTGTAATATATCCCAATTTGCTCAGCATATCCGCGCGATTTGTGGTCTACCACTTATTCCTATTGAACAATTAAAGCCAGCAATGATGGTGAATATTTTGGGAGAGGATATGGATGATGTATTACAATCCATGACAAAAACTCCCCAAGGTTTTATCCACTTGTACGGAAAAGGTGAAGCGAAAGCAAAGCGGAAAATGGGGCATATTACGTATATCGGCAATACAACAGAACAACACATGAGACAGTTTGAGGAGGCCAAACAATGATAGAACGATACACCAGAGAAGAAATGGGATCAATTTGGACAGAGGAAAATAAATTTAAGGCATGGTTAGAAGTAGAAATTTTAGCATGTGAAGCATGGAGCGAGCTTGGAATTATTCCAAAAGAAGATGTAAAAAAACTACGCGAAAATGCTTCTTTTGATATCAATCGAATTTATGAGATTGAGCAACAAACCAGACATGATGTTGTTGCCTTTACGCGAGCGGTGTCAGAAACACTTGGGGAAGAAAGAAAATGGGTACATTACGGTCTAACTTCCACAGATGTCGTGGATACGGCACTATCTTACCTATTGAAGCAAGCCAATGATATTATCCGCAAAGATCTATTTAACTTCGTAGAGATCTTAAAAAACAAAGCAGTAGAACATAAACATACCGTGATGATGGGAAGAACACATGGTGTGCACGCTGAACCAACTACATTTGGGTTGAAAATGGCATTATGGTACGAGGAAATGAAGCGGAATGTCGAGCGTTTTGAGCTTGCTGCAGATAATGTCGAGTTCGGAAAGCTGTCTGGTGCGGTTGGTACATACGCGAATATCGATCCGTTTGTTGAACAATTTGTTTGTGGGAAATTAGGATTATCACCTGCGCCGGTATCTACTCAAACCTTACAACGTGATCGTCATGCGGCATATGTTTCTGCATTAGCTTTAATTGCAACATCCATTGAGAAATTCGCAACGGAAATTCGTAGCTTGCAAAAAACAGAAACTCGTGAGGTGGAGGAGTTTTTTGCAAAAGGACAAAAAGGATCTTCCGCTATGCCACATAAACGTAACCCGATTGGTTCTGAAAACATGACAGGGATGGCTAGGGTGATTCGCGGACACATGGTTACCGCTTTTGAAAATGTATCCCTTTGGCATGAGCGTGATATTTCTCATTCATCTGCAGAACGTGTCATTCTACCTGACGCTACGATTGCATTAAACTACATGCTCAATCGGTTCAGCAATATCGTGAAAAATCTAACGGTGTTTCCAGAAAATATGAAGCGTAATATTGATAAAACACATGGTGTTATTTTCTCACAACGCGTATTGCTTACATTAATTGATAAAGGTATGGCACGAGAAACGGCATATGATATTGTGCAACCAAAAGCGATGGAAGCATGGGAAACAGAGACCCATTTCAAGGAACTTGTGAATGCAGATGAACAGATTACATCTTTACTTACGGAAGATGAAATAAATGCTTGTTTTGACTACACATACCATTTAAAAAATGTCGATGCAATCTTTGATCGCATTGGCTTAAGCTGAGGTGACAGACATGAAGGCAGAGCTTTTGTATGAGGGAAAAGCTAAAAAAGTTTATCGTGCGGAAACAGCGACAAATCAACTCGTTTTATCCTATAAAAATGATGCAACTGCATTTAATGGAAAAAAGAAGGCAAACTTCACTGGAAAAGGGCGCTTGAATAACGAAATTTCAGCGCGGATTTTCCCATATTTACATGAAAATCGGATCAAGAGTCATTTTATCCAGAGATTGAATGAGACGGAACAGCTTGTCTATGAAACAAAAATTATTCCGCTAGAAGTAGTTATTCGAAATCTAGCAACTGGAAGTTTAGTAAAACGACTTGGAATTGCAGAGAAAACATCATTCAATCCTCCTTTAATCGAATTATTTTATAAAAATGATGATTTGGATGATCCATTAATTAATGATGATCATGCATTACTATTAACCGATGTAAGTTATGCAGAATTGAACGAGATAAAAGCAAAAGCGCTAGAAATAAACACTGCCTTACAAGAATTATTTCAATCTATCCATTTAGATTTAATAGATTTCAAGCTAGAATTTGGTCGCTTAGCAGATGGGACGATCGTATTATCAGATGAAATATCACCAGATACTTGCAGGTTGTGGGATAGTCATACGAAGGCAAAAATGGATAAGGATGTTTTTCGTCAAGGTATTGGCGATTTGATTGGTGTGTATGAAGAAATATTACAACGACTGGAGGCAAGATAGATTATGAGAAAAGTGACGGTTTTCATTACATTAAAGCAAGGTGTACTAGATCCACAAGGAAAAGCGATTCAAACATCATTACATTCCTTGGGATATCAAGAGGTCCAAGAAGCACGGGTAGGAAAGTATATGGAGCTACAAGTGGAAGATGGTCCTGATTTAGAAGCACGAGTGAAAGAAATGTGTGATAAATTGCTTGCGAATCCAGTAATTGAGGATTACCGCTTTGATGTAGAGGAGGCTGTTCGCTCGTGAAGTTTGCAGTCGTAGTTTTTCCAGGATCGAACTGTGACCGGGATATGTACCATGCAGTGAAGGATGTATTAGGGGAAGAAGCAGAGCTTGTTTGGTATGAAAATAGCAATCTAGCAGATTATGACGGGATTTTATTGCCTGGAGGGTTCTCCTATGGGGATTATTTACGCTCTGGGGCTGTTGCTGCCACTTCAAATGTCATGAATCAAATAAAAGAACATGCTGCACAGGGCAAACCTGTACTTGGCGTTTGTAATGGGTTTCAAGTTTTGACAGAGTCTGGTCTACTGCCAGGAGCATTAATGCGTAATGAGCGATTATCATTCATGTGC
This sequence comes from Ornithinibacillus salinisoli, assembly GCF_042684965.1. Classification (NCBI taxonomy): domain Bacteria; kingdom Bacillati; phylum Bacillota; class Bacilli; order Caryophanales; family Bacillaceae; genus Ornithinibacillus; species Ornithinibacillus salinisoli. The sequence continues at coordinate 10,510 of NZ_JBHUMI010000018.1, forward strand.
CATCAAGAGACCCTGATTGTTGAAAATAATGAGACATTCTTTACAACTAGTTTTACAAAAGGAGAAGCTGTTCGGTTTCCAATTGCACATGGAGAAGGGAATTACTTCTGTGATACCGATACATTAGCTGATCTCAAAGCGAATAACCAAATCGTATTTACCTACCAAAATAATCCGAACGGGTCTGTTGCGAATATTGCTGGTATCGTCAACAAAGAAGGCAATGTGCTTGGCATGATGCCACATCCAGAGCGTGCCGTAGAGTCATTACTTGGAAGTGATGATGGATTAAAGCTATTTAAGTCGATCGTCAGGAACTGGAGGGAATCCTATTATGTTGCAAACGCATGAAATTAGCCCAAAGCAAATAGAACAAGACAAACTCTATCAAGAGATGGGGCTAAGCGACCAGGAATATGACATGATCATCAAGATCTTAGGGCGTCGTCCGAATTTTACTGAGACAGGAATCTTTTCTGTCATGTGGTCGGAGCATTGTAGCTATAAAACATCGAAACCACTATTGAAAAAATTCCCAACAAAAGCACCACACGTTTTGCAAGGTCCTGGTGAAGGCGCTGGAATTATTGATATCGGTGATAATCAAGCAGTAGTTTTCAAGATTGAAAGCCATAATCATCCGTCTGCTGTGGAACCATATCAAGGTGCCGCAACTGGTGTCGGTGGTATTATTCGTGACGTATTTTCCATGGGGGCTAGACCTATTGCATTAATGAATTCATTACGATTCGGAAACTTAACGACGGACCGTGTGAAATATTTATTTACTGAAGTAGTAAATGGAATTGCTGGATATGGGAACTGTGTTGGTGTCCCAACTGTCGGTGGAGAAGTTCAATTTGATGATAGCTATGAAGATAATCCACTCGTGAATGCAATGTGTATTGGCTTAATCAATCATGACGAAATTCAAAAAGGTATTGCAGCAGGAATTGGCAATACAGTTCTTTATGCAGGTGCTCCAACAGGTCGTGATGGTATTCATGGGGCAACATTCGCTTCCGATGATCTAGCAGAGGATTCGGATAAAGATCGACCAGCGGTTCAAGTCGGTGATCCGTTTATGGAGAAATTATTGATTGAAGCGTGTCTAGAAGTAATTCATTCTGATGCATTAGTTGGCATGCAAGATATGGGAGCGGCAGGATTAACATCATCTGCGAGTGAAATGGCAAGTAAGGCCGGAACTGGTATGGAAATGAATTTAGACCTCGTCCCACAGCGTGAACAACATATGAACGCCTATGAGTTGATGCTTTCTGAATCACAAGAGCGTATGCTAATGGTTGTAAAAAAAGGCCGCGAGCAAGAGATTATCGATGTATTTGAAAAATATGGACTACAGGCAGTGGCTGTAGGGCATGTCGTAGAAGAAAAAGTATTCCGTTTAAAACAGCATGGTGAAGTACAAGCGGAAATTCCCGTTGATGCGTTAGCAGAGGAAGCACCAGTTTACCATTTACCTTCTGTGGAAGCAAGATACTTTAAAGAATTTCAAGCGATGGATGTAGCGGTTCCAGCTGTGGAGGATCATGGCGAAATGCTTAAGAAGCTACTGCAACAACCTACTATTGCAAGTAAGGAATGGGTTTATGACCAATACGATTCGATGGTACAAACAAATACCGTTGTTTCTCCAGGGTCGGATGCAGCAGTTGTCCGAATAAAAGGTGCTGATAAAGCGCTTGCGATTACAACGGATTGTAATTCCCGTTATATTTATCTAGATCCGGAAACAGGTGGAAAAATTGCAGTAGTGGAAGCGGCCCGCAATATCGTATGTTCTGGTGCACGTCCACTTGGTTTAACAGATGGTCTTAATTTTGGAAACCCAACAAATCCAGAAGTGTTCTGGCAAATGGAAAAAAGTGTGGAAGGTATGAGTACGGCTTGTAGGGAGCTTGATACACCTGTCATTAGTGGAAATGTTTCTTTGTATAATCAGTCAAAAGGAAAAGCAATTTTTCCAACACCGATTGTTGGTATGGTTGGTTTGCATGAATCATTAGACCATATTACACCTAGTTTCTTCCAACAGGCTGGTGATGTTATTTATCTTGTCGGTGATACGATAGCTGAATTTGGTGGTAGTGAATTACAAAATGTATTGGAAGGCAAATATACCGGAAAAGCACCATCAATTGATTTACAAGTAGAAGCAAAACGCCAAAAACAACTTCTGACTGCGATTCAGCAAGGTATGGTTGCTTCAGCACATGATCTTGCGGAAGGTGGGCTAGCAGTAGCGCTAGCAGAAAGTGTTTTTCATCCTAAAGGGCTTGGATTAGAAGTAGATCTAGCAGGCGATTTAACAGTTGCCCTATTTAGTGAGACTCAATCTCGTTTTCTCGTATCTATTAATCCAGAAAATAAAGAGCAGTTTGAAGCAGTAGTGGAAGATGCCAATCCAATTGGCATAGTAACTGCAGATGGACGTTTAACGGTTAAATCGGAAGGATCAGAGATTTTGGGAGAAGAAGTTGAGAACTTACGTGAACTTTGGAAAGGGGCTATCCCATGCTTGCTGAAATAAGGGGCTTAAATGAAGAATGTGGTGTGTTTGGTATTTGGGGTCATGAAAAGGCAGCAGAAATTACGTACTACGGTCTTCACGCTCTCCAACATCGTGGGCAAGAAGGTGCTGGTGTTGTTACAACTGATGGTGAAAGCCTGAAGCTCCATAAAGAGCAAGGCCTTGTCAATGATGTGTTTAAGGGAGTAGATTTCTCTCAGCTCAGTGGTCATGCTGCTATCGGGCATGTACGCTATGCAACGCAAGGCGACCGAACAATTGATAATGTTCAACCGCTATTGTTTCGTTCGCAGAAAGGAAGCATGGCATTAGCTCATAATGGGAATATCATGAACGCATACAAGCTGCGTGGTGAATTGGAAAGTGCAGGCAGTATATTACAAACCTCTTCCGATACGGAAGTATTAGCCCATTTAATTAAAAGGAACGGAAAAATGAAAACGGAAGACGCATTAATTGATGCACTATCCAATCTTGTCGGAGCATATGCATTTATTTTATTAGAAGAAAACAAGATGTATGTTGCTCTTGATCCAAGAGGGCTAAGACCGTTATCGATTGGTAGATTAGGAGACGCTTATGTAGTTGCTTCTGAAACATGTGCATTTGATATTATTGGAGCTACTTATGTACGAGAGGTTAAACCTGGCGAGTTAATTACGATTAGTGATGCAGGAATGGAATCCATTCGATTTGCGGAACAAGAACAACGAAAGCTTTGTGCAATGGAATATGTATATTTTTCCCGTCCGGACAGTGATTTAAATGAAGTAAATGTTCATGCATCACGAAAACGAATGGGGATTGAATTAGCAAAAGAATCTCCCGTAGAAGCGGATATTGTTACAGGTGTACCTGATTCTAGTATTTCAGCAGCAATCGGCTATGCAGAACAAAGTGGCATTCCGTATGAAATAGGAATGATAAAAAATAGATATACAGGGAGAACGTTTATTCAACCATCCCAGGAATTGCGGGAACAAGGTGTAAAGATGAAGCTATCTCCGGTAAGGGGAATTGTAGAGGGTAAACGGGTAATCATGATCGATGATTCAATTGTAAGAGGAACAACGAGCAAGCGAATTGTGCGGATGTTAAAGGAAGCAGGAGCAACGGAAGTACATGTACGAATTGCTTCACCGGCTATAAAGAATCCATGCTACTACGGTATTGATATGTCTACCAAGCAAGAATTGATAGCTGCAAATTATTCGATTAATGGAATTTGTGAATTAATTGGTGCGGATAGTGTGGCCTATTTATCTGCAGAAGGATTGGAAAACGCTATCGTTAAGGATGATACGATTGATCAGGGAATCTGTATGGCATGTATGACAGGGGAGTATCCAGTAATAGAGAAGAACCAAAAGGAAATTGCATATACAAGATGTTAAAAGGGGGAGGTGTCAACATGGCGAACGTGTATAAAGAAGCTGGCGTAGATGTAGAAAAAGGCTATGAGGCAGTAGAACGAATGAAAAAGCATATCGCTAAAACAGGACGATCCGAGGTATTAGGCGGGATTGGTGCTTTTGCTGGATTATTCGAGTTAACATCTTTCTCATATAAGGAACCTGTATTGGTTTCTGGGACTGACGGTGTCGGAACGAAACTAAAGCTAGGCTTTCAAATGGATAAACACGATACGGTTGGCGTTGATCTTGTTGCCATGTGTGTCAACGATATCGTTGCCCAAGGAGCGCAAGCCTTGTTTTTTCTAGATTACATTGCATGTGGAAAAAATGATCCAGCGATGATCGAACAAATTGTCGCAGGCATTACGGATGGCTGTGTGGAAGCTGGTGCAGCTTTAATTGGTGGAGAAACAGCAGAAATGCCGGGAATGTATGGAGATAATGAGTATGATCTTGCTGGATTTGTCGTTGGAATTGCAGAAAAAGAGAAGCTTGTATCCGGTGAAGCTATTCAAGCAGGTGATGTAGTGATTGGTTTGCCTTCAAGCGGAATTCATTCCAACGGTTATTCGTTAGTACGCAAGCTAGTGGAAGGATTAGATTTGAAAACTACCTATGACGGCTTATCAAACTCGTTAGGTGAGGTCTTGCTTACACCAACAAAGATTTATGCAAAGCCTGTTAAAGCGGTTCTCGAACAAGTAACGGTAAAAGGTATTTCCCATATTACCGGTGGAGGGTTTTATGAAAATATTCCAAGAATGTTACCAGGTAGTTTAGGAGTGTCATTTGATCGTAATGCATGGGATGTTCCTGAGATCTTCTCGTTTTTACAAGCGAGAGGAAGTATTGCAGAAGAGGAAATGTACGGAGTATTTAATATGGGAATTGGAATGACACTTGTAGTAGAAGAAAGGGATGCCGAAAAAGCTATTTCAATTTTACGGGATGCAGGTGAAAATGCAACTATTATCGGTAATGTTGTCGCAAATGAAGGAGTGCATTTTCAATCATGAGTAAAGTAAAGGCTGCTGTATTTGCATCAGGGACTGGGAGTAATTTTCAAGCAATCATGAAAACGGAAAATTTGTCCTGTGAGATTGTACTTCTTGTCTGTGACAAACCTGGAGCAAGCGTGATTGAAAAAGCGGATAGGTTAGGTATCCCAACATTTGTATTCAACCCGAAGGAATATGACACAAAGCAAGTTTATGAAACAAAGCTATTAGAAGTTTTGGCAGAAGCTGGAGTTACATGGATCTTTTTAGCGGGTTACATGCGACTTGTCGGACCAACGCTTTTAGAAAGTTTCAAGGAAAAAATTGTGAATATTCATCCTTCGCTATTGCCGGTTTTTCCTGGCAAGGATGCGATTGGGCAGGCTTTTCAGGCAGGAGTCCGGACTACTGGTGTTACGGTTCATTATATCGATGAGGGAATGGACACAGGCCCGATTATTGCACAGGAAGAAGTAGAAGTTTTACCAGAAGATACGGAACAGACATTGAAAGAACGAATTCAGGAAGTTGAACATCGGTTGTATCCAGCTGTGATAAATACGATTTTACGGTAATTTTGGTAAATGCTGAATTTCACCTAAAAAACATACAAAATTATACCAAGTGAGGAGTCTTTCCATGAATAAACGAGCACTGATCAGTGTTTCAGATAAACAGAATATCGTAGAATTTGCCCAAGGTCTTGTGAAACTCGATTTTGAGGTGGTTTCCACTGGTGGAACCCTCCGAGTTTTACAAGAAGCCGGTGTTCCGGCGGTGTCTATTGATACCATTACAGGGTTTCCAGAGATATTGGATGGTCGTGTAAAAACATTGCATCCATTTGTTCATGCGGGATTACTAGCAAAACGTGGCAACGAAAATCACAGGCAGCAACTCGAAGATAATAATATTTCCCCAATAGATGTCGTCGTTGTAAATTTGTATCCATTTAAAGAGACGTTACGTAAACAAGATGTTACACATGAAGAAATAATTGAAAACATCGATATTGGTGGACCGACTATGTTACGCGCAGCAGCAAAGAACTATGCTGATGTGACTGTTGTTGTAGATCCAACCGATTATCCAGAGATTCTTGATTCACTTCGCTCAGGTGATCTTGACTACACCAAACGGCAACAATTGGCTGCTAAAGTGTTCCGTCATACGGCTCATTATGATGCGATGATCGCTACCTATTTTACGGAACAAACAGAAGAGGATTTCCCAGAAAACTATACAGCTACGTATGAAAAGGTGCAAACACTTCGATATGGAGAAAACCCACATCAGCAAGCAGCATTCTACAAGAATCCACTTGAAAAAGGTGGGAGCTTAGCAACTGCAAAGCAGTTACATGGAAAAGAGCTTTCCTATAATAATATTCAAGATGCAAATGCAGCTTTAGAAATATTATCAGAATATAGGCAGCCCGCCGCAGTTGCAGTGAAGCATATGAATCCTTGTGGAATCGGGGTTAGAGAATCTATTTTTGAAGCTTTTCAAACAGCATATGATGCAGATCCAGTCTCTATCTTTGGCGGAATTGTTGCGCTGAATAGAGAAGTAGATGCAACTACTGCGGAAAAGCTGAGTGAAATATTTTTAGAGATAGTAATTGCTCCAAGTTTTTCAGAAAAGGCATTAGAAATATTAACAAAGAAGAAAAATATTCGGTTGCTGGAATTAACTTTGGAAGATAACAAAATCACAAATAAGGTAACAACTGTCGGTGGAGGCGTATTAATCCAACATAGTGATGATGGAAGCGTTGATGAAAGTCAATTAACTATAGCAACGAAACGTACACCTTCTGAACAGGAATTAGAAGACTTACTGTTTGCTTGGAAGGCGGTAAAGCATGTGAAATCCAATGCAATCGTTTTGGCGAAAGATAAGCAAACGATAGGAGTTGGAGCAGGTCAGATGAACAGGGTTGGTGCCGCAAAGATTGCTATCGAACAGGCGGGAGAAAAAACAGCACAAGCTGTCATGGCTTCTGATGCATTTTTCCCAATGCCAGACACGGTGGAAGCTGCAGCAAAGGCCGGAGTAACGGCTATCATCCAACCTGGTGGCTCCAAACGTGACCAAGACTCTATCGAAATGTGTGATTCGTACGGAATTGCAATGGTATTTACGGGAATGCGTCATTTCAAACATTAATAAGGGGGACTTCCAATGAACGTATTAGTTATTGGCCGTGGAGGACGCGAGCATAGCATGATTAGGAAACTAGCAGAAAATAATCAAGTAGATCGTCTGTATGTTGCCCCTGGAAATGGCGGGATGGAGAACGATGCAACGTGCGTCCCTATCCAAGAAACGGACGTTGATCGTTTGATTGATTTCGTAAAGGAAAACGCAGTCGATTTTACTATTGTAGGACCGGAAAACCCATTATTGTTAGGGATAGCTAATCGATTCCATGAGGAGAAACTAGCTATCTTTGCTCCGACGAAAGAAGCGGCATTAATTGAAGGTAGTAAAAGTTTTTCCAAAGCCTTTATGAAAAGGCATCACATACCTACTGCCGATTATGAAATCTTTTCGGATGTAGCGAAAGCAAAACAATATATTGATGAAAAAGGTGCACCGATTGTAATTAAAGCAGACGGACTTGCAGCAGGAAAAGGTGTAATCGTTGCTGAAACAAAAGATGAAGCACATCGTGCAATTGATGATATGCTAGTATCCAAAAGCTTTGCAGATGCGGGTGCGACGGTAGTTATCGAGGAATATTTACAAGGTAGAGAATTTTCCTTGATGGCTTTCGTTCATGGGGGAAATGTGTACCCAATGCTGCCAGCAAGGGACCATAAGCGTGCTTTTGACAATGATGAGGGACCTAACACAGGTGGAATGGGTGCGTATGCTCCAGTAACTGATATTACGGAAGCCATGATCGTAAATGCTACAAAAGACATTTTACAAAAAGCTGCTGATGGATTAGTAGAAGAGGGACGCAGTTTTACGGGCATATTGTATGCTGGCTTGATGATGACGGCTTCCGGTCCAAAGGTGATTGAATTTAATGCTCGGTTTGGGGACCCAGAAACACAAGTAGTACTGCCTTTATTAAAAAATGATCTCCTACAAGTGATGATGGATGTAGCTAATGGGCAAAACCCCAACCTAACATGGGAAACGAAATCATGCTTTGGAGTTGTTCTCGCATCAAAAGGATACCCGGGAGTTTACGAAAAAAATATTCCAGTTCCAAAAATGGAAGCAGACGATACATTTACCATTTATGCAGGGGTAAAGAAGGTAGATTCGGGGTACGTTTCTGATGGTGGTCGAGTGTTGCTGGTAGGTGCAAAAGCTAATACGTTAACCCAAGCATCGGAATCCGTCTATCGTACAATATTATCATCTATGGATACGTCTGAATTCATTTATCGAAAGGATATCGGGAAAACCCAGGAAAAGACTGGGACAAAAGTGTTTTAGTCAAAGAGAAATCCAAACTATGATTCAATTCTTTAATTAGAATTCGAATTAGTTTGGATTTTTCTATTGGGTTGTTTTCTTACTTTGTTGCTAATTAGATTAAATATAAATTGAGAAGTAACTTTAAATGAAAAAAGTGGTGAAATCTGAGATTGAATTTACTGCACCAAATCTCGCTCCAGAAATACACTTCGCTTTCCGCGGGCGGCTGGTGAGCCTCCTCAAACTCCGTTCTGCGGGGTCTCACCTATGCCTTTCCTCCCGCAGGAGTCTACGTGTATTTCTTCCGCTAGAATAGTGGATTACAACTTCATTACAATTATTGGTTAGAAGAACTCTTTGAATGTTGATAGCATGGGGTTACTACCAGTCCATAACCAGATTACTACCATCAGCGTAGGCAGAATACGTAGACTCCTGCGGGAACAGCACGTGTCCGAAGACCCCTCAAGAAGTGGTTTTCTTCTGAGGAGGCTGAGGCCGTGCCCGCGGAAAGCGAAGTATTCTGCCGGAGCGGTTGTATAGCAATCCCTTCGAAATGTGTGAAAGAAAGTAAATCCAAGCGAAAGTTACTGCACATTTTACATCAACTAAGAATGAATGTCTTACCGTGGAAAAAGTAACCTTCTAAACCTTATCGAAAATCGTTCATCTTTAGAGTCGAAGGGTTTAGTTATGTCCCAGCCACTTGTTCCTTATTGTCATAAAATCTTCACTTTATTTAATAAAAACTTTACAGTGCTAAAGTATAAAATGTGATACAATTGAGAAAATGATTTACTGGAGAGTTGCCCTATGTTAGCAAATGGACAATGGAGAAATTACGAACTGAGAAAACATGTAAAAGTAGTAGATGGGTTGATTGCCCCGACGCTGTTATTAAAAAACGCTACCTATTTGAATGTATTTACTAAACAATGGTTAACGGCGAATATATGGGTTTATCAAGATCGAATTGTCTATGTTGGGGAAAAATTACCGAAGTATGACACAGAAACAGAAGTAGTTGACTGTGAAGGAAAATATCTTGTTCCTGGTTATATGGAGCCGCATGCCCATCCATTTCAATTATATAATCCAGAAGAATTAGCAAACCATGCTGCCACGTTTGGAACGACGACGTTAATCAACGATAATTTAACATGGCTTTTTTTATTAGAAAAAAAGAAAGCGTTTTCTATAATTGAAGATTTTAATAAACATCCTGTTTCCATGTATTGGTGGTCGCGTTATGATCCCCAAACAGCTTTAAAAGATGATGATGAATTTTTTAATACAGGGGATGTGTTGGATTGGTTATCTCACCCTTCTGTCGTGCAAGGTGGGGAGCTAACTTCATGGCCGAGCCTACTTGACGGGGATGATCGCTTACTATATTGGATTCAAGAGACGAAACAACGTGGGAAGCCTGTTGAAGGACATCTGCCAGGAGCATCGGAAAATACGTTAACGAAAATGAAGCTTCTAGGAGTGAGTGCGGACCATGAATCGATTTCTGGAACTGATGTTATCCAGCGCTTGCAGCTCGGTTATCAAGTAGGATTACGGTATTCATCTATTCGACCAGATTTGCCACAACTACTGGATGAATTATTAGAAGCCAATATTACATGCTATGACAACTTAACGATGACAACGGATGGAGGAACACCTGGATTTTTCGAAAAGGGCTTAATGAATGTATGTATTGATATTGCCATTCAAAAAGGTGTTCCCATCATCGAGGCGTATCGTATGGCGTCCTATAATGTTGCAAAGCATTTTCGATTAGATGAGCAATTAGGAAGTATAGCACCTGGTAGATTGGCAAACATTAATATATTACAGAAACCAGATCATCCGCATCCAGAAAGTGTTTTAGCCAAAGGGAAATGGATCGTAAAAGAAGGTGTAGAGAAAGAGGTTCCTTCTATTATGGATTGGGAATCATACGAGATTAAACCACTTACATTTGACTGGGAAATGACATCGAGTGATTTGCAATTTTCCATTCCTATTGGACTAGATATGGTGAACGATGTGATCATGAAACCATATGCTATTGAAACAGATATTACCCTAGATGTTTTACCAACGACAAGGGAAGATGCTTTTTTAATGTTACTTGATCGAAATGGAGAATGGCGTGTTAATACAACATTGAGAGGGTTCACCAATCAATTAGGAGGTCTTGCTAGCTCTTTTTCCCAAACAGGAGACATTGTTTTTGTCGGAAAAAGTAAGCATGACTTGTTACTAGCCTGGAAAAGATTGAAAGAACTTGGAGGGGGAATTGTCCTCGTTCATCAAGGAGAGGTGTTACTAGAAATCCCACTTACACTTAGCGGTAAAATGTTTGACGGCTCCATGAATGAATTAATTCGTAAGGAAACACAGTTGAAAAATGTTCTCCATCAATTTGGTTATCGCTATCGTGATCCAATCTATAGCATATTGTTTTTATCTTCAACCCATCTACCATATACTAGAATTACACAAGAAGGAATAATAGATGTAAAGAAACGAGAAGTACTCTTCCCAGCTACAATGCGTTCGCATATAATAGAAGGATAAATAATTATGGGAAGGGTTAAGTACCTCTTAACCTTCCTTACTAGAATCTAATAAAGGTGTTGGGAGAAATTGAGAAAGTTATTGTTTATGTTGCTCTTTAGTATATTGCTTGTAGCTTGTTCAGAAGATGTTGAGCAAGCAAAAGAAAATGACGAAGAAAATATGGAGGAAGAACCGGAAGAGGAACCAGTTGAGGAAGAAGAGCCAGAAGAAACTGAATTTGAACATGTTTACCCATTAACAGGAATCGGTACAAATGAAGATATTGATAATCGAGTTGTTGGTGTTATGGTAAATAACCATTCAAAAGCTAGGCCACAAACTGGATTATCACAAGCAGATATTGTCTTTGAAATTTTAGCAGAAGGATCTATAACTCGTTTCTTAGCTCTATTCCATAGTGAACAACCAGAAGTAGTTGGACCTGTTCGAAGTGCACGTGAATATTACTTTGATTTAGCTAATCGCTACGGTGCTTTATATGTGTACCACGGTGCAGCGAAGTTTGTTGATGAAATGATCGTCAATCGTGGCATTAACTTTTTAAATGGTTCCATTTATGATAATGATGGTCACTTATTCAAGCGAGAGGATTTTCGGGTAGCGCCACATAATTCTTATTTACTGTTTAACTCCGTTTACGAAGTAGCAGAAGAAAAGGGGTATGATGTAACAGGAGATTATGATTCCTTACCGTTTCTAAGTGAAGAGGAAGTATCGGAGATTTCCGGTGAAGCTGCAGGTCATGTTGCTATCACTTACTACACCAATCCAATGAATCTGGTGGAGTACGAATACGATCCTGTAACAGAAAAATATTCACGCTATAATGATCATGAACAGACAGTTGAATTAGAAACAGAAGAACCAATTCAATTAGATAATATATTTATTGTAGAAACACCTCATGAAGTAATTGATGATGCTGGACGACGCGAAGTTGATTTACAATCGGGTGGTAATGCATATTTACTTCAAAAAGGGAAAATACAGCAAGTAGAATGGGAAAATAGAGATGGGAAACTGATACCTGTTAAAGATGGTGAACCAATTGGCTTTGTTCCAGGTAAAACATGGGTTAATGTGGTACCAACTAATCCAGGTATGAACCAATCAGTTATTATAACGAATGATTAGGGAGCAGGAGGATTAGTATGCAAATTGATAAATTACGGGGAAAACAGTTAGACCAATTATTTGATGCCATACTCTCATTAAAAGATCGCGAAGAATGCTACCGTTTTTTTGATGACATTGCAACGATGGGAGAGATTCAATCACTGTCTCAACGATTACATGTTGCGAAAATGTTAACCGAAGGCTATACGTATAGTGTGATTGAAAAAGAAACAAAAGCATCAACGGCAACAATATCACGAGTAAGAAGATGTATCAATTATGGTAGTGATGGATATAAAAGTGTTCTGGAGAGAATGTCGGATACAGAAGTAAAATAATTTTAAGCCGCCTCCTGTTTGTTGGTGGCGGTTTTTCTTATATATAAAATATGCGAATATCAGAAATAGCAGGATGAACATCAGTTTCTAATCAAGACATCGGACACATAAGTGAGAACATCGGACACATAAGCGAGAACATCGGACACATAAGCGAGAACATCGGACGCATAAGCGAGAACATCGGACACAAGAGCGGAAATATCGGACACATTGCCACGATCAGAAGGCTCGACGGACACAAACTTCGAAGCACCTTACCCCATTAATCATTCTTTATAAAAATTTCATTCAAATGACTAAATTCATATATCAATTTTTGCTATAATAGACTAATGGATTATAATATTGGAGGTTTAAAACCTTGTATACGAATTATAAAGAATGGAAGCACATATTTAAATTAGATCCTGCTAAAGAAATATCAGATGAAGACCTAGAGAAAATTTGTGAATCAGGTACAGATGCTGTCATCGTTGGTGGGACAGATAATATAACTTTAGATGGTGTATTAGATTTATTATCACGTATCCGTCGTTACACCGTTCCATGTATTTTGGAGATATCTGATATGGATGCCATTACCCCAGGATTTGACTACTACTATATTCCGATGGTGATGAACAGTACGGAGAAAAAATGGGTAATGGGTGTTCAACACGAAGCGATCAAAGAATTCAAGGATATTATGGATTGGAATGAAATATCTATTGAAGGTTATTGTATCGTTAATGAAGAGGCAAAAGCATTCCAAAAGACAAATTGCCAACTTCCGAGTGACGAGGATGTTATCGCCTATGCGTATATGGCAGAGCATGTCTTTCACTTGCCGATTTTCTATTTAGAGTATAGTGGGACGTACGGAGACCCGGAGCTTGTGAGAAAAGTGAAACAAGAGCTTAATGATACTGTTTTGTTTTACGGTGGTGGAATTGAAAATAGTTTCCAAGCAAGCGAAATGAAAGAACATGCAGATGTTATTATTGTAGGGAATAGCATTTATACCGATATTAAAAAAGCGCTAAAAACGGTAAAAGCGGTAAAAGATAAATGATTTTAGGATGGTGTTTTACATGAGTCAAACGATGGATGACTTAATAAAAGGATTGAATAAGGAGCAGCAAGAAGCTGTTAAACATACAGAAGGACCATTATTAATTATGGCCGGTGCGGGAAGCGGAAAAACTCGTGTCTTAACTCATCGAATTGCCTATTTAATGGGGGAGAAGGAAGTTTCACCTCGTAGTATATTAGCGATAACCTTTACGAATAAAGCAGCACGAGAAATGAAGGAACGTGTAAGTAAACTAGTGGGTCCAGAAGGGGCATATATGTGGGTGTCTACCTTTCACTCCATGTGTGTACGTATATTAAGAAGAGATATTGATAGAATTGGGTATAACAGTAATTTTACTATTTTAGATAGTAGTGACCAGTTATCCGTTATTAAACAAATATTGAAAGACTTAAATATTGATCCGAAAAAATTTGACCCGCGTGCAATGCTGGGTCAAATTAGTGCGGCGAAAAATGAACTTATAACTCCGAAGAAGTTTAGTGAAAATGTGGGAGATTTTTATAGTAGACAAGTATCGCAAGTGTATACAGAGTATCAAAAACGTATTCAAAAAAACCAATCATTAGACTTTGATGACTTAATTATGCAAACCATTCACTTATTCCAACGAGTTCCAGAGGTATTAGAATATTATCAACGAAGGTTCCAATATATTCATGTAGATGAGTATCAGGATACGAACCATGCCCAATACTATTTAGTAAAGCAGTTGGCAAGTCGATTTCAAAATTTATGTGTGGTCGGTGACTCGGATCAGTCGATCTACCGCTGGCGTGGTGCAGACATTAGTAATATCTTATCATTTGAAAAAGATTATCCGACAGCAAAAACGGTATTCTTGGAACAAAATTATCGATCAACAAAATCCATTCTAGATGCTGCGAATAAAGTTATTCAAAACAATCCTGGCCGCAAGCCAAAAAAACTGTGGACTGAAAATCCTGATGGGAAAAAGATTACCTACTATCAAGGAGCTACCGAGCAGGATGAAGCCCTCTATATAACCGATAAAATTCAGGAGCTTGCAAGAGAAGAAGGATTTTCAGCTGGGGATATCGCTATTTTATATCGTACCAATGCACAGTCTCGTGCGATTGAGGATACGTTAATGAAATCGAATATTTCCTATCAAATGGTGGGAGGAACCAAGTTCTACGATCGGAAAGAGATTAAAGACATGGTTGCCTACCTACGCTTAATAACGAATCCGGAAGATGACTTGAGCTTCGAGCGTGTGGTGAATGAACCAAAACGTGGAATTGGAAAAACTTCTGTTGATAAGCTACGAGCATATGCAGCAGCGAATGACCTTTCCTTTTACCAAGCTGTTGAAGTGGTTGATTTCACAGGCGTATCGAAAAAAGCAGCTAATGCGTTAGACGAATTTGGGAATTTAATTAAAACATTATCTCAACAACAAGAGTTCCTAACGGCAACAGATATGGTGGAAGCTGTACTGGAAAAAACAGGCTATGAACAAATGCTAAAGAACGAACGGACTATTGAAGCACAGAGTCGTTTGGAGAACATAGAAGAGTTTATGACTGTAACACAGGAATTTGAAAAAACAAGCGAAGATAAGACATTAATCGCCTTTTTAACTGACTTAGCATTGATTGCTGATATCGATAAAGTGGATGAGGAAGATCCTGATAACGAAGAAAAAGTAACGCTTATGACGCTACATGCTGCAAAAGGGTTGGAGTTCCCTGTCGTTTTCCTAATCGGAATGGAAGAAAATGTTTTTCCACATAGTCGTTCATTGATGGATGAAGAGGAAATGGAAGAAGAGCGCAGACTTGCGTATGTGGGTATTACGCGTGCTGAACAACAGCTTTATTTGACACACGCAAAAATGCGTACGTTATACGGTCGAACAAATATGAATCCGATTAGTCGATTTATAAATGAAATTCCTGAAGAATTAATTGAAGGAATTGAACAGGCAAAGACAACTATGTTTGGGTCCTCACCTTTTGGACAACCAAGCACTCGAGCGAAACAACCGCAGCCTGCTCCATTGAAGCGAAAAGCAGAAAGAATGCAAAAAACGACTGGTGCGGAGGATCAAACGTGGCAGCCTGGAGATAAAGCAGTTCATAAAAAATGGGGCGTAGGTACAGTTGTAAAAGTTCAAGGTGAAGGAGAAGCGATGGAATTAGATGTTGCTTTTCCAGCCCCAACTGGCATTAAACGACTATTAGCTAAGTTTGCACCAATTACGAAAGAATAAGGAGTGCTTAGGGTGGATAAAAATCAAGCACAAGAAAAAATAAATGGACTAAAAGAAATATTAAATCGATATGCACATGAGTATTATGTTCTTGATCGGCCGTCTGTTCCGGATGCTGAGTATGACCAAAAACTGCAAGAACTAAGAAGCTTGGAAGAGAATTTTCCTGAACTCATTACAGCGGACTCACCTACACAACGTATAGGTGGAGAGCCGCTGGAAGGCTTCCAAAAAGTGCAACATACTGTGCCAATGCTAAGCTTATCCAATGCATTTAATGAGCAGGATTTACGTGACTTTGCTCGCCGTGCTAGTCAGGGAACCGACAAACCGCTATCTTTTGTTTGTGAATTAAAAATTGATGGTCTGGCAATATCATTAACCTATGAAAACGGACAGTTTGTTCGCGGCGCAACTCGTGGTGATGGTACGACTGGTGAGGATATTACGAGTAACCTTCGAACCATTAGAAGTATCCCTTTGTCTATTAAAGAAAACGAAAAGATTGAAGTGCGCGGGGAAGCATATATGCCACACAAGTCTTTCCTAGCTTTAAATGAAGCAAAAGAAGCGAATGAGGAAGAGCCTTTTGCTAATCCAAGAAATGCTGCCGCTGGTTCATTGCGACAGCTTGACCCAAAAATTGCAGCGTCACGAAATCTTGACGTCTTTTTATATGGCGTCGGTCAATGGGAAGCAGATCCATTAGCTTCTCATAGTGAGCGATTGAAATATATGAAAGAACTCGGATTTAAAACGAATCCAGAGTGGAAAAAATGTGATACGATTGAAGAGGTTTTAGCGTTTGTAGAATACTGGACAAACGAACGACCAAATCTGAGCTATGAAATAGATGGTATTGTTATTAAAATAGATGATTTAGAAACACAGGAGGACTTAGGCTTCACTGCAAAGAGCCCACGCTGGGCAATAGCCTATAAATTCCCTGCAGAAGAAGTTATTACGACTTTAAAAGATATTGAATTAAGTGTAGGAAGGACAGGGGTTATCACACCTACGGCAATTTTAGAGCCAGTTAAGGTAGCTGGAACGACGGTTCAACGGGCTTCCCT
This sequence comes from Ornithinibacillus salinisoli, assembly GCF_042684965.1. Lineage (NCBI taxonomy): Bacteria > Bacillati > Bacillota > Bacilli > Caryophanales > Bacillaceae > Ornithinibacillus > Ornithinibacillus salinisoli. Next base: position 27,327 of record NZ_JBHUMI010000018.1, read on the forward strand.
ACATAATGAAGACTTAATTCGTGCTAAGGATATTCGAATAGGGGATACCGTTGTAATAAAAAAAGCTGGAGATATTATTCCAGAAGTTGTTCGTGTGATTACAGAAAAGCGTTCCGGAGACGAAGAAGTATTCTACATGCCAGAGGAGTGTCCTGCATGTGGAAGTGAACTTGTTAGGCTAGAGGAAGAAGTTGCATTACGTTGTATTAATCCCAATTGCCCTGCGCAATTACAGGAAGGGTTAATTCATTTTGTATCACGAAATGCGATGAATATCGATGGTCTTGGAGAAAAGGTAATCAACCAGCTATTCCGAGAAAAACTAATTCATACAATCGCCGACATCTATCGCCTAGAACGAGAAGAACTACTAAAGCTAGAGCGTATGGGCGAAAAATCAGTGGATAATCTACTACAAGCTATTGAAGTATCGAAACAAAATTCTCTAGAAAGACTACTGTTTGGTCTAGGAATTCGTTTTATTGGATCAAAAGCGGCGAAAACATTGGCATCAGAATTTGAAACGATGGATAATCTTCAGCAGGCGTCCTATGAGGAGCTTATTGCAATAGATGAAATTGGCGACAAAATGGCCGATGCAGTCGTACAATACTTTGCTGAAGAGAAAGTAATCGCCTTACTAAATGAGTTAAAAGATTTGAACGTTAATATGGCATATACAGGACCAAAACGCTCCGGTGTTGCCAATGAATCAAGTGTGTTTGCCGATAAAACAGTTGTCCTTACAGGTAAAATGGAGACATTTACACGCAATGAGGCAAAAGAAAAAATAGAGGCATTAGGTGGCTCTGTAACTGGAAGTGTGAGTAAGAAGACAGATATCTTAGTTGCTGGTGAAGACGCTGGGTCGAAGTATGATAAAGCAGTTAAGCTCGGAATTACGATATGGGATGAAGAAAAACTAGTAGAAATATTGGGGAAATAAGGGGTGAGAGCATGAGAAGAATAAGTATCGGGTTAATATGCACCCTCCTACTATTAACGAGCTGCACACCAAATTTTAACGAAAAAGATGAAGTGTTGCAAAATGATGAAGAGTCAAAAGGACAACCATCAATTGTGCCCAGTTATAGTCTTTCAGATGAAAATTACCGTATGATTCTTCCATATCGTACGAGTGAAGCGAGAGGTGTTATTGTCAATCAGCTAGCAAACCGGCTGGATATTGATGAAATGGAAGAAGGATTACGAAGACACTCGAAAGAATTTTTTGATCCAGAGAAGTATTATTTTGAAGAGGGACAATATTTAACCGATGATACGGTTTATACATGGCTTGGAAGAAACTTGACAGATGAGCAATTGGAGGCACAAGTTCAAGCAGAAATAAAAAGACTTCAAAATGCCCAGATGACAGTTAATGAAGAAAGAATTCGTGATCAATTTACGAGAGGTTTAAATCCACCGATTGAAGACGAAGACAGTAAAGATGAACAGGAAGATAACCCAAGGTATTTATCACATATCCTCGAGCAAAACTTTTTGCGAAAAAAAGAAGATAATACGGTAGAATTAGTTGGTGTTTCAATCGGCCTTGCTTTAAAGTCAGTATATCGTTACCAAACAGAAGTCGGTGGGCCGTACTACTATAAAGAAATATCAGAAAGTAAGATGCTCAAACAAGGTCAAGAGATTGCACAAACCGTATTAGAACGCCTCCGTGAAATGGAAGGGTTGGAGAATGTACCCATTATGATTGCGTTATATCGTGAAGAAGCTCAGGGTTCTTCTACTCCGGGGAACTTTGTTGCAAAGACATTGGTTTCAGAAGGAAATAGAACGATTGGTGATTGGAATAATATTAATGAAGACTACGTGCTTTATCCATCCGATGAAGCAGACAAGAAGTATTATGATGATGCTCAAATTGTCAAAAGCTTTGGAGATGATATTGCACAATTCTTTCCGAACTATGTAGGTGTTATTGGGGAAGGATTTTATGTGAATGACGAACTACAACGAATGACGCTTGAAGTCCCGATTGAGTTTTATGGAAAGGGAGAGATATTGGGATTTGCTCAATATGCTTATTCACTTGTGAAAGAAATGTTTCCAGATTACTACGATTTGGAAGTGAAAATTAGTTCAAGTCATCAGACAGAAGCGGTAATTTATAGAGAAGCTGGCCAAAATGACCCGACTGTCCATATTTTTCATTAAAATGTAAACCTAGATTGTTTGAACACTTTATATATTTCAGTTAGAATAGGGGGTGGATGTATTCCACTCCGTTTTTTTATGAAAAGATTTTATAAAATTTTAACGATTAAATAGTGCAAAGTAGGATTATTTGCCTATTCGAAAAGTTAAAACGGATACATGGAATAAATTGGATAATTTTAAGGAGGTTTTTTCATGGTAGTACCATACAAGCATGAACCATTCACTGACTTTACTGTGGAAGAGAACAAACAATTAATGCTCGATGCCTTACAAAAGGTAGAAGCAGATCTTGGGAAAGAATATCCGCTTATTATTGGTGGAGAAAGAGTTACAACTGAAGATAAAATTGTTTCGGTAAATCCAGCAAACAAGAATGAAGTAGTTGGGCATGTATCGAAAGCAAATAAAGAACTTGCTGAAAAAGCTATGCAAGTAGCGGATGAAACGTTTGAAACATTATGGAGAAAATCAGATCCTAAGTTCCGCGCTGATATCTTATTCCGTGCTGCCGCAATCGTAAGACGTCGCAAGCATGAATTCTCTGCTCACTTAGTAAAAGAAGCAGGTAAACCTTGGAAAGAAGCAGACGCAGATACTGCTGAAGCGATAGATTTCTTTGAGTATTATGGTCGTCAAATGCTTAAAATTAAAGACGGTGTCGAAATAAATAGCCGCCCAATTGAGTATAACCAATTTAATTATATACCTCTTGGTGTTGGACTAGTTATTTCACCATGGAATTTCCTATTTGCAATCATGGCTGGTACAACTGCAGCTGCAATGGTTACTGGTAATACTGTATTACTAAAACCAGCAAGTTCAACACCAGTTATTGCTTATAAATTTATGGAAGTATTAGAAGAAGCTGGCCTTCCAGCAGGAGTAGTTAACTACATCCCTGGTTCAGGAAGCGAAGTTGGAGATTACTTAGTGGATCACCCACGGACACGCTTTGTAAGCTTTACAGGATCTCGTGAAGTTGGTACACGTATTTTTGAACGTGCAGCTGTTGTACACGAAGGTCAAAAATGGCTAAAACGTACGATCATTGAAATGGGTGGTAAAGATACGATTGTAGTCGATAATGAATCAGACTTAGAATTGGCTGCTCAATCTATCGTTCAATCAGCATTTGGCTTCTCAGGACAAAAATGTTCTGCATGTTCGCGTGCTGTAATCCATGAAGATGTATATGATCAAGTAAAAGACCGTGTTGTTGAATTGACGAATGAATTATCAGCAGGTAATCCATATGATAATTCTCATTTCATGGGACCTGTTATTGATCAAGGTGCATATGATAAAATCATGAGTTATATTGAAATCGGTAAAAATGAAGGCGAACTTCTTGCAGGTGGAACTGGTGACGATTCAACTGGTTGGTTTATTAACCCAACTGTATTCGGTGATCTTGACCCGAATGCACGTATTATGCAGGAAGAAATCTTTGGACCAGTTGTTGGTTTAACGAAAGCAAAAGATTTTGACCATGCCATCGAAATTGCGAATAACACAGAATACGGTTTAACAGGGGCGGTCATCACTAATAACCGTTCACATTTAGAACAAGCACGTAGAGATTTCCATGTAGGAAACCTGTACTTTAACCGTGGATGTACAGCAGCAATTGTTGGTTATCAACCATTTGGTGGTTTCAATATGTCAGGTACAGACTCCAAAGCAGGTGGACCAGACTATCTAATCCAACATATGCAAGGTAAAACTACATCTGAAATGTTCTAATGTTATAGTAGTTTATGACCTCTTCTTCGGAAGGGGTTTTTCTTTTTATGAAAGTTAGGAAAAAATAGTAGGATCTTTTTGTATGTATAGCATAATATATATATTTTTCTAGTATTTTCAACAAAAACTTTCCTACTTTCCTCAAATTAGGAAAGTAGGAAAGTTTTTATAGGGTTAAAGGGTACTTTCGCACTACAACTTTCCCAATATGAAAATTCTAAATATATGTTATTATATAACTAAGCAAATAGTAATAGAAACGAGCGGGAGGAATAATGATGGAAATTGGTTCCTTTATCAAATTACAGCGCGTTAAACAAGGGATGACCCAAGAAGATTTAGCTGATGGAATTGTTTCTATGTCCTATTTGTCAAAAATTGAAAACCAGCGTACAGAAGCAAGTCCGGAAGTCATAAGTATGTTATGTACACGACTTGGTATTGAGTTAGATAGCGAAAAAGACATCACAATTAAGGAAAAGTGTGAGAACTGGTTCAATATGCTTTTTGAGGTCAATGACAAGAATGAAATTGTAGAAGCATATAATGAACTAAGTGAATTACTAGCAATAGTCCGTTCTGATAGCTTAATGATGTTTGAGATTCATAAAATAAGATATTTTCTTATTTTAGGAGAGTACGCTAATGCATTGGAACAGATTAATAAGTTGAATGAGGTTTCTGGATCGTTTGATAGTTTGCATTTGTTTTATTGGTATAAGTTTAAGGGGAATTTTAGTTCACTTAATGGTGAATTCTCTCAGGCTATGCGAATGTATAAATTATCTGAAGAAAAGCTCAATCAAATTCAGATATCACAGAATCAATTAGCTGATTTGCAATATACAATATCAGTAACCCACAGTAAACTTAGAAATACATTAGAAACAATTGAATATGCTAATAAGGCAATTGATGTGTTTCAGCGTGAGTATAATTTTGTACGATGTGCACAGTGTCATATTGTTCTGGGGATTGCATATCGTAGAATAAAAATGTATGAAAAGTCTATTAAACACTATAATTTAGCTAGACACTTAGGTGACTTAAATAATAGTAAACAAGTAATTCAACAAACAAATCAAAATTTGGGATATTTATATTCTGCAATTGGAGATTCAAAGGAAGCTATAAAATTTTTTGTTGAAGTTGTAGAAGATGATGAAGTTCAAATAAGTGAAAGACTTAGTGCTATTACAAATTTAATAAAAGAACACTATAAGATCCATAACTTTAATGAGGCTATTAATAATATTGAAAAAGCTAATAAGTTATTACAATTAGCTGAAAACAGTCTCTTTTATGAGTTATATTACTACATAATTCACACATTCACTTATGCAATTAATGAAGAAAATGAAAAATTCACATCGTTAGTTATGGAGGATTTTATACCGTACCTTAGAAAGCAAAAAGATTACGCTAACTTAATAGTGTATTCTAATATGCTAGCTAGACACCTAGAACTCCAAGGGCGTTATAAAGACTCCGTTAAATACTATAAACTTGCTAACCTCACATATGAGGAAGTAGTAAATATATAAAGGAGGGGAGATTGTGAAAAAAATGATTGCAGCTTTAGCACTGGGTACGCTTCTTGTAGGTGGATTTTTATTCTCTCAAGAAAATCTACCAACAGATGTAGCAACTGGAGAAGTAGAACCTAGTATCTTATCAATTAGCAAAACTAATTTTCAGTTTTAATTAATGTAAGCTTGTCAGTAATCCAATTTTTTTTACCCTATTACTTATATATGATAGATTTTCCTGGGATAGCGTGGAAACTATTCCAGGGCTTTTTTTTATTTTTTTTGAATAACATAATAATATACCATAAATAAACTTTTTTTACAAGAATTTTCATATAACCCTCGATATAGGTAGAATTTTAAAGTGGTTATGTTATCATAGTAAAAGTGGGGGCGAATTTTAAATATTATAAAAATTTCATGTAAAGAGAGAAATATGACTAATTCGCTTTTACGGTTTGATGGGGCAGAAATCAACAAAGAAAGGGGATCAGTTATGGAAGAATTTGCGTTAACAGGTGCTACATGGTTCTGGTTGTTAGTACCAATGCCAATATTAATTTTACTGTCAGCTGTTTCATTGTTTACAAAAAGGGGGAATTAACAAATGGATCAAACAGTATTAATTACATTTATAGTATATTTAATAGGAATGCTTGTTATTGGTCTTGTCATGTATTACAGGACGAATAACTTATCTGATTATGTATTAGGTGGACGTACACTCCGTCCAAGTGTTGCAGCATTAAGTGCTGGTGCATCGGATATGAGTGGTTGGTTACTACTTGGTCTACCTGGTGCTGTATATGCATCTGGATTCGGTGGAGCATATGGAGGATGGATGGCAATAGGATTGGCGGTTGGTGCATACTTAAACTGGCAATTTGTTGCAAAAAGATTACGCATATATACAGAAGTATCCAATAACTCCATTACAATACCGGACTTTTTGGAAAATAGATTTAAAGATAATTCGCACGTCCTACGAGTTATTTCTGCGCTAGTTATATTACTATTTTTCACCTTCTATACTTCTTCAGGTATGGTTGCTGGGGCAACATTATTTGAGGCTTCCTTTGGATTCTCTTATCAATCTGCACTATGGATAGGTGCTATCGTAGTAGTTTCTTACACATTCCTTGGCGGATTTCTAGCAGTAGTATGGACTGACTTTTTCCAAGGTATATTGATGTTAGTTGCATTAATCGTTGTGCCGATCGTTGCACTTAACGAACTTGGTGGATGGGATGCAGCAGTTGATGCAGTTGGTGCAATTAACCCAGAACACTTAGATATGATGGCAGGTTTAGGTACGTTTGCTGGAGCAATAGCGATCATATCCGGTGCAGCTTGGGGACTTGGTTATTTTGGCCAACCACATATCATCGTAAGATTTATGGCGTTACGATCTCCTAAAGATGTTCCAAAAGCTAGATTTGTTGGTATGACTTGGATGATTCTCGGGTTATATGGAGCATTATTTACCGGATTTGTTGGGTTGGCATTCATTAGTACGCAAGATGTTGCTATTTTAAGTAATATTGGTATAGAGGTAGTTTCTGAAAATGGCGTTCAGTTACTTGATAACTCAGAAGTAATCTTTATTGCTTTTTCACAGCTACTATTCCACCCAGTAATTGCGGGTATTCTATTAGCTGCTATTCTATCAGCTATCATGAGTACAATTGATTCCCAATTACTCGTATCATCTTCAGCAGTTGCGGAGGATTTCTATAAAGCTATTTTCCGTAAAAAAGCTACAGATAAAGAATTAGTTTGGGTTGGTAGAATTGCAACGATTGCAATTGCGCTTGTTGCAGCAATCATTGCAATGGATCCAGAAGCATCTGTTCTTGAACTTGTCAGTTATGCATGGGCAGGATTCGGTGCAGCATTTGGACCAACGATTATTTTAGCGTTATTCTGGAAACGTGTTACTCGAAACGGAGCGTTAGCAGGTATTATCGCTGGTGCTGTTACAGTTGTTGTTTGGGGTAATTTCTTAGAAGGCGGAATTTTCGACTTATATGAAATCGTACCTGGTTTTGTGCTTAACTTAATCGTTACAATTATTATAAGTTTATTAGGGAAGCCTTTACCTGAGATGGAAGCAGAATACGATGAAACAGTAGCTAAATTAAACGAGTAAAATAAACCTGTAAATGAAAGTCACTTCTCCAAATAAGGAGAGGTGACTTTTTATCATACATAATGGATAAATTTGTTGATTCCTTGCTTATCCACCGTCATTTCTGCTATTATCAATAGTATTGTAGCAGTTTTTTTTATGGTTAAATTTAGTAGGATAATACAATAATTTAGTATATGAAATAGAAGAATCTTGGAGGTGCACTAATTGGCTGAAATTTCAAAGGAACAAGTGAAGCATGTCGCAAACCTAGCACGACTAGAAGTATCTGAGCAGGAAGCAGAAATGTTTACGGAGCAACTAAGCTCAATCATTACCTTTGCAGAACAATTAAATGAGTTAGATACAGAAGGTGTGGAACCTACAACTCACGTACTTGATTTAAAAAATGTGATGCGTAAAGACGAGCCGAAGAAATGGATTACGAAGGAAGAAGCTATAAAAAATGCCCCGGATCAACAAAATGGTCAATATCGGGTGCCGTCAATTTTAGCAGAATAGGTAAGCGTTACACTTTGCAATTCTGCATAAGAGCAACTGAGGCTTTCGCTGTAAAAGGTTGGCGAAACCAAGTTTCCTAAGATTAAGGAGGAGGGTTCCCCATTATGTCGTTATTTGATCATAGTATTAAAGAAATTGAAGAGAAATTACATAATAAGGAAATAACTGTTGAAGATCTTGTAGAAGCTTCTTATAACCGAATTAAAGAAGTGGATGATCAAGTACATGCATTTTTAACACTTGATGAAGAAAATGCACGTGCAAAAGCAAAGGAATTGGATCAAGATCCGGATAACAACACGAAATTGTTTGGTATCCCAAGTGGTATTAAAGATAACATCGTAACGAAAGCATTGCGTACAACTTGTGGTAGTCAATTCTTACGTAATTTTGATGACCCGTTATATAATGCAACGGTTGTTGAGAAATTGCGTGCAGAAAAAACTGTTACAATCGGTAAGCTAAATATGGATGAATTTGCGATGGGATCTTCCAATGAAAACTCAAGCTTCACACCAACACGTAATCCGTGGAACACCGATTATGTTCCTGGGGGATCAAGTGGTGGTTCAGCAGCATCAGTTGCTGCAGGAGAAGTGTTGTTTGCATTAGGGTCAGACACAGGTGGGTCAATCCGTCAGCCAGCAGCATTTTGTGGTGTTGTTGGATTGAAACCTACATATGGACTAGTTTCGCGTTTCGGATTAGTAGCATTTGCTTCTTCTTTAGATCAAATTGGTCCATTGACACGTACAGTAGAGGATAATGCTCGCGTACTTGAAGTGATCGCAGGACATGACAGCATGGATTCGACGAGTGCTAATGTTGATATACCAGAATACACGAAAGCATTAACTGGCGATGTGAAGGATCTCAAAATTGCTGTTCCTAAAGAATACCTAGCAGAAGGTGTTAATCCGGAAGTAAAAGAAGCCGTGATGAATGCATTGAAAGTGTATGAATCGCTTGGAGCAACTTGGGAAGAGGTTTCTCTACCACATTCTAAATATGCGGTGGCTACGTATTACTTATTAGCATCATCAGAAGCATCAGCAAACCTTGCTCGTTTTGATGGTGTGCGCTACGGGGTACGTACTGAGAATGCGGATAACATGATTGATATGTTCAAAAAATCTCGTAGTGAAGGCTTTGGGGAAGAAGTGAAGCGCCGTATTATGCTAGGAACTTTTGCTTTAAGCTCTGGTTACTACGATGCATATTACAAGAAAGCACAAAAGGTTCGCACGTTAATTAAAAATGATTTTGATAAAATCTTTGAAGATTATGATGTTGTTATTGGACCAACTACACCAACACCGGCGTTTAAAGTTGGAGAAAAAATTGATGATCCACTAACCATGTATGCGAACGACATTTTAACGATCCCAGTTAACTTGGCAGGTGTTCCAGGAATATCGGTACCATGTGGTTTATCAGATGACGGGCTTCCAATTGGCTTGCAAATCATCGGGAAGCATTTTGATGAAAGTACGGTATATCGTACCGCGCATGCATTTGAACAAGCAACAGATCATCATACGAAAAAACCTCAATTAGGAGGTGCAAAATAATGAATTTCGAAACAATTATTGGATTAGAGGTCCATGTTGAGTTAAAAACACAATCGAAAATTTTTAGTCCGAGCCCGAACGCATTTGGGTCAGAACCGAATACGAATGTAAACCCAATTGATTTAGGATATCCCGGTGTTTTACCAGTATTGAATGAAGAAGCGGTTAACTTTGCGATGAAAGCTGCGATGGCACTTAATTGTGAGATTGCAACACATACGAAATTTGATCGTAAAAACTATTTCTATCCTGATAATCCGAAAGCGTATCAAATTTCGCAGTTTGACCAGCCGATTGGTGAAAATGGTTGGATTGAAATTGAAGTAAACGGAAAGAAAAAACGCATTGGAATTACTCGTTTACACCTAGAAGAGGACGCGGGTAAATTAACTCATGGTGATGATGGGTATTCCCTAGTTGACTTTAACCGTCAAGGAACACCTTTGATTGAGATAGTATCTGAACCGGATATGCGTTCACCAGAAGAAGCATATGCATACTTAGAAAAGCTTAAAACGATTATCCAGTATACTGGAGTCTCTGATGTAAAAATGCAAGAAGGTTCCTTGCGTTGTGATGCAAATATTTCTTTACGACCAATTGGACAAGATGAATTTGGAACGAAAGCCGAGTTGAAGAACTTGAATTCCTTTACGTTTGTTCAAAAAGGTCTAGAGTTTGAAGAAAAACGCCAAGAAAAAGTATTACTATCCGGTGGAGAGATTCTACAAGAAACACGCCGTTATGATGAAAAAACAAAAGAAACAATTTTGATGCGTGTGAAGGAAGGTTCCGATGATTATCGTTATTTCCCTGAGCCAGATCTAGTTCCACTATACATCGATGATGCTTGGAAAGAGCGAATTCGCAACGAGATCCCAGAACTTCCAGGTGCTAGGAAGAAACGTTATATTGATGACTTAGGACTTCCTGTGTATGATGCTGAGGTATTGACTAGCTCTAAAGAAATGAGTGACTTTTTCGAGGATACTATTCAAAATGGTGCAGATATGAAGCAAGCATCGAACTGGTTAATGGGTGAAGTATCCGGTTATATGAATAAGCATTATAAAGAGTTAGGCGATCTAGCACTTACGCCAGAATCCTTAGGGAAAATGATTCAACTGATTGAAGATGGAACGATTTCATCCAAGATTGCAAAGAAAGTTTTCGCCGAATTAGTTGAAAAAGGCGGGGATCCAGAACAAATTGTAAAAGATAAAGGACTTGTACAGATTTCCGATGAAGGACAACTAAAAGAAGTCATTGGAAAGATATTAGATGAAAATGAACAATCCGTTATTGATTACAAAAATGGCAAGGGTCGCGCACTTGGTTTCTTAGTTGGGCAAGTAATGAAAGCAACGAAGGGTCAAGCTAATCCTCCAATGGTTAATAAGATTTTAGTTGAGGAAATGGATAACCGCTAATATAGAAGGCTAGACTACTATTATTGTTGTAGTCTAGCCTTATTAGTGGTAATTACTTCTCAATTCATCAAAAAAGAGCTATGATAGTGACGGAGTAATATTAAAAGAAGATAATTTCAACATAATATACGCAATTACTTGAATAAGCTATCAATGGGGAGGGGACAAATTGAAAAAGGCCCGAATCATTTATAATCCAACGTCTGGTCGTGAGGCGTTTAAAAGAGAATTACCTGTTGTTTTGGAAAAACTTGAAATTGCAGGATATGAAGCATCTGCTCATGCTACAACAGGTGAAGGTGATGCAATCGAAGCAGCGAAAACAGCTGTCGAACGTAAATATGATGTAGTTATTGCAGCAGGTGGAGATGGAACGATTAATGAAGTAATCAACGGACTAGCTGAGCAAGAATATCGACCAAAGTTTGGGGTTATCCCAGTTGGTACAACAAATGATTTTGCAAGAGCTCTGCAAATCCCACGTGATATTCAAAAAGCAGTAGATGTTATTATAAAAGATCATTCTACTTCACTGGATATTGGTAAAGTGAATGAACAATATTTTATTAATATTGCTGGTGGAGGAAAACTTACAGAGTTAACATATGATGTACCTAGCAAATTAAAAACGATGATCGGTCAATTAGCATATTATATGAAGGGTATTGAGATGCTACCTTCTTTAAAACCAGTACAAGCAAAAATCGAATATGACGGCAATATCATAGAAGAAGATATCATGTTATTTCTTGTTTCCAATTCCAATTCGGTTGGTGGCTTTGAGAAATTAGCACCCGATGCAAAGATGAATGATGGTTATTTTGACTTAATCATATTAAGAAAAACAAACCTAGCTGAATTCATTCGAATTGTTACTCTTGCATCAAGAGGGGCGCATCTAGATGATGACCATGTTATTTACGCCAAAGCAAAACACATAAAAGTAGAACCAGATGATAAAATGCAATTAAATATTGATGGTGAGTTTGGTGGTTTGTTACCAGGTGAATTTATCAATTTACAGCAGCATATTGAATTTTTTATCCCAGAATCATTTTTGGAAAAGGAAGGTTACTAAAACGTAGTAGTCTTCCTTTTTCTTTCATATTCTTGTAACTCAACTACCGAATAAGACAAAATAATAAAAAGCCTCTCAATTCTAAGTGGAATCGAGAGGTAAGTCTGCCGTAATTGAACTATTATTTTTTTACAGCGTGGATATAATGAATTGTTTCGAATGCAGATAAATAATCCGTCCGGTTACGAAAGAAAAGATCTTGTATCTCAGAGGGTGATAAATGTTCATAAATTAGTAACCCTGATTTATCTAACATATTCTCCATTTCATCATAAGTGAAACACGATTTCATTGGTTCTCTGCTTGCTGCTGCCATTTTTACCATATTTTCGACTCTATTGGAAATTCCTGTTTCTTCAAAAAGTTTCTCGTCTGAGTAATCAAAAACGATCGAACTTCCAGATGGAACTTTAGCGAATAAATTAGTTAGCAAGTTTGCATTTTCCTCTTTTGTTAAATAATAAGAAACGCCTAAAAGGCTAAAGAAAGTCTTTTTGTTTTCAAATCCTTCATTAATTAAATCTTGATAAGATAACGTAGTGGTGAAATCCATAGACACAAAATGAAGGTTATCCGGAATGTTATAATTGACATGTTCTAGCCTTTTCTTTTTGAATCGTTGAGTAGCTGGATAATCAATTTCGAATATTTCTATACTGTTTTTTAATTCTGGATGTCGGAATCCAAAAGTATCTAACCCAGCTCCGAGTATGACATACTGTTTTAGTCCTAACAATACTTCATGAAGTAATACTTTTTCGCAATAAGCTGCCCGCGCTAATGGTGTTGGAGAAAGCTGGACTTGTGTAATCCATTTTAAAATTTCTTTTTGATCATCTTGAAACCTTTGAGCAATTTCTTTGTTAAAAAACAGTATTCCTTGAGTCATATGTTCACTGATGTCTAAAAACTCTTTTTTGGTAATTATATCTTTTGCAATAAAATCATCGAAAATTTTTGGTGTGTCATATTTACTGTGGTATGCTCGACCAAAAGCTGATATTAAGGAAGTTAAACTGGACTCATTATCGTTCATACAATTATCCTCCCATATAAATAAAAATAAGATTCCCCTGGCCAGGAGAACCTTATTATACAAAACAATATCATAACTGTAAATTATAGCATAAATAAATTATTTTGTCAACTAAAACGTCTGTTGGGATTTAAATTGATTGTGCGCGAATATAAGGATGGCAAATAAGTGGAGAAGTATAGTAATATCTTTGTTTCATATGAATTCCTGCAGTAAGTTATGATAAGATAAGAACACATATTAGATCGTAAAGGAAGATACATAATGGCAAAACAAACGGCACCAATAAAGAAAAATGAAACCATTACTTTGACATTTGAGGATCTTACGCATGAAGGTAATGGCGTTGGAAAAATAGATGGCTTTCCCTTATTTGTACCATATGCTCTCCCCGGAGAAGAAGCCAAGGTAAAGGTTGTCAAAGTCAATAAAAAGTTTGGATTTGGTAAATTGCTTGAAATCAAAAATCCAAGCCCTGATCGTGTGGAGCCACCATGTGATGTGTTCTATAAATGTGGAGGGTGTCAGATTCAGCATATGAGCTACAAGATGCAGCTTGCGATGAAACAAAATCAAGTGAAAAATGTGATGCGTAAAATTGCACATTTGGACCATGTTCCCGTTCATCCTACGATCGGAATGGAGGACCCGTGGCGGTACCGAAATAAGGTTGCTATTCCTGTTGGTGAAAACAATGGTGAGTTGATTACTGGATTTTATCAGATGAGAAGTCACCAAATTATTGAGGACATGGATACCTGTGTAGTACAGGACGATGCCAATGACCGGATTGTGGAAGGTGTACGGCGAATTGCAGATCGACTTGGAATCAAAGCTTATGATGAGAAAAGTCATCGCGGAGTATTACGTCATATTATGGTTCGGACAGGCCACGAAACAAAGGAAGCAATGGTTGTGTTGATTACCCGGACAAAAGATTTACCACATAAGGACGAATTAATTCGTGAACTAACAGAGACTTACCCTCATATAAAATCAGTAGTCCATAATGTCAATACTAGACGTACGAATGTAATTATGGGAGAACAAACGACAGTATTGTGGGGCGAGGAATATATTTACGATGCGATTGGTAATATTCGTTTTGCGATTTCAGCGAAGTCATTTTATCAAATTAACCCTCCACAGACGAGAAAGCTGTATGATAAAGCGTTGGAATATGCGAATACAAGTGAACATGACACAGTAATCGATGCGTATTGTGGGATTGGTACGATTTCCCTATTTTTGGCACAGAAGGCAAAGAAAGTTTATGGTGTGGAAATCGTACCAGAAGCAATTAATGATGCGAAGATTAATGCAAAAATCAATGGTATTACAAATGTAGAATTTGCTGTTGGAGAAGCGGAAAAGGTTATGCCAAAGTGGAAGGATGAAGGTTTACATCCAGATGTGGTTGTCGTTGATCCCCCACGAAAGGGCTGTGATGAAGGTCTTCTAAACGCGATGATAGAGATGGAACCAAAGCGAATTGTGTATGTTTCTTGTAATCCATCTACGTTAGCAAGAGATTTACGGATTTTAGAAGATGGTGGATATGAGACAAAGGAAGTTCAGCCTGTTGATATGTTTCCACAGAGTATGCATGTTGAGGCAGTTTGTTGGTTGGAGAGGAAATTGTCTAACTAAAACAAACTTCTCTCAGTCATAATAAACACTTCCGATTTCGGGGTCTAATCCAATAATTTCTCGGGTTTTCTTCAATAAGAACCCGGGATTTTTTTGGTTTTTTCAATACCAATCAATATCTTTTCAATAGTTTTTTCATAAATAAATTAGGACTCTACCCATTGTCAATACTGGGTTTGTTCAATATTCTATTCATGCTTTATCTCAATAATAACCCTATTCTGGTTCAATACGGTTCGATGTCTTCTTACGTCTTTTTTGTTCTCTTTTCTCCAATATTCTTCCTTCTATTCCGGGAAGAACTTAGTTACAATGGCAGAATATTCTATACAGCCCAGAAAAAAAAGAGGGGTAATCAGGTGATTTAGGGAAGAACTAAGTTCCATTGCCTTGTGGCATAGATGAGTGGATGAAGTCTTGGGGGAGAAGGGGTAAATAGGAAGTTAGGGGAGATACCAACAAAGTTACAGATACATATAGTAGAAGAAAGAAATCATAAGAAATAAAAGAGTAGAGGTGTGTTATAAAAATTTTGAATATTACGGTAAAGTTGAAAGAGATTAAAGAACTTGTGAACTAACAGTCACAAAGGTATAAGTTCATCATTTTAAAGAGTGACATTCACCAAAACACTGGTGAATGTCACTCTTTATTCATCCTTTTTTATCTTTCTATAAATTCAACATTACGACGTGGTAAATCAAAGTAGAATTTTTGGTATTTGCTTACTTGATCAGAATCTTCAATTTGGAAATTTGAATCACTGATCTCTGCAGAATACTCGCTAAAATCTAGATCGCTTTCTTCAAGTGCGAATTCAATTTCTAAAGACTCATTTTCATTTTCAAACTGAATTATAAGTTTGTCATCTTTCAGTTCATATGTCCCTTCTTCGCCATGAAGATGATGATTGATTACTTTTTTTTCATCTAAAAATTCTAATTTCATTTTAGTATAAAATTTATCAGGATCGTTGGGTGATCCCCCCTCACTAACATCGAACGTTTTTCCCGATAATTCGTCGCTGTTGCTACAAGCTGTGATGATGAGTGCGGATAGAACTGCTATAAGTATCATAAAGCCTTTTTTCATGTGAAATCCCCCTTTATTAGTAATACGATGAATGATGTTTATAAGTTTCAAAAAGTTATCGTATTCCTATTTTTGCTTCAAAAAACCTACCTAATGTGCTTGATGAGAATCAATTATCCTTATCTACATGCTACATCGCAATTTTTAGTTCAGATGATGGAACGGTTAACGTCGCCTATTAATTCCCATTGCTTATACTATTATTATAGCATTCAACATTGAAGAATTTTACCATCCTATTATTGGTCATTATGGTGTTAATTTTGTTTCGAAAGACTTTATAGTGGACATTCATCATGGCATGTTATTTCAACGAAATATTAATGTAATAAATATTCCTAATGCAACACCAGAAAAGTTAAGGTCAAATAGGAATTCACTTTTAAATGAAGGTAAAGGGGATAATATACAATATATCCTATATTTCATAAGTAGTAAAGATCCCATGAAATCAAGTCTTTGTAATTTTCTTTTTTCAATGACTCTTATTTCTACTATGTCTAACTAATTTAAACATGCCCTAACCAAAATAAACATTTCCGATTTCCGGGTCTTTTTTATAATTATCCCTTGTCCTGTCTTGGGTTGTCCGTGTTTCCTATATGCAATAAATTGAGAGAACTTTATTTTAAAACGGAAAAAAAGGTGAAAAAACTGGTGGAAAATAAGTGAAAAAACGGTCATTTTTGATGCGAAAAAGTGGAAAAATAGGGTTTCTATAGGTAAACTTTATTTTAACTCTACAGAAATTGTTTAACTAAAAAATAAAACTGCTAGGTAAAATAAACATTTGCGAATTAAGGTTAGCATTGTTTGAATTTCAAATAGCTTGACCTGGGGCCTCAGTATGCTATGTTGTAATTGAAAGAAAGGAATGATCGAATGAAGAAGATAACTATGATTTTTTGTTGTAATGTTGCTCTACTATTGCTCGTTGGATGTGCAAACGACACGAACGAAGAGTCAGAAAAAGATATTTCAGAGAATGACTCTGCTTTAGAATCTGAAGATGAAAGCAACCTAGACGAGGAGGGAGATGAATCTAAGTCCACAACAGGTTCAGGAGAATCCGCAACGGGCGATTCTAATGATACTTCTTCTCAAGAAACAAGTAACGAGGATTCAAATAATACATCAGAAGAAGATTTATTGTCGGAATATTCCGCTGCGGAAATTGAATATGCTCGAGTTTGGTTGCAACTTGGACCCAATCAAGATTTAGATGAATTGAATGTTCGACATATTCCAGCTGGCGAACAAATCAATCCTAATGATGACACCAGCGCTACTTACCCTGAAGATGTTATCCAGTTAGCAGGTTCTCGCTTAGTAGATGGATCAGTAACTTATAGTGGTAATGGGGATGGTACGATTAATGTATACAACGTTCCTTTACGTTGGGATAGCAATGACTCTGCTGATGTAGATGAAGACTTCATGAAAGAATACACAGAGGGTATTATTGAAGATGCAGAGCTAGTGTACGTTGACCCAAATGACGATGAAGAAATCATAGAACTAATTGATATAATGAAAATTCATTAATCAGAGCGTTTTATTGATTTTACGAAAATGCCATAAAAGAAGGGGGAACGGCTTTGATTTTTATCGGCCTATTCTTTTGTGTTATTGCTCTCATCCTTATATTTATAAAGGTATGGTGCATGGTGACTGGGAAATTAGTAGAAGGCTCAATCGTTGGATATGTCCGTGGGTCCAAAGGATTGTATGGATTTGTAGGATATAATTATAGAATAAGATTAGAATATAATGGTGAAATATATTATTCCACTTCTATAGACGGTGTGACTGTTACTAATGGAACCATACCTAAGAAAAATCTAGGGGCAAAATCCTTCGTATACTTTAACCCTAAATCACCAAAAAGTAGAGTAGCTTTGAAAGGCGTTCATCGATTAGAGTGGATGGCTTTCTTATTACTTGTAATCGGAGTAGTATCCATTTGGTTAGGCTTAATCTTACTGGAATAGGTAATAAGGAAGGTATGAAGAATTAGGAGAAATACTTGAGCATATACATACTATAGAATTTGTGAACGCTGATAGTATAATCAATCCCAGGAATTTGTGACAGAAATAGAATCGAAATACTTTTTGGGCAAGTTTATAAAATGAATAAATTGAAGTTAATTAAATTAGTAATATAAGGTTTCTATGATAATAAAAATTTCTTTCTTAGAGTACGGGTTGTTCAAAAATTGGTAGAAAGAAACACTATTTTAAAAACTTGATCATGGTGATTCGCTCTTTAGACATTCTATTTCCTATGTCAAATTAAATTAATATTTCTATTTTGGCCTGGTTTTCGTGAAAATAAACTTTTCCGAATTCCGGGTTTTATTATGCCATTCCCTTCCCGGTCTGCTTACCGTTTAAGGGTATTCGTTCCACCTTAAACAAATAGTGAGAGCTAGTGTGAATTAAATAAGAGGTGTATTTACTTTAATTATTTAGTATGAAAGGATTAATATAATGTTGAGACTGCTTTTTGTTTGAAGATTACTTCTCTTTATTTAGGAATGTAATAAGGGATGCGAGCAAAAAAACGGTGTTAGGACTACTTTTATCTATAAACAACATACATTTGCTTTGATAAGCTGTGTAATTATATATGAAAAGAGGTTATTTCATGAACCTATATTGGGTATGGATCCTGTTAAATGTTATGGTATGGCCATTTTCGTTGCTTTACTTTAATCATCATATAGATGAGCTAACGGCACGCTTGTTTGGAGCTTTCCTTTATTTTGTTATTTTCTTTATCGTTCCTTTAGTTGAACGAAAACCGAATATATTAGTAACGCTATTGAGTATGAATGCTATAGTTACTGTTATAACTTTGTTTCCTTACGAGGATGGATTATTTAATCCATATATTATTCTAATACTTTCCATTCTTATTGCAGAAGGATTTTATCGATTGCCATTTAGTTATAGCATTATCGTAGGGGGAAGTGGAGCATTGGGGTTAATCCTAACTGTTCTTTATTCCGATTTAGAACCATTTGTTCAGATTTGTATAGGAATTTACAGCGTCCTATTAATCATGGCGATGATGTATTATAAGAAAACAAAGAATCGTTCAGATGATTTGAATGCAAGATATCAAGTGCTTCTGGGTGAATATCGTGAATTGAAGCGAAGGGCTATTTCCGAGGAAGAGATAGCTAGACAGGAAGAACGAGTACTTATTGCACATGAAATCCATGATTCAGTGGGACATAAGTTGACTGCTCTCCTCATGCAACTTGAAATGTTTCGTTTGAAAATTTCTAGTGAATATAAAGAACAAGTGCTGTCCTTTAAGAAACTTGCGAATGCCAGTTTAGAGGAAACTAGAAGGGCAGTAAAATCTCTGAAAGCCAGTGATTCTGGAGGACTTCCTGGAATTTTACGTTTAATACGCAAATTGGAAATGGAAAGTTTTATACGTATTCATTTTTCTGTAAAACATGGTGCATTTACTGCTCCGTTAACCGGAGAGCAATCTTTTGTCATCTACCGTGCTGTGCAAGAGGCATTAACCAATATAATGAAACATAGTCAGGCAAGAGAAGCTGAGATTACATTTGAAGCACCTGGTGGGGGTGTTTTTCGCTTTGAAATTAGTAATCCAATTAGAGATAATAATAAATATCAGGAAGGGTTTGGACTAACTTCCATGCGGGAGCGGTTAGAGAAATTTGGCGGTGATCTTGAGGTTTTTAAAACAGAAGAGCAATTTGTTGTCACCGGATTTATAAAAATTGGATATGGGGGATTAGAATGATTCGGATACTATTGGCGGAAGACCAGGTAATGGTAAGACAAGGGTTGAAAATGATGATTGAGTCGGATAAAGAAATGAAGGTAGTGGGTGAAGCAGACAATGGCAAGGAAGCCATTCTCCTTTGTGAAAAACATTCGTTTGACATTGTGATCCTTGATATTCGTATGCCTGTAATGGATGGAATTGAGACTGCTAAAGTTATTCAATCTCGTTGGCCAAATACAAAAATCTTAATTTTGACAACGTTCGATGATGATAATTATGTGTTGGAGACGTTAAAAATAGGTGTTAGTGGTTACATCCTAAAGAACGGAGATACAGATTCTTTACTTCGCTCTATCCGAAGTGCATTGACTGGAGGTTTGTCCATTGAGGATCATGTGGCAGCAAAAGTCATGCCACTCCTATTAAAGAATGAGGAAAAAAAAGTTCCCGATTCATCCTTAACTCCACGTGAGAGAGAAATTTTAAAGGCCATTGGTGAAGGCCTGAATAATGGAGAAATTGCAGAAAGGCTTGCTATATCAATAGGAACAGTTAAAAATAACACCAGTCAAATTTTGAATAAACTAGAATTAAGGGATCGTACGCAGTTGGCTATTTATGCAATTCGCCATAATCTGGTATAAATAGAATAAAAAATGACGAAAGTAATGGATTAATTAAACTATCATGACTGGAGACAGTGGTGCCACTGTTTCTTTTTTTGTACATTAGAAAAAGACCGGGATGAAAAAGAATGTTATTAATTAGAAATATAAAACGGAAGGAGTGCTTCATAGATGCTTGAAACGGTAAATCTCAGTAAAACATTTAAAGACAATAAAGCAGTAGATGGAATTGATATATATTTAGATAAAGGTGAATCAGTTGGATTACTTGGTCCGAATGGTGCTGGGAAATCAACAACCATTTCCATGATTTCATCGCTATTAAAACCTACCACTGGGGATGTACGATTAAATGGAAAAAGTGCAATTAAAGACCCATCTGAAATTAGAAAGATGCTTGGTGTTGTCCCGCAAGAAATTGCTTTATACGAGGAACTATCTGCACATGAAAATCTTAAATTTTTCGGTGAAATTTATAAAGTTAAAAAAAATATGTTAGAGGATCGAATTCAGGAAGTACTTGAGATGGTTGGATTGAAAGAGCGACAAAAAGAGCTTGTTAAAACATTTTCAGGTGGTATGAAAAGAAGAGTAAACATTGCAGCGGCATTGTTGCATCGACCAGAAATCTTAATTCTTGATGAGCCGACCGTAGGCATTGACCCGCAATCAAGAAACCATATCTTGGAGACAGTTCGAAATCTAAATGAGGAACATGGAACAACTATACTTTATACGAGCCACTATATGGAGGAAGTAGAGCAATTATGTAATCGTGTCTATATTATGGACCATGGGAAAGTAGTAGCGTCTGGCACAAAAACTGAATTACTAAGTATTTTGTCCAGTGAAGATACCATACAAGTGCAGCTTAGTAAAACGAGTGATGCATTAATCGAAAAGATAAAAGTCATGGAACATGTGCGTCAAGTGGATGAAACAAGTGATGGAATCCGCATTATTTCTAAAAAAGGCAGTAATATTCTAAGTGACTTAGTACATGCTGCCGAAAAAGAGGAAAGTCAGATTACGAACTTTCGAGTAGAAGTACCAAGTCTTGAAGATGTATTCCTACATTTAACTGGTAAAACGTTACGAGATTAAAAGGAGGTAATAGAAATGGGCTCATTTTTAAGAAAAGATTTTTTAGTGTTTTGGAGAGACCGCAAAGAGATTCTGTTGGCTCTATTACTTCCGATCGTTATTATTGTTGTATTAAGCATTGCCTTTTCTGGATTATTTAATAACGATTCAGAGTCTGTAAATATTGATATAGCTATTGTTCAGGAAGATGATGAAGCGTTGGGATTGGAACAATTTGAAGAAACCGTGGAAGGTATGGAATTATCCTCGATGGAGAAAGGAGCGATTCTTGAACAAGTTTCACAAGTTAGGCCAATTCGTTTCATCCACGATTTTATTAATAATCCGGAATTGAAGGATTGGTTGAACTCACAGGAATTACCGGAAGCAGAAGCCATAGAATTAGTGGAAGCTGGTGAGTTAGATGCTATCATTAAGGTTCCTAAAGGATTCACGTATGAGGTTTTATCTCAGGTGATGTTAGGGGAGCAATCAGACGTTCCATTAATTATCCACGCTGAGGAGCAATCGAACGAAGTTAGTGTCCTTCAAGATATCGTTTATAATTTCATTAATACGCTTAATTTGCAATTTGCACTAGGAAGTAGAGCAGGTGCTGAATTGGCAGAACCGGATCTGCCCCAAGGGGGAACAGAAATAATGGGGGGCGTTGATGTTGATAATTATAGCATGACTCAATACTTTACGATTGCAATGAGTACGCTTTTTGCTCTATTTATTTCCCAGACGATTGCGTTAAAAACCGTGACGGAGAAGAGGGAAAGAGTTTTTAATCGGATCTTATTGACCAATAGTAATCCCCTATATTATCTAATGGGTAAAACATTTGCAACGTTTTGTTTAGTCTGGTTACAGATGATGATTACGATTACGGTTTCGCAATTAATATTAGATGTCTTTCCCGGAAAATCGCTTGATTTTTGGCTCGGTTTAATAGCTGTCATTACCGTTTATGCTTTATCGGTCGCCGGATTATCTGCGGTATTTACAACCATAACATTAAATCTGCATGACCCAAATGCAGTGAGTGGATTAACTACATTAATTATTATGACGATTGGAGTTCTTGGAGGTGGTTTCTTTCCAATACAAGGGCTTCCCGAGTTTATGCAAAGAATTGGGGAATGGACGCCAAATGGTCTAACACAGACCGTTTTGATCGAGTGGATTCAATATACTGATTTGCAGGACTTAATCATACCAATTATTATCCTTATCGTATTTTTCATTGTCTGTTTGATTATTGGAATGGTGGCCTTTCCAAGGAGGGGGAGAGTATAATGTACCCAGTTTTTATGGCACAGTGGACGAAAGATAGACGAAAGCCACTAACAATTATTTTATTTATTGTATTAAGTATTATAGCAACCGTAATATTTGGAGATAACTCACAGTATGCACAAACATCTGTTGCGATTTTTAGTTCTGAATCAAACGCTCAAGAAATTGAAGGGAAATGGGCAGAATTATTAAATGAGGATAGTGATATTGAATTTGTTATTACGGACGAAAAGAAAGCACGTAAAGATGTTTCTGAAGGAAAAAGAGATGTAGCCATTCGGTTAATGGAGAGCGATTATCGTTTGGTTACTGCATCCGATATGCCAAGTATACAACTTGTTGAGCAGGAAGTTGATAAAGTATTTACAAAAGAGGCAACACTTGAAGCGGTTGCAGGTACAGAGGATACTTCTGAATTACGAAATGAAGTGGACAATTATATGGATCATCCACCAATAAAAGTTGAATCACAAACGCTAACTGGTGGAGAAGTTCCACAGCATAATATGGGGATGCAATTATTATTTGGCTTTACCTTGTTTATGGCAATGTTTACCATTGGGTTTAAAGTAAATGGAATCAATGCAGATAAGGTAAGTGGCATATGGAACCGATTGATTCTTTCTCCGGTAAGTAAGACTAGTATGTATGTAGGACATTTATTTTATAGTTTTTGCGTTGGTTTCTTTCAAATGATAGCTGTTTTTCTCATTTTTCAATATATAATGGGCTATGATATTGGGAACCTTAGAATGATTCTGGTTATTACGGCAGTGTATACACTAAGTATGGTTAGTATGGCGATGTTAATTGCTGGTATCACCAAAACCCCTGAAAAATTTAATATGATCTATCCATCGATCATTCCAATTATACCTATCATCAGTGGTGTTTATATGCCTCCAGGAACAATAAGTAATCCAATCCTTCAATTTATAGGAAATCTATTTCCGTTGTCTCATGCTACAGAAGCAATGATGGATGTAGCTCTGTTTAATGCACACTGGAATGATATTGCTTTATCAATTTCCTTAATGTTACTTATTGGTGTGGTGTGTATGGGGGTAGGAATTAATATGGTTGAACGGATAAGGGGATGAAATAGCGAAGAGTTGTTAAACCCTGATTAAGTTTAAAAATAATATGCGAATTCGGGCTCCTTTTGATATTAAACCCTTATATCTAATTAAACAACTTTTCTGGATTTTTTGTTTCCAAGTGAAACGCTTAATTTGTTCAAGTGAAAAGTACCAATGATTACAAGAACACTGACTCTTTCTAAATTAATGGATCGAGTTCAGTGTTTTTCTATTTAATCACACATCATAACTACTTAGAGTTTTATAGAATGGTCTTTACAAATTCGAACCTCTGATGTATAGTTGGTTACACGAGTATACAACCGAACAATTCGACTTCATGTACAAATCGAGAAAAAGAAAGGAGTGTTCTTGTTGAAGCCAATATTAGACGAGTCACTACCGATCTTTCAGCAAATTGCACAAATCATAAGAAATGACATTGTTGAAGGACATTTAAAAGAAGAAGAAAAAGCTCCATCTGAAAATGAACTGTCAAATTTTTATAACATTAATAGGGCAACGGTGAGAAAAGGATTACAAACCTTGGTTGATGAAGAAATAATATACAAAAAACGTGGGATTGGGATGTTTGTTGTGAAAGGGGCAAAAACAAAATTGTTAAATGAAAGGAAAAAACAGTATAAAAAAGAATATATTTTGCCACTGCTTGAAGAAGCAAAGCGGTTGGATATGAGTGTTGATGCAGTATTGGAATTAATAAAAGAGGAGGAAAACAAATGATACAGGTTGAGAATGTTACCTATGGTTACGGAGATGCACCAGTACTTGAGGATATTTCCTATAGCGAACAGGAGTATGGTATTACTGCAATTTGGGGACGAAATGGGGCAGGAAAAACCACATTAATGAAACTTCTTGCTGGTCATGAAAAGCCTAGTAAAGGCAAAGTTGAAATTATGGGAATGGCTCCCTATAACCATGCAGAAGCTGTTCAGTATGTATGTTATATGCAAGAGGAACACCCATTCAGTAGCATATGGAGTGTAAAAGATGCCCTGCGATTTGGTAAGTATTATTATTCCAATTGGGATGAGGATTTGGCTAAACGACTTTTAAAGACCTTTCGGTTAGATGAAAAGAAGAAAATATCTAAATTGTCAAAGGGAATGAAATCAGCTTTGCAATTTATCATAGGTATTTCTAGTCATGCAGAAATTACGATCCTTGATGAACCTAGTAATGGATTGGATGCAAGCATGCGTAAGAAAATGTATCAGTCTTTACGTGAAAGTCACGAGGAACATCCACGATTGATTTTGCTGTCTACGCATCATATTGAAGAAATACAGCCTATATGTGAATCACTAGTTGTTGTTCATGACAAAAAAGTATTCATACATGAATCCATGGATGAGATGAGGGAGTATGGAGTATGGTTAGCAGGAGAACAAAACAAGATAGAAAAAGTGGTTGATGGATTAAGTATCTTAGAAAAAAGTGGATTAGGGTCAAGATTAAAAGTGATGGTTGATGTACCTTTTAATGATGAGTGGAAAGACATTGCATCACATCATGGACTTTCTATAGAAAAAGCTAAGCTACAGGATTATTTACTAAATAAGACGGAGGAGGCAGAGTAGGGATGAATTCATTATATGGAACAATTCGTTTAGTATCGGAGGATGCCCTATATTTTTTGGGTAAAATGGTGTTTCTCTACATTACCATTCCATTGACGGTGTTTTGGCTCCTTATTGGATATATATTTGGGATTGGAAATGATGTAGTTGCTTCGATTTCAGGTCCCGCATATTTCTTTATTATGTTATTTTCCATAGGTGGGTATAAATCACTGTATCCAATTGCGATCGGTTTGGGAAGTACGAGGGTTCAATTACTCAAGGTATTTTATGGTATTGGTATATTAGCCGTTGTCATGAGTATTATATTTTTAAATGTATTACAATTTATTTTAAAAACTGTATACCTTCAATGGGAAATCGGAGCGAATATTTTACATCCGGGGATTTTCTTAGTAGGTGATTACCATTTCTTTGCTTATTTATGGATTGATCTTATGTTTGGACTCTTTTTGTTCGGAGTACCTTTCCTACTATATAGTATTAATTTTCGGTTGGGGATGCGAAAAAGTATAATCATCCTCATGTTGTTGTCGATCATGGTTATGTTTTTGTATTATGGT
This sequence comes from Ornithinibacillus salinisoli, assembly GCF_042684965.1. NCBI lineage: Bacteria > Bacillati > Bacillota > Bacilli > Caryophanales > Bacillaceae > Ornithinibacillus > Ornithinibacillus salinisoli. Next base: position 53,321 of record NZ_JBHUMI010000018.1, read on the forward strand.
GGTTATTTAAACAATAGTATGGAGTGGTTTTTAGGATTGGATTTAGATGCTCTGGGAATGACATTAATTACTTTACTAGGTTTATGTAGCATTGGCGCATTATTATTATCATATCCAATTTTACGAAATGCTCCGTTGAAGGCAAAGACTAGAAAGGATTAAACTGGGAATATTGCTCCAGCAGATTACTTTGCTTTCTGAGTGCACGGACATAGCTTCTTCGAAAAAAAAATCACTTTCTTTACCAGTAGCGATTCGCTCGCAATCAGGTGCAGTGAAGATTGTAAAGTACATTACTAGTGGAAATTTACGAAGACTCGTTGAAAAGCTACAGTTCGTAAAATAAATATAAATATCATATTGATTCATAGGCATTTTCAGGGTATGATATACAGAAATATTTGTAAATTAAATAAAACTATAAGTAATGATAGAAATTAGTAGTGACTTATCTCCCTGTTCCAGAGAGCTGATGAATGGTGTAAATCAGTACAAAGATAAGCGCGAATTACCTTCTTGAACTTTCTTTACGAAGTTGCATGTAGTAAAGAACGGGCAAACCGTTATCGTTTTGAGTGGAAGAGTAATCTTCAATAAGGGTGGTACCACGTTAACCACGTCCCTTTTTTAGGGACGTGGTTTTTTAATACTTGGAGAAATGGAGGAGATATGTTTGGAAGAATTTTTAGAAAACCTTACAAGTGAACAATTAGCTGAAGTCAAGAGGCAATATGATATTTATAGTAATGGAGCAAATGAGATAATTCCTGAAATAGAACTGAAGAACAAGATCGCTAGGTCATTATTAAAAAATAGTCCGTTGAAAATAAAGCTAGGATTAGATCCATCTGCCCCAGACGTTCATTTAGGTCATACCGTTGTGTTAAATAAACTTAAACAGTTTCAAGAAAACGGACATATTATCCAAGTTATCATTGGAGATTTTACTGGTAAAATAGGTGATCCAACTGGAAAGTCGACAGTAAGAAAACAACTTTCTATGGAGGAAGTTAAGAAGAATGCTAAAACATATTTTGATCAATTTAATAAAGTTTTAGATATGGAAAAAGTAGAATTGCATTATAACTCAAAATGGCTAAGCAGACTTAACCTAGAAGAGATTATTAATTTATCTTCAAGTATCACAGTAGCACGTTTACTTGAGAGAAATGATTTCTCAGAGCGTTTTTCTACCGGAAAACCAATTTCTTTGCATGAATTTTTTTACCCACTCATGCAGGGATATGATTCCGTTGAGCTTGAAAGTGATGTAGAACTTGGTGGTACTGATCAGCATTTTAACGTATTAATGGGTAGGCATCTACAAGAGCATTTTGGAAAAGAAAAACAAATTGTTATGTTACTTCCTTTACTTGAAGGTCTTGATGGTGTAGAAAAAATGTCTAAATCCAAAAAAAATTATATAGGGGTTGATGATAAACCAAGTGAAATGTACGGAAAAGCAATGTCCATACCCGATGAATTAATTATAAAATATATTGATCTCATCACGGATTTATCACTTGAAGAAAAGAATCTAACGAAAGACCAATTAGAGAATAGAAAGCTTCATCCAAAAGATGCAAAGATGTTGTTAGCAAGGACTATTGTACGGATGTATCATGGCGTTGAGGATTCTGAGAAGGCTGAAGAAGCCTTTAAAAAAGTGTTTCAGAATCGTTCACTACCTGATGAAATTCCAGTAGTGAAATGGCAAGGAGAACTACTAGTTCCATTAGTAGATCTACTTGTAGAACTAAAATTAATAAGGTCAAAAACGGAAGCACGTAAAATGATACAGAATGGCGGGGTAAGGGTAGATACAGTTAAGGTTAATGACATACAATTACAAGTAAATACGATGGATCAGCCTATTATTCAAGTTGGGAAACGTAAATTTATAAAATTGCAGGTAAAGTTAATTTAAATAAGTGGATACCATTGAGGAGTCCAAAAGAGAGCATTCGAACGGAACAACAATGACATGTTAGATAGAGGTGCTGATAATCAAGGGGAGTATTTGATTGTTGAACATCTAAAACAAAACCGGCATTAAATTGAACAAAACACTCCTCAAATGTATCTATTTTAAGGTAATTGTGTTACAGTATAAATGCCTATAAATATAATTTATAGGCAATTTTTATTAGAGACTCTTAGACGGTTCATTAAATCTAATTATGTTCCATATAGGTATCTTGTGAATGCCAAAGATTATTGCATTTGTACCAATTATTTGGTTTTAATAGGTAAAACTGTAAATGTAATAACATAGTCAAACTGTTGTTTTTGCCCATTATAGGTATGCTCCAACATTCGTCCTTTTACATTATTAACTTCATCCCACCAGTCATATTGAACTAATACTGATTCATCCTTATAAAAAACTCTAATTGTTTTGCTAATTTTATTATTAAATTGCGACAATACTACAATACATACTGGTCAAAAATTTGGTCTTTTCTTTTTCCTTATTGTTAAGATGTTATGTAAAAATTTTACAGGTGCCTGGCACCTTAAGTTAACGGATTTTCATATTAATTGAAGCATATATATCTTATATAAATAATAATGAGTGGCTGCTTAGTCATGGGAGGGGGAGGCTTTTATGAATTTCAATTTGGAAGAAGCAATTGAGGTTTTGGAGCGCACACCGAAAACGTTGGGGTACTTTTTGTCTGATTTATCAGATGGCTGGCTACAATGTAATGAAGGGGAAGGGACATGGAATGTAACAGAAGTAGTGGAGCATCTTATTGAAGGAGAAAAAACGAATTGGATTCCAAGATTAGAAACGATTCTTCAAGATGGGGAAAGCAAGCCTTTTCCACCGTTTGACAGATTTGCTCACTTAAATGAAACGACTGAAAAGTCAATGGAACAGAAGCTGGCTGAATTCACTACAATTAGAGCTTCAAACATAAACAAACTGAAGACGATCGTTGATTCGGATTCCCAGTTGGAATTAACAGGTATACATCCTGCGTTTGGTGTAGTAAAGCTAAGAGAATTACTTTCAACATGGGTTGTACATGATTTAACACATATTAATCAATGTGTACGGGTGATGGCAGAGAGATACAGAACAGATGTTGGTCCATGGAACGAATATTTAGGCATTTTAAAAAGGTGATGTATTAGTGGACCAATTTGTGGTATTTCAATCTCTCCGCATGAAAATAGTCACTTTTAATAACAATAATAATGCTAATGTAAAAAGGAGAGAGAATAATGACAGAGGAAATGAATTTAGATCAGAGTACATCTAATATAAAAAAAGCAAATCAAGGAGATACAATTCAAGTAGAAAAAGGCGAATATAAAGGTTCAAAAGGAAAAGTGCTTACTGTACGAGATAATACAGTCATCATTCAAATCGGTAAAAACCCAAAAACAGGTGAACCGATTAAAACGGTTGTTAATCATAAAAATTATAAAAAAGTAAAATAAGTAAAGGTGAGAGGTTGGTAAATAATCTCTCACCTTTTCATGGTTAAAGACCTCGTTGTTCACAAAAATTTTCTACAAGTTGTTCAATTTTGGCAGGCTCAGGGGAGTTCCCTGAAAAGGAAAATTTTAATTCCTCAACAAACTCTCCTTCATGATAGACATGGATTGCTCCATTTTGTTCAATTACACTATACTCAGGCTCAAAACGATAACCACTTCTTTCTATTGCACCCATAAATATTACCAACTCCATATCATAAATGAATATAATCTTTAGTATTTCACTACATGTTAATAATATTTCACACCTATTTAAGGCAACCTTTAAATAACGGACATATATTTCTTAATACATATCTAAAAATAGTACAAAAGAACTATATAATTCATCTGCTGAATGGTAATATAATATTGAATTTGTACCTTGTCACTGGAAAGGAAGGAAAGATGAAACTTAAAGCAAAAACTCTTTTGGTATTATGGGTTACGACGGCTGTCTTTATTGCACTTATATATATCGTTTTCAGGCCCATTATGCTAGAAGATTCCATTGAATTAGACCGTAGTAGTGCATTAAAAAATCTGGAGAGAATAAATAACATTCTAATAGGACAAATGGAGAGTCTAAACCGAACAAACCGTGATTGGTCCGTTTGGGATGATACGTATTTATTTATCAAACATGAGTATCCAGCATATCCAGATGTAAATCTTCAAGGTGATACATTTGAAAATAATATCTTGAATTTTATGATATATTTAGATCGAAATAATGAAGTGGTTGATCAAAGAGGATACGATTTAGAAAAAAGAATAAATGTGGACTTAGATCCAAATTTTCACTCAAATTTTTTACCATTATTCCAATCTTCCAATCAAATCGATGATACTTTTCTTATTTCAACTTCCTATGGATTAACGATGACGTCCCTACAGTCGGTATACAAAAGTAGTGGTGATGGACCATCAGCAGGAACTTTAATAATGGGGAGATTTATTAATCAAAGATCCATTACGAAGATAGGGGAACGTCTCTCCTTATCTCTTTCATTAAATCAATTAGATTCTGGGGTGGATCAAGCAGGACCAATTGTGGATAACATTAGTGAATCAGAGTTAAAAGGGTCATTATTTTTAGAAGATCATTTAGAAGAAGCAATTTATGAAATTAGTTATACTGATGAGAGAGAGTTTTATTTGCAAAAAAAGGAAGACATATCCCGGTTATTAGGATATCTTATTATCATTGGTATGGTTTTAACTTTCTTAGTCATTTTTTTCTTAAATCGGTTTATTTTAACGAGAGTAGAAAAGTTATCTCTACAATTAAATAAAATACAACAAAGTAAAAATCTACAAACTAGAGTTAGTTTGGGAAATGGCAGTAAAGATGAAATTACAGCCCTTTCCTATTCCATCAATGAAATGCTTTCTTCCCTTGAAGATAAGCAAAATGAAATAACAAAATTAGCATACTCTGACCAATTAACATTGCTTCCTAATCGATATTTATTTAGGAAGGAATTTGAAAGATACAAAAAAGAAGGACAAGAAAAGATGTCTTTGTTGTTTTTTGATATTAATGATTTTAAAAGGGTCAATGATTTACTTGGTCATAATATTGGCGATTCATTGATTAAAGAAGTATCAGGAAGGGTCTTGCCAATTATAAAGGAACAAGATGGGTTACTGGCTCGATATGGTGGGGACGAATTTGTTATTTTAATAATTAATAAAGATATGGCTACTATTCGTACGATCATTGAAACTATTCTACATGAAGTAGATAAAGAGTACAGAGTAGGGCCATTTAAGACCTTTGCTACTGTAAGTATTGGCGTCAGTAATTATCCTCAGGATGGTGAGACACTAGAGGAATTGCTACAAAAAGCTGATATCGCTATGTATGAAGCGAAAAAGAGTGGGAGGAACCAGTATATCTACTACGAGGATCTTACTAGTGCTAGTAGTTATAGGGACTTGTTAGAACTAGAAAATGATTTGAATTTTGCTTTGCAGAATAAAGAGTTTGAATTGTACTACCAACCAATTTATTCAGGATCGGAGAGAGAAATGGTTGGTGTAGAGGCACTTCTAAGGTGGAATCATCCAACAAATGGCCAAATTTCTCCAACAAGATTTGTACCAGTGGCCGAAGAAATGGGGTTAATGCCATCCATTGGTTTATGGATTTTAGAGGCTGCAATCGATCAAGCGAATAAGTGGTATCAAAAAGGTTTAATTGGGTTTGTCTCCATTAATATTTCAAAAACGCAGATGAAAGATAGTAGCTTTATTGACAAACTAGATCAATTAATTAAGAAGTATCCATTTATGCCACCAATGATCCATTTTGAAATAACGGAAAGTGATATTACACATTATGTAAGGGAAGTTGTTGCATTTGCAAAAGAACTTAAAAAGCGCAAAGTCAAAATTGCTCTAGATGATTTCGGCGTAGGAACTTCATCCCTTTTATATTTGAAGGAATTGCCCATTGATGTAATAAAAATCGATCGAAATTTCATTAAAAATGTACCAGAAGATCATTATGATTCGGTTTTGTTAGCTGGTATTTTAAAGATTACTAAAGAGCTTAACTTGGAAGTGATCATTGAAGGAATAGAATCACCTGAACAAATCGAGTATATTACCTCAAGATCAGATGCGAAACTACAAGGGTATTACTTTAGCAAACCAAAACCAGCTTATGAGCTAGAAAAAACACTTCGTTTGGAGTAAAGTTGCAAAAAAATATTTCATAAGAAAGGTCCTCCATTCCTAGTAAAGAATGGAGGACCTTTTATGTATTGAAAGGAAAACAAATGTTCGATTATTATAGCAGTTAAACTAAAGAGGTCATTTCCATGACGTCTATAATATTATTATAAATCAAAGTTCATTATAAGTCTATATTTTTTCAGAAAATTATTTTAATGTAAGAGTACTTGATAGCAGTAGATATTGTGATAGGAGGAATTTAAATTTGAGATGGCTTTCTTGGGATCGAAATTTGAAAGTACGACTCGTTGGTGAAACACTTTTTAATATGTTGTTCTGGATGTATTTTCCTTTTCTGACGATTTATTTCAGCGAAGCTTTAGGAAAGGCAACAGCAGGTATGATGATGACTGGACCGTCTCTTATTAGTATTGTCGGAAGTATGTTAGGGGGATACTTTACCGATCGATTTGGCCGTCGTCCAATGATGCTTCTCGGTTCCTTTATTCAGGTAGTCATGTTTGTCGTGTTTGCCCTTTCCATTTCACATTGGATAGACTATGTTGCTTTTATCACAATTAGTCTCGGAAAATCGTTGTATAGACCAGCTAGCTCAGCAATGGTAGCTGATTTGGTATCTGATACCAACCGACGTAGCGTGTTTGCAACATTTGTAACGGCAAATAACCTTGGGGCAGTTTTTGGTCCAGTAATTGGCGCAGTTTTATTCTTTAACTATCGTAGTGAACTATTATGGTCTTGTACGTTCGTTACACTTTTATATTCGATTGCAATCTTCTTTATGATTCGAGAAACGATGCCAGAACCGATGGAAAAAAAGGTACAATCATACAATGCGCTGACAGTTTTAAAGGAACAGTGGATGAACTATGTGGTGATTTTCCGTGATAAAGCTTTTTTTCTTTATATATTAGCTGGTGTTTTCATCACGATTTCTATTATGCAGTTGGATCTATACTTAGCGGTATATGTGAAAGAGTATGTACCTTCACAAGTATTACTTACCTGGAAGGACTGGTCCTTTATGCTAAGTAGTGAAGAAGTATTCGGATGGATGATTGGATTAAATGGGCTGATGTTTGTACTATGCGTAATCCTTGTCACAAAGCTATTTGAAAGGTGGAGTGATCGTAATACGTTGATTTTATCTGCAATGTTGTCTGGAGTGGGAATGTTTTTAGTAGGATTTACATCCAATGTATGGCTATTATTCGTATTTACGGTAGTACTGACACTTGGGGAGATCATACACGGTCCAGTTGTTCAAAACTTTGTTAGCAAGTACGCTCCTAAAAATGCAAGAGGTCAATACATGGGGGCTGCAGATTTACAATTTGCTATTGGTAGATTCATAGCACCCCTAACAGTGATTCTATCCGTTTCCTTATCACCGTTAGTCGTATTCGGATTTATATTGCTATGTGCCATATGTAGCGCATTACTCTATATACAACTCTTCCGGATTTTGTAAGGTGCCAGGCACTTGTAAAATTTTTACAAGTGACTGGCACCTATAGGCTTTTTAGTAATAGCTTTTTTAGGAGTGGTGTGAAGTGTTCGGGTAGTTCGGATACGCTTGGGATCATGAGGCGTTCTTTGCCATAGATGTTCTTCATGGTGAGATCGTCATGTTCTTGGATTTCTCCGTCAGCTAAGAACATACCGATGACATCAATCCCACGTTTGCGAGCTTCTGCTACAGCTTCATTGGTGTCGACAATACCATTTTGTTCATAGTTGGAAGCTGCTGGTTCCCCATCAGAAAAAACGAGCAAGAATTTATTCTTCTCTCTTCTAGCCTGAAGTTCCTTTGTAGCCACGCGAATGCTAAATCCATCTCGATTATCTTCCTCAGGCTCTAATTGCATAATTTTAGCACCATTTTTTTCATAAAATGAGTCCGAAAAGGAATGAACACGATGAAAATAATTTGGTTGATATCCCTCTTTTACTTCATTCGCATCTTCCCAGAACCCCGTGATCCTGTGCGGGATTTTTAACTCCTGGAGCACTTCATGGAATAAGACAATTCCTTTTTTTGTCTCATCCATCTTGTTATGCATGGAAGCCGAACAGTCTACTAATAAGGTAAATACTGCATCGATTTCATTTGACTCATTATTTTTTTTGTAAAAAACTCTCCGGCTGTCATCTATTACAATAGGAAGTAATTTTTTGGATAATCGACCAAATACTAGATCCTTCCTTGGTGAATTTTTCTTATGCTCTAGCGTTTTTTCGATTGTTTTTGAAAGTTTTCTTTTATAGGGTTCAACAGCTAATACAAAATCTTGATATTGTTTCAGATCTTCCATGGACGGACTTTCAGCTTCTTTATCTATCTTAACTGCATTACGATTTTCTTCACCGTATATCGCTTCATCCGTGTTGCTCCCACGGTTAGATTCTTGTTTATCCATAGATTCCATCTCAGAGTAATCATTTTGTTTACTTTCACCAGATGCTCCTTGAATGGAGGCCATTGCCTGATCACCCTCCTCGGTTTCCCTGGCTCCATCTCCAAGTAGACTCGTTTTCGTTCCTTGCTCTAATTCAAATTGCAAAAAGGTTTGATTGCTTTCTCCATTTTTATTTTCCCGATGCCAGGTAGAGAACTTTTCATCGAAATACTCACTATTTTCTTCATCTACTTCTTCAAAATCATCATTCATTAATTTATCTGTTCGCGTCAGTTCATCAAATAGTGTGTTTCGTGTATATTGCTCCATGTGCACGATGGGGAAAATAAAATATTCATTCAAGGAATCTCCGTCATACCTGCTTTCTACTTTAAAAACAATTTGCTCTGTAACTCGCGTAATATCAGCGGTCGAGTTCGCCTCAAAAATAGTGTAAATAAGAGGCTTTAACGTATCTAATAGATCGAGCTGTGCTTCGTTTGCCTTAGGAAACCTTGGATCCGGTTGATCGGATTGAATCAACAAATAGATGAGACAAAATAGCTCATCAAGCGGATAACTTCGATTAACATTTGAAGCCAACTGCCTTTCAAAATAATGCTTATGGTAATTTCGTCGAACGGTGAATACATTCTTTGTACCTGGCCGTTCTTTTTTGATTAGTTCCTCCAACCGAATGTCTTCCAATAATGCTATCAATTGTGTCGCGAATTTTGGAATGGATACTTGTTGGATATTCGTTAAAAACATTTTCATGTCTGGTATACTCGTGTATTTTAATGTACCAATCGTTCTAAGGTAAACATCCGTTTTTAGCCCTGCTTCTTTAATATTATCTTTTGTATTGTCCCAAAAGAAACGACTTGCAGTTACTTTGTGATCCACCATATCGATAAATGAACCATAGTTATATTCAAAGGCGATATCAGGATTATTAGATAATACGGTTGATAAGTCTTGCAGTTGTAAAAATAGGTTGGTATCAACTTTTTTATCATTAAATCGATACATCTATATTCTCCTAACTAGAAAAGAGTTTCGGTTAGATTTTTAATAAATTCTCTTTCTCTTTCTTCATCTAATTTATCAATTATCGATCGTTGAATAGCTCTTTTTGATGGTATTAACACAGCTAAATCACAAGCATCTAGCAAAGCGCGAATGGAAGCAGCATCTTCTGATAACTTCCCTTGAGATACCGCATTAATTAAGTCGCTGGATAATTTAACGAATAAATCGATTGTCGCTTCGTCTGCTAATTTGGTATTGGTTTGAATCAAGTTCTTTAGCTGTTCCCCTTCAATATATGGAACTTCAATCACAACAAAACGATTTTTCAATGCTTCATTCAGTGGAACAGTACCAACATATCCTTCATTAATTGCTGCAATCACATTGAATCCACCTTCTGCTGTTACGATCTCGTTAGTAAATGGATTTGTAATGGTTCTACGATAATCGAGTACCCCATTGATGAGTGGCAATGTTTCTGGTTTTGCCATATTCACTTCATCAATATATAAGAAGTTCCCGTGCTTCATTGCATGAATTACTGGTCCAGGGATAAATTCGATTACTTGCTTTTCCTCTTCATATGTCAACGTTTTAAACCCTAATAAACTCTCTGCATCTAAATCAACGGAACAGTTTACACTAAACATTGGTTGATTAAATAAATGAGATAATGTCTCAGCAAACTTTGTTTTTCCCGCACCCGTTGGTCCTTTTAATAAAATGTTTTTCCCCATACTTAAGGCAGAAATAGCATCAACTAATAAATCCATATTAGGTGGGACATAGCCACCATCCCTGATTAATTCTACAAATGAATCAGGATTATTTTTGTTTTCTTCTAATATGTTAACCATATTTTCAGGTAACTGATAGTTTGTATTCATGTTGCCAAACTCCTTTCTAACACATTGTAAGCTTCTTTTACTATAATCTCAAAAAATTATTATTGAAAAGTACTATATGAGGATAATTCATTCATTCGATTGAATGAATAAACATTTACAAATAGTTGATAATTATCATTATAGATAATAGAATTAACTACGGACGAAAGAAATAAAGCTTTTGTCTAAAAAAGAGGATGTTTAACTTGAATACCGATCAAGTTCAAAAAGAACTGGCTAGTTATATTGGAAAGCTGTTGCGAGACAATTTTGGTCGAGGACCGGAAACAGTTTTTGTTTCCATCAATCAACCTTTCATTTGCGTGTATTTACGAAAATTCCTATCCCCAATGGAGAAAGTTCTAATTAGTGATAATCATGAATCATTTATCCAAACATCTAGGGATATATTAATGAAAAATTTAATACCAGAGATTAATGCATATATGACAGTATTAACTGGTTTAACGATGGAAGAATTTTATTATGACTGGAACTTACATAATCAATCAGGGATGTTTGTAGCTATTTCCAACAACAGAGCTAATATCGAACAACCATCCGAGCTAAATTACCCTGGAAAAGATGAACTTCATCAAGAAATTATACAGGTCAGTCAACAAGCCCAAAAAGTTCCTCAAGAGGTCTTATCCTATAAACTGAATGAAAGAACAATAATTGTTATACGAAACGGGATTTTTATTACGATTGAAAGAGAACTGATTCGGATGGGACAATTAGAAGTATTAAGAACTGCAAAAAGGCGAGTAGAAAAAAGACTATTACATAACAGTATGCGGTTAGAATCCATTTTCGATGCGAAAATAGATGATTCATTTGTATCCTGGGATTTTGATCGTGACAGAAGTGTAATACTATTTATAGTAAATCCAAAACAAAACGGCCGTAATGGGCTAGACTAATGAGCTAGACATAAGCCAAAAGGAAAGTAGCTACCATGCATACTTTCTTTTTGGCTTTTTTTATTGTCCTTTAAAAATATATACAAGGTCCCCAAGAGTAAACAGGGTGAGAGGAAGAATGAACTTGAACAGAAAAAACTTTTATGACAAACTATCAAATGAATTACTTGGCTGTTTTTATTGCTATATTCAGGAGAAATTACATCAAGGTGTACATGTAAAAACAATGCAATATGAAAATGCTTTAATCAAAAAAGTAGCAAAGAAAAGAGGAATATCTTTAATGGAATTACGAATGATTGGTTATTGGGTAATGCAAAAAGAAAGAAATCTTACCGAAGATGAAAACAGTTCAAAGTGATAATCATAAAATATGATAAACTAATTGTATAATGACTATGAGCCTAAGCTAAAAGGCTTAATATTGTAATGATGTGAAGGAATAGATCAGCATTGGGGAGTGTTCTGTTGAAGTGTAAGTTATTTTTTATGTCACTTATGGTTTGTGCTTTCATTATTATCATAATTATATTCCAAAATACAAGAAGTGAACAGGCATCGATTGTCTCGCAAATCGCACTGGAAGATATGAATCAGGAAAAAGGAAGTAACATAGAAATAAATGAAATTATGCTGCCATTGGAAAATTCCAAAGTTCGTACATCTTCTATTACACATGTGATGATTCACTATATGAGTAATGCCATGGAGAAACCACATGATCCTTATCGTTTGGAGGATGTATACACCATTTTTTTGCAAAATGGTGTATCTACACACTATATAATTGATCGCAAAGGAAATATTTATCGGTTAGTACCAGAGGATCGTGTAGCTTACCATGCAGGCAAAGGGAGCTTTGATCACTTCCCATCTTATGATAATGAAATGAATGACTATTCGATAGGTATTGAATTATTAGCTATCGGAACAAAAGAAGAAATGATTCCATTGATCCCGGAGGATACGTATGATTCCATCCAGTCAATGTTTATCGGTTATACAGAACATCAATATCAATCATTACGAACATTGCTGCATGATATTTATGAGCGAAATCCCATGGTAATGAGGAATAGACAGCATATAATAGGACATGATGAGTATGCACCGGAAAGAAAGAAGGATCCGGGTGCTTTGTTTGACTGGGGAAAAATAGGATTTTAAGCCAAACTTAATGAACTAAGGAGGAATTCTAGTGCATACGATTAAAAAAGGAACCAATAAATTTTATATTGGTGAAACGGAAGAGCGGTCGAAGGCAGAAATCACATTCAATGAACAGGATGGGTCAGTCATTGTGATTGATCATACATATGTAGCCGATGATTTACGTGGGCAAGGAGTTGCAGGCGAGTTAGTAGATAGGGTTGTATCATATGCCAGAGAGCATGGGAAAAAAATTAATCCGGAATGCAGCTATGCGAAAAGTAAAATGGAAAAAACATCGACTTATCGTGATGTTTTGGTATAGGTACTTTGAATGAAATAGTTAGAAATCTACTAACATGAGAGACTTAAAGCAGGTATCCTAAATGGAATTCCTGCTTTTTTTCATGGATTATTAGTACAGTAGAAAGTTTGTATTTTAAACTATACGATCATTTAGAAAAATGGTAGAATTGAACCAGATGTTTTTCGACAAAATTCGCTGTTTTCCAACAATAATGATTAATTAAATGGAATAACTGCTAGAAGTTATTTTCCACCGGGAGATAACTTTTTTTGTAATAGGATGTGATGATGCTCATGGTTAATTCTCAACGTAAAGGATTCATATTATTAATGGTAATTATCGTATTATTTTATGGATGGATTTTTTTATTTTGGGAAAATAGTTTTCTGCGATCACTAGGTGCCACTATATTTCCTATCCTTGCTGGCGGGATAAGTTGTGTCTGGTTAATTAGAGCATACGTAAAGAACTCCAAAAAAATAAGATATTTTTGGCTTATTCTAGCTATGGGAATGTTAATATATACGATATCGCATAGTAGTTGGTTGTACGTTGTCATTACAGAACAAGCTGTTGAGCGGAAAATTATTTCAAGTATATTATGGTGTAGTGCCTATTTCTTATTCCTCGTTGCATTAATTTATCGAATAATAATATTGCGTACATCCTTACTGAACAGACACTATATTTTTTATACTTTTATATTCATGATTGTCGTAACGACAATAAGTATCCATTACGTTGTAACGCCAATTGTAATGTCACCACATAATACACCACTGGAGAAGTCTCTTACACTTGTATATACAATCATTGATATCGGTATTCTTTTTGCGATTACAAGTCTGTACTATTTTTCTCGGAATAGTAAAGACAAAATAATTCTATCATATGTTGTTTTAGGGTTCTTTTTACTCATATTTGCCGATGTATTATTTGGATATATTGATCTGAAATTTGCCTCTTCGTATGGGGGATTAATTGATCCATTATGGGTAGCAGGATTAATTATTATAGGTTTATCTGCCCTCCGATCAGAGGTGAATCACGTTGAATCAGGTATGGAGAGAATCCTTTTCTTTAAAGGTGTAGAGAATATATTTCCATATTTAAGCATTCTGATTCTAACTTTTTTAACATTAAAGAGCTTACATTGGAATTTTAATGTGTTGGCTATGGGATGGATCCTTATATTTTTTCTGGTGTTAGCAAGGCAGTTCATCGTTATTAAGCAAAATGAAAAATTAGTCGATGAATATAGGTATTTAGCATATCACGATCCGTTAACGAAATTACATAATCGCACACAATATAAGTTGGATATTAATAAGATTATGAAGTTGGCGAAAGAGTTGGATAGGAAAGTCGCTATACTCATTATCGATTTGGATCGTTTTAAAGATGTTAATGATACTTTAGGACACTATATTGGTGATTGTTTGTTAGTAGAAGCTTCCAAACGATTACAAAGCATATTACATCCAGATGAAAAAATCTATAGAATTGGTGGAGATGAATTTATTATCATTCTTCCTCATATTAAAGAAGGGAATTTAGAGGAGAAAGCAACCACTATTTTAAAGCAATTTGAAGAAGCATTTTCGGTTAGGGAATATGAAATAAATATCACCCCGAGTATAGGAATAAGTCTATATCCTCAAAATGGAGAAGACAGTGAAACCTTAATGAAAAATGCGGATTCTGCGATGTATTTAGCAAAAGACAGAGGCAAGAATAATTTTCAATATTATAATGCGAAATTAAATAAATATATAACCAGAAAGATTATCATTGAAAATGCCTTACGAAAGGCCATGGAGAATGAAGAACTTTATCTCGTTTATCAACCTAAAATTGATCTACATACAAGAGAAATGCGTGGAATGGAAGCTTTGTTGCGCTGGGAAAGTTCGGAGTTAGGGACTATTTCACCCGCAGAATTTATACCGATCGCTGAGGAAACTGGACAAATAATAGCAATCGGAAAATGGGTATTAAAGACAGCCTGTAAAAGAAATAAAGAATGGCAGCAAAAGGGACTACCATTTCAATGTGTTTCTGTGAATGTTTCTGTTCGTCAATTTCAGCATTCGGATTTCGTGAATACGGTGGAAGGTATTTTGCATGAAACAGGGTTGAACCCAAGATTTTTAGAACTAGAAATTACCGAAAGTATTATGCAAAATATAAATGAATCAACTACGGTTCTCAAAGGTCTTAGGGAATTAGGGGTAAAAACATCGATTGACGATTTCGGAACTGGATATTCTTCTTTACACATACTTAGAGAGTTACCTATCGATACAATTAAAATCGATAAGTCATTTATCGATGATGTTGCTGATTCAGCAAAAAGATCTATGGTCAGAACCATTATTGATTTAGGTTTAAATCTGAATCTGAGTGTTGTAGCTGAAGGGATAGAGAATGAACAACAAGCTAAAATACTATCTAGATATAAATGTAGATTTGGTCAGGGGTATTTATTTTCCAGACCAGTGAAAGAGGATGAGTTTGAAAAACTACTTCATACCCAATCTTGAGAGAGTCAGTAATGATTAGGTAAAACAGACAAATGACGTGTTAACGTTATTTTGTCTGTTTTTTATTAATTAAGAAATTGTAATGATAGTGTAATGATAAGGAGACTACAATTAATATAGTAAAAGTTCAAGAGTTGATTGTGTAATATAGGGGGTTTTGTTATGGGGAAACAGCGCAAATTATACAGTCGGTACAGTAAAGAAACAAAATTAGAAGCTATTCGTCGAGTGCTTGTGGGGGATGAGCCAGTTCAACAGGTGATAGCGGATTTAGGTATTAGACATCGCGACAATGTATATGAGTGGATCAAGAAGTATAAGGAACATGGCGTGTCTGCCTTCGACCGTAAATTAAAAGAAGAGTCCACAGAATCTCAATTGAAAGAGTTAAAAGCCGAAGTAGCGGCTTTAAAACGCTATGTAGAAATAGTCGTGCAAGGGGCAGAAGAGAAGTATCAAGCGGTTGATGAATTAAAAAGTCAATTTTCGGTTGAAACATTATGTAATGCATTAGATATTTCTACAGAGGAGTTTATGCAGTATAAAATGCAGCAACAAAATTGTATGGAAGATGAGGCAAGAAGAAAGAAGGTTTATCTTCACAGAAATTCGTGTAGGGTATCGGGACATTAAAAAACCTGCCACTCCTTGAAGTGGTAGGTTGAGACTAATTTCTTTCTAGATCTTCAGAAATTTGTTCGAATAGAAGATCTATTTTACGTTGTACTTCTACAATCCAGTCATCGTAAAGAGGGATGACCAATTTCTGATCCGATTGCCAAATTAAGTCATCATAAAATTTTTCTTTCTGAGTAAAGTCTTTTTCTATCCAGCACACTTCAAGTTTCTGCATATAATTTGTTAAATCACATGAAATGTTTCCTGTTAATGCAACATCCTCCCGATTTATAGTTAAAAATCTATCCAGATTATGCCGTTTGAAAATAGACCTTAAATGATTAAGAGCTACTCGTAAACTATTCTGCGCTTGAGTAAGGTTGCTTTCATACCAAAATTCATTCATAAGTTGTTCTCTCGTAGTGTTTTTATGAAAAGCAAGGTAAGCTAGTAAATTTTTTGCTTTTCGTTGATTCCATTTATCTACTATTTTCTGCCCCTTATACGTAACTGTAAAATCATGAAGTACATTAATTTCTAATGGTTCATCACTTAGATCGGGGTAATATATTTCCAAACTCTGTGAAAACTGTTCTTCGATAACATGTGAAAAAGAGTCAGAGATTCCTTTTTCAATAAAGTGTATGATTAAGAAAAGGAATGTTGTAGGGTTATCTAAGAAAACGAGATTAGATGAATTTGGCACAACATAGCTAACGGATTGCTTTAAATTATTTTGGTAAAGACTCGTTTGTTGAATTGGAAAAAGCGGATCACGATCTCCCTGAATTAATAGAACCTCATTTTCAATATGGTTTAAATCTTTTAATGAAACAGTTTCTGTAAGCATTTTAAATAGTTCATAATACGTAATTTGATTGATGTTCCGATATGCCTCAATCAAAAGGTTTTCTTTCTCTGGTGTTAAAGAGACACAAATTTGTGGAATCATTTGCTTTGCTAGTTTCGACATCTTTCCACTAGTTAGCAAGCTTTTTCTTCGTTCTATTTCTTTCTTTGTAATACTCTCAGGGAAATGCATAAAGACAGATGCGAGAATTAGCTTTTGAACTTTATTTGGGTAGTATTCCTCGATTTTTAACCCTAAATTACCACCAAATCCTAACCCAACGATATGGAAACGCTCGATGTTTAAGTGATTAATCAGCCGATTAAAATCATCTACTAAAATGTCCCACGTAATATTGTCTTCATTTCCTGTTGTTTTTCCGTGGCCACGTATATCGAACAGAACGATGTTAAAATGATTTTGTAAATGGGGAGTAAGAAATCCCCATGTGGTTAAATCTAAACCTAATCCATGAATCATAACTAAATATTCCGCATTATTTTTGCTGGAAGGATAAACGTTGTAATTAATCTTTATATCATGTAACGTTAAATACATAGGTGTACAGTTCTCCTAGAGAGTATTGGTAATTATGATAATAAGTAGCATAATTATATAATACATAGGTCAATTTTACTATTGAAAATCTTAGTCAATTTAGGATTGGTTCGAATTGGAAGGGAGTTTTCTTACATGTATTTGTCGATTGATGAAGCAGCAGAATATCTTTCAATGGAAGTCTCAAAAGTCAGTGCATTAGTGCTTCAAGGGCGTATTCGTGCGATTCATGATGGTGCGCAATATCTTATTAATAAAGACCAATTTACTACTCATTTTGAGCAAGTTGAAAAATATAGGAAAATTATTCAAGAATATTTAAATGAGCCAATACCCGAAGACATCGATGTGAATGATGAGGATTAGGCTATTGAATAGGAGCATTCTCATATGAAAAATAAACATAAAACAAATAATAACTCACTACATTTTACTGTGAAGGAAGCAACAGAATTACTACCATTTCTGTTAGAGGTTATGCCAAATCGTAGTCGTAACTCCGTTAAATCAATATTAACGCGTGGTCAGATTACGGTAGATGATCACTTAGAAACAAAGCATAATTACCCACTGAAACCTGGACAAACGGTAATCGTTCTTAAGAATAAAGCAGCAATCAAACAGGATCAATTAATCGGTATGTCTATTCTGTATGAGGATAACGACATTATTGTTATTAATAAAGAAGCTGGGTTGCTTTCTATTGCAACCAAAAAGGAAAAGCAGCAAACAGCTCATAACCAACTCATGGAGTATGTTCGTAAGCAAGATCCACAAAATCGCATTTTTGTAGTCCATCGTCTCGATAAGGAAACATCTGGTGTGATGATGTTTGCGAAAAGTGAGAAGATAAAACGGAAAATGCAGGACGATTGGAAGCATGTGGTAAAGGAACGTACATATGTTGCATTAGTTGAGGGGAAAGTAGAAAAACAAGCTGGAACGATATCTTCTTGGTTGCGAGAAACGAAAACACATCTTATGTATTCCAGTAATGATAAAAACGGACAACATGCAGTTACCCATTACAAAGTGACTCAATCGAATAACGAATTTTCCTTACTAGAAGTACAATTAGAAACAGGAAGGAAAAATCAGATTCGTGTTCATATGAAAGACTTAGGTCATCCGATCGTTGGAGATAAGAAGTACGGGGCAACTTCAAACCCATTACGACGCCTAGGACTACATGCCAAAATTCTGTCCTTTCATCATCCAGAAACCAATCAATTACTATTATTTAAAGCAGATGTTCCGAAATCATTTTTGGTGAAAGCGAAATAAATAAGCGATGAAGAATCTAACTTTGATTGAAGTAGATTCTTCTTTTACGTTAATCAGTTATTTAATGGTGCTTTCTCAACAACCCTCCCTTTTTTTCCTTCTGTAGTCTCCGCATTTTGAAGGGAGCTGATAATTGCTTCCTCCGTAGATTCAATAACTGCTTGAAAGAGTTGATTCATTACCTTATGACTATCTCGAATGTAGGTGATGGATTCTGTATGACCGTTTGCTTGATGACTATGTTTATTGGCAGTCGAAAAGGCAATGGCTATATCGCCACTACCATTGGCGATATGACTTCCTGTTCTAGCTAATCCAGCGGTTGTGTGTTTTGCCAAGCGTTTTAACTGCCTGTCATAGAGGGGTGCGTCTGTTGCAATAACCATCATGATCGAGCCGTCGGGAGTAGGTATCTCTAGCTTGGGAAAGTCGGCAAACAATGCTTGGTCCCGTTTCCCAAAGTTTGTTAAAACGAGACAACCGACCGTGTACTTTTCATCAGCCGCTGTAACCACTCGAGAGGCGGTTCCAATCCCACCTTTATAACCAAAACACATCATCCCTTTCCCTGCACCAATTGCTCCTTCTTCTACTTTGCCTGAGCTTGCTTTTTGGATTGCTTCTATGGCATGGCTCGGTGTAACTGCTTGTATTCTAATTGAATTCAAGTGACTATCATTGCACTCACCAACAACAATATTGATAGTTCCGGCAGATTCACCGAGTTCTTTATTTTGAGCTAACATGAATTGTAATGTTCCTTCCATAACAGGTCCGACACTAAATGTATTCGTTAACATAATTGGTGACTCTAGTAATCCCAATTCATCCAATTGTATTAACCCACTCGCTTTTCCATATCCATTGATTACATAACTTGCGGCATGGACTTTTTCCGTAAACAGATTTCCTTTATGAGGGAGAATTGCAGTTACGCCCGTACATATGGTTTCCTCATTATTTAATTTTTCGTATAGCGTCACATGGCCAACTTGTACTCCTGCTATATCTGTTATGCAGTTGTTTTTTCCTTTTTGTAATGGCATTTATTACACTCCCTGACAAATTTAATCGTACCATTATTCTATAAGTATTATTTTCTTTAATCAATGTTTTGTATTTTCCCATTACACATATAAAGTGGACTAACCTATGGAATTATATGCTTCCAGAAATAGGTTTAGAATTACCAAACATTCGTTTAGTGTAAGGGAAATTGAACATAATAGTAGTAATAATATCCATATTAGTATATCCAAGTCTACTAATTTAGGTTAGCATGGAGGTATTTTCATGAGAAAACATTTATTCATCGGGCTTGTTGCTGGGATAATTTTTGGATCCGTTTATAATTTTGCGACGCAATCAAGTAGTCGTAATCAAATGGAACCCCCTAAACATTCTGAAATAGAATCGAATACAAGTGATAACGATGAAGCGGAGATCGATGTAATGGCTGAATCGGATGAGGAAAAAGTCGGTTTAAATCGTGGTAATATAGCACCAGATTTCGAGATCACTACATTAACAGGAGAAACGGTGAAATTATCCGATTATCGAGGAGAGCGTGTCATGTTGAATTTTTGGGCTAGTTGGTGTGGACCATGTCGTACGGAAATGCCTGCTATGCAAAAATTCTATGAGGAAAAAGATGTGACAATATTAGCGGTTAATGTAACGGATTCAGAACTAAGTACGAACAATGTGACTGAATTTATAGAGGAGCTTGAATTATCTTTCCCTATTTTAATGGATGAAGAGGGCAAAGTATCAGACCTTTATCGGATAAAACCAATTCCAACTACATATTTTATCAATAGTGATGGACTTGTTCATAATGTCGCTTTTGGTACGATTAATTATGATTTAATGGTTCAAGAATTCGAAAAGATGGATTAGGATTAAATCCTATAGGAACTAACACTATTCCTTTTACAATCCAATTAATTGATTTTCGCTAAAATCGTTGGTAAACTATAAAAAATTAATAGTTTGTTATTCCTTCGGGGTCGGGTGAAATTCCCAACCGGCGGTGATGAAGTATATGCTTCTAAGTCCGTGACCCGCGTGGTTTTTAACCACCGGTGGATCTGGTGAGATTCCAGAGCCGACAGTAAAGTCTGGATGGGAGAAGGAATTTTGGAACGCAAGTATGTTTATATAATTTACACGGGGCAATCGTTTAGATGCTTATTTTGCCTTTAATTATTTTTAGATATAAACCACTTGCCTATAAGAAATTCTGCCCTTATGCCTCTGAAGCCTATTCAGAGGTTTTTATTTTGGCTTTTTTTATAGTTTGTCGTTATTGATGTGAATTGAGAATTACCTTGTGCTCCCGACACCGCTACGGAATTACACTACGCTTTCCGCGGGCTCGCGATAAGCCTCCTCGCTCGCAAAGACCGCTCCCTGTGGGGTCTTATCGTCTTCGCTTTCCCGCAGGAGTCTCCGTGTATTTCCTTCGCTAGGATTGGACCTTTGTCAAGTGGTAGGGTAGTCGACTCCATGAATAGACATCTTTGCTTTCTAGCGCCTAGGAAGCATAACCACGAAGCGTTGCTAGAATACGGAGGCGTAGTTACCGAATTATCCGTGAGGAAGCTAAGGTAGTCCTGCGGAAAGCGAAGTATTCTGTAGGAGCGGTTGTACAGTTATCGATTTAATAAGAGTGGAAGAGAACAAATTCCTGAATAAGTTTCATTACTTAGCAAAATGCGACAATCTATAAAAAAGACCTTACTTTTTAACAAGGGGTGAAATACATGTTTACAGGAATAATTGAAGAAAAAGGTACGATAAAAAATATTAAATATATTTCAGAGCAATCCATTCAAATGACAATTGGAGCGAAAAAGGTATTAGATGATGTAAAGCTAGGAGACAGTATTTCCGTGAATGGAATTTGCCTCACAGTAACCCAATTTTCGGCCGATGATTTTCAAGTAGATGTCATGCCAGAAACAGTCAAATCAACCTCATTAAACGGTTTAACGTCAGGTTCTTCTGTAAACCTCGAACGGGCCATGGCTGCAAATGGGAGATTTGGAGGTCATTTTGTTTCTGGACACGTAGATGGGATAGGTACGATCGTCAAAAAGCAAAAGCAGGAAAACGCAATTTACTATGATATACAAGTGCCACAAGAACTTGCTCGATTTATCTTACTTAAGGGATCAATTACGGTTGATGGAACGAGTTTAACCATTTTTGCTATCGAAGAAAATATATTTACGATATCCCTCATTCCACATACCGTATCCGAAACGGTACTAGGTGAAAAGAAACGAGGGGATATTGTTAATATCGAATGTGATATGCTCGCCAAATATGTTCAAAATATGCTTAACCAACAGCTTACAGAAAAACAAGGGAATATCGATAAAGATTTTTTAATGAATAATGGATTTATGTAAAGGATGTGAACGTTAATGTTTCATACTATCGATGAGGCTATTGCAGATTTAAAAGCAGGTAAACCAGTTATCGTTGTGGATGATGAAAACCGAGAGAATGAAGGGGACTTCGTAGCGCTGTCGGAAATGGCTACCCCAGCAATAATTAATTTTATGATTACGCATGGAAAAGGCTTAGTTTGTACGACTATAGAAAAAGACTTAGCAACAAAATTAGATTTATCAATGATGACGAGTAACAGTACAGATCCACTTCATACAGCCTTTACGATAAGCATTGATCATCGTAGTACAACTACTGGAATTAGTGCGGAAGAAAGATCAAGAACGATTCAAGCAATGATAAGTCCCGAAGCAAGATCAACTGATTTTAAAAAGCCTGGCCATATGTTTCCGTTAATTGCAAAGGATGGAGGAGTTCTTACTCGCCCAGGTCATACCGAGGCATCTGTTGATCTAGCAAAGCTAAGTGGAGCATATCCATCTGGAGTTATTTGTGAAATTATTAAGGAAGATGGTACGATGGCTCGATTACCTGATTTAGAAGTGATGGCTAAAGTATTTGATCTGAAATTAATATCTATTGAGGATGTCATCACGTATCGTAAAACACAAGAAAGTCATGTCGCATATTAAGAATGATAGTAAAGACAAGGAGATGGAGTAATGGGTAAAACATTTGAAGGTAATTTAGTAGGTAGTAATTTAAAGGTCGCTATTATTGTAGGTCGCTTTAATGAATTTATTACGAGTAAACTATTGGATGGAGCAGTAGATACCTTGAAAAGACATGGTGTCGATGAAAGTAATATTGATATTGCTTGGGTACCTGGTGCATTTGAGATTCCACTGGTTGCCCAAAAGATGGCGAATAACCAAGAGTATGATGCTGTTATTACGTTAGGAACAGTAATCCGAGGATCAACACCACATTTTGATTATGTATGTAATGAAGCAGCAAAAGGCGTATCACAAGCTGCTATCCAATCTGGTAAGCCAGTAATCTTTGGAGTGTTGACAACAGAAACGATTGAACAAGCTATAGAGCGTGCTGGTACAAAGGCGGGGAATAAAGGATCTGAAGCAGCAGTATCCGCAATTGAAATGGCTAACCTTGTAAATCAGCTTTAATTATAGTGAAAAAAGGGTAATTGCTTCTTTGTAGAAGTTCTTACCCTTTTTCTTTGAATTGAACAAATGGAAAAATAACGAATTGTACGGTACACTATAGGTTGAGTTAATTGAATGTTTGGAGGAGACTTCAATGAAAATATTTTTATATCAAATTATAGCAATAGGTGTTATTTGGATTGGAATGGCTATTTTTTATTCTGAGATGTCTGATATGAGTAGAACAATCTTCTATGTAGTTACGTCATGGCTCTTATTTTTAATTGTTTTATTCGTAAAGCAAGTATTGAAAAATCGGAAAGAAAAATAACCACGGTTAAACTTTTGAAGTAAAGAAGGTTTTGAAATGCTTACAATTGATAATTTACATAAATCATTTGGCGAGAAAATATTATTTAATCATGTTTCGTGTACAATTACATCAAATGATCGAATTGGATTAATTGGTGTAAATGGTACTGGTAAATCAAGCTTTTTAAAAGTAATTGCAGGATTAGATACGGCGGAGACTGGAGAAATAAGTGCTCCAAAAGATTACCGTATCGAATACCTTGTACAAGACCCTGAACTAGACCCTAATTTAACTGTGATAGAGCAAATTTATTATGGGGAATCTACGATCATGAAAGTCATGCGGGAATACGAGCATGTTTTGCAAAAGCTGGAAAAAGATCCAGCCAATGAGCGTATCCAGGAGCAACTGATGAAGGTTCAACAAAAGATGGATGAGCATGAAGCGTGGGAAGCTAATACAGCTGCGAAAACTGTCTTAACGAAGTTAGGCATTACGAACTTTGATCAAGATATTACTTCCTTGTCAGGTGGACAAAAGAAGCGGATTGCGATTGCCAAGGCACTTATTCAGTCTGCTGATTTGTTAATCTTAGATGAACCAACCAACCATTTAGATAATGAAACGGTGGAGTGGTTAGAAAAATATTTATCTAGTTATAAAGGTGCATTATTACTCGTCACGCATGATAGATATTTCTTGAATCGCGTCACAAATAAAATATACGAATTGGATAAAGGTAACCTTTATATTTATGAAGGAAACTATGAAATATTTCTGGAGAAAAAAGCAGAACGAGAAGCTTTGGAACAGAGTAACCAACAAAAACATGCAAATACACTACGTAGAGAATTAGCCTGGTTGAAACGAGGAGCGAAGGCACGTTCCACTAAACAGAAGGCAAGAATTGATCGCATTCACGATATGAAGGAACAAACCTTCGATACGAATAATCAAAATGTTACGTTTCAGGTTGGCTCCAAACGTCTAGGGAAAAAAGTAATCGAAGTAAGTGATTTGGAAAAAACGTATGAAAACAAATTACTTCTAAAGGATTTTAGCCACTTAATTATACCTGGTGATCGTATAGGTATCATTGGACCGAATGGTTCTGGTAAGACAACATTGTTGAATATAATGGCCAAACGAATCCAACCGGATCGTGGAGAAGTATCTGTAGGGGACACGGTGAAAATTGGTTATTATACGCAGGGTGATGAAGAACTCGATGGCAGCATGCGTATGATCGATTATATTAAAGAAGTTGCAGAAGTTATCCATACAAACGATGGATCCATTATTACTGCCGAACAGATGTTAGAGCGCTTTTTATTTTCTAGGTCTGAACAATGGACCTATATTCGTAAGTTATCGGGTGGAGAGAAAAGGCGTCTATATCTGTTAAAGGTATTGATGACAGAGCCGAATGTTCTATTCCTTGATGAACCTACGAATGACTTGGACACGCAAACACTTAGTGTATTAGAGGAATATTTAGATCAGTTTCCTGGTGTCGTTATAACCGTATCCCATGATCGATATTTCTTAGACCGCGTTGTCGATAAATTATTAGTCTTTCAAGGGCAAGGCAGGATAAAACCCTATTTCGGTAACTATAGCGAATATATAGAGCAAAACAAAAAACAGGATGTGAATTCCAGCAAGCTAAATAAGCCGGAAGAAAAGCCGAAAAAACAAAAGAAAAAGTTATCCTATATGGAACAAAAAGAATGGGATGAAATTGAAGACCAAATTACATTGATAGAACAAAAAATCGAGGAATTAAAAGAGGGCATTGCAGAAGCAGGCAGTGACTCAGAGAAAGTGCAGAAACTCTTTTCCGATCAAAATGAGCTGGAAGTACAACTAGAGGAAAAGATGGAGCGTTGGGAAGAGCTATCCTTGTTGGTAGAGGAATATAATAATATATAACGACTAGCTGGACATAAGGGAAAATCCTTGACCAGCTAGCCTTTTTTATCCTGTTTCATTAAAAAGTACTAAAAATGAGGGACAAAGTGATGAAGCAAGTATATAGTGATATCATTCAATTTCGAGGCAGTCATTATGATTTTGGGTATATGCAAGGTGAGATACTTAAAGATTCCCTAACGATAGCAAATCGCAAAAAACAATGGAAGATTCGAAGGCCACGTTTTTCCATTGATGAGCAGGAAGTAAAGGCGGCAATTATGCCTTTTGCTCCGCAAATTTGGCATGAGCTGTTGGGATTGCAAGATGCACTGGAATGGTCGATGAATGAAGTCCTGCAAGAGTTTGGAGGGTATCGTTTAGCTTATATGAGGAGCGGGTGTTCCATTTTTACACGTTCGGATTATATGATTCGTAATTATGATTATCATCCGAAAACCTATGAAGGACGATATACATTTTTCCAACCAGATGATCAAGGCTATGCTGTAGTTGGTCCATCACAACGAATTACAGGTAGAATGGATGGAATGAATGAAAATGGCCTTGCAATGGGGTATAATTTCATGCACCGAAAGAAGCCAGGTGATGGATTCATTTGTAACATGATTGGCAGAATCGTACTTGAAGCCTGCGCCAATGTGGATGAAGCGATTCAGTTATTAAAAGAAATTCCACATCGTCATTCCTTTAGTTACATTGTTTTGGATAGGAGTGGAGAATCGTATGTTGTTGAGGCGACACCGAGAAGTGTAGAATTGCGTCAATCTAACGTTTGTACCAATCACTTTGAATTGTTACAGCATGAAAATCGCCATCATTTAGATGATTCTTACAAGCGAATGGAAGCCATTCAACGACAACAAGCGAATGCGACAGATGCTTATCAATCGTTTCGGATGTTGAATGATATAGATAAAGGTGTTTTCTCGAGCCAATACAAAAATTGGTCTGGGACAATACATACATCAGCATATTTCCCAAAAGAGAGAAAAGCTTGGTTTGCTCTGGGCGGAAATCGGAAGCCCATTATTTTTGACTTCAATAAATGGCTCCAGGGGGAACGAATAACTACAAAACGCATTTTAGGTGAGATAGATACAGATTTGCCTTTTGTTCATATGGATGAAAATGTGCGCTAAATTGCATGGATTTTTAGTCAAAATGTTGATAAGGATATGAAAAATCTTCCTTATGACTAGAATATTCCCTACTTTCATGTTTAAATGTAGTATAGTTAAGGGAACATAAGTATAATGATCGGTGATTATTGTTAAAATATATGTGAACTACATATGTATAAATAAGTATTTTTACTAGGAGGATATAAAATGAAACTTCTTCAAGTTAGGAAAGGTCAATTTGTTTTTTATGAAAATGAACTCCATCAAGTATATTCTGTTAAACCTATGTTTAAAAAATCAGTTCATTTATATCGTTTGAAAGACATGAAACAGGTATTAACGAGAGCTAGCGAGATAAACTTATATAAACCACAACATAATGATACGTTTATCTTTTATGGCAAACGATATACTATTGATAAAAATAAAAAACCTGAGCCTGGTGATTATATTTTAATTATTAAACCTGCGCCAGACTTTTTGGATCATTACTCGCTAAATGCGATTGAAAAAGTAGAAAGTGTGGAAGACGGAAACGTAGTGACGACGAGAGATAATGGTGTGAAACATCATGAGTACGTTGTTATGGTTCCAGGGCGTTCAGACGCGAGTCAGGAAATTGCTTATTATGATAAGAGTTTGGTACCGGAATCACAACAAATAGAAGATGAATCTATCTCTTACTTAGCCGAGAGTGATGAGAGCATTGCACCAGCTGTTGGTGATATTTACTTAGATGTTCAACAAAATACGAAGGCGATGATAGTAGCTATGACTGAGGATGAAGTTGTATTTGGTCATGGTGTACGAGTGCATGTTGCGGATCTAATAGACGAAAATAAATATAAGCTAGTATTTCGCATAGAAGAGGAATTATAAAAGCGATAACCAAATTATATGACGAACACCCCCTCCAAGTTTAGGTGGGGGTGTTTTTGCATGGAAAATTACCTATTCTGCATGGTAAAAAAGTTGCGATTTTGTCCATAAGCAACAAAAAAAGACATAAAACTATCTAGCTGTGCGAATGGTTTTATTGCAATAATTCATACAAGGAGGAAATTATGTTGAAATTATCAAGAAAATTAGTACGAAAGCTAACAAGCACTATCATTGTAGGGACGGTTATCGTTTCCTCGGGAATTGGAACAGTTCATGCAGAAGTAAACGGAGAAAATGATCTTGTTATTAAAGAAAGTGAAATGAAAAATGATAACGAGAATTCTTCTACAGAAGAATTGGATGAAAATCCTAATCTAATTCCTGGAGACTTTTTCTATTTTGTAAAAGTAGTCAAGGAGAACATTCAGCTTGCTCTAACATTTAATGACTTTAAAGAAAGTCAGCTTTTGGCTGAATTTGCTGCTGAGCGTATTGCGGAAGCCAATGCATTGATTGAGGCAGGAAAAACAGATGAAGCTAGTGATCTACTTCAAGAGGCAATAGAAATACAGGAGCAAGCACAGGAAGTATTGGGTGAGGACGAGAATACAACGGAAGAGGAATCTGCATTAGAAGAAACAGAAAATGAAGAGGCTACCAGTGAAGAAGAAGCAGGCGAAGAAGAAACGGTGGAAGAAGACGCTAACATGGAAGAAGATGTAGCAATAGAGGAAGAGAATACCGATGAAGAGGATAAAGATAATGAGGAACGTCAAAAAGTTCAAGTGAAGCTTGCGAACAATATTAATGCTTTATCTCTCGTATTAACAAAAATAGATAATCCGAAAGCCCAACAGGCAATCATGAAAAATATCGAAAAGGCATTTGAACATGTTGCGAAGAAAATTGAGAAGAAAGCAAGTAAAGTAGAACTAGACGAAGAAAATAGCGATCTAGATGAAAACGTAGAACGTGAGGAAACTTCTGACGAGACCGAAGAGGTTGTAAACGAGGAGGATTCGGAACAAGAACAAACGGAAGCTGAAGAAGATGAGCAGGACAAAACAGAATTAGAGCAAGCTGCTAAAGAGAGTAAGAAAAAGGATCAAAAAGTAAAAAAAGAAGCGAAAAAAGAAGTAAAGAAACAAGCTAAAAAAGAAACAAAAAAAATTGAAAAAACATCTAAGAAGAACAAACCAAATAAGGATAAAGGTAAGTCTCTAAAAGACAAAGGGAAAAAAGGAAACAAAGGGAATAAAGAACACAAAAGCAACAATGGAAAAAAAGGAAATAACGGTAAACATTAATATAAAACAATGAGGCTGAGACAAATGTGTTTTAGTCAAAAAAATCCGAACTGATTCAAAATTCTTCAATTAGAATTCGAATTAGTTCGGAATTTTCTTTTGGAGTGTTTTCGTAAACTTTGTAGCTAATAAAACATAGACTGCGACATAACTTATGCATAGATTTACTTGGACAGTTTAATTCAATATAGTTTGCTACAAAACCGCTCCGGCAGAATACACGCCAAGAAATTGAAACGCACTATTCTAGCGGAAGAAATACACGAAGACTCCTGCGGGAGGAAAGGCATCGGTGAGACCCCACAGTGCGCCAGCACGAGGAGGCTCACCAGCCGCCCGCGGAAAGCGAAGTGTATTTCTGGAGCGAGGTAAAGGCACCAACCAACATATTAAGTTACTGCGCATTTTACATCAACTAAGAATTAAAGTCTTAACGCTAAAAAGTAATATTCTAAACTTCCTATCGTATAGTTGTTCGATATTAGAGTTTATGTCCCAGCCCCAGGCTTCTCACTTAAACGATTCCTAATGATCCTAAAAAGACGATAACGATGGTGGCAGGAACGAGCCACCGCATGAGTTGGAACCAAATAGGAAACATACCAATTGGTAAGCTATTGCCACTATAAAATTCTTTTTTCATCAAAGCTCGGTCCATTTTAAAACTGATAAACAATGCAATTAGTAGACACCCACCAGGTAATAAGATATTACTTACTAAAAAGTCGGTGGCATCAAATACGGTTAATCCGAAAATTTTCACATTAGCCATATGACTAGATGATAAGGAAGCAGGAATACCTGCAAAAAACACTATAATCCCTATAATCGATGCAATCTTAACTCGTGAACGTTTTTTCTTTGCTGTAAATGCTGATGTAATGATTTCCAGCATACTGAATGACGATGTCAAGATTGCAAATAAGAATAATAGTAAAAACAAGCTTAGAAAAACTTCAC
Source organism: Ornithinibacillus salinisoli (assembly GCF_042684965.1). Taxonomy (NCBI): domain Bacteria; kingdom Bacillati; phylum Bacillota; class Bacilli; order Caryophanales; family Bacillaceae; genus Ornithinibacillus; species Ornithinibacillus salinisoli. Next base: position 83,107 of record NZ_JBHUMI010000018.1, read on the forward strand.
CAAATGGCATTTGTGAAAAAGCCTCAGGCAATACCATGAATAATAAACCAGGTCCTTCTGCTGGTGTCAGTCCAAATGAAAATACGACTGGAAAAATAGCTAGTCCAGCTAACAATGAAATAACAATATTCATTAAGGATACAGAAGCAGCCGACATTGGCAAACTAACATCTTTACCTAAATAAGAGCTGTATGTTACCATCGTGGAAAAACCTACTGCAAGAGAAAAGAAGGATTGACCAAGTGCATAGAGTATACTTTCACTAGTGATTTGTGAAAAATCAGGTTGAAGGAAAAATTGAATTCCTTCCATCGCACCCTCAAATGTAACTGCTCGAATAACAATAATAATAAAGAATACGAATAGAAGCGGCATTAAAATTTTACTTGCTTTTTCAATACCACTTTTTATACCAAAGGATATAACGATAACGTTAATGACTAGAAAACCAGCCAAACCGAGTAGTGTAATTAACGGGCTTTCCGTAATGGTACCAAAAAGCTGTTGGTAACTTGCTTGATCTTTAATGATCATTCCTGTTACAGATAAAATACTGTAAATGAGTACCCACCCACCAACAACACAGTAAAAGGACATCAGTAGAAAACAACCTACTACTCCCCATTTACCGATGATGGACCAACCACTTTTAGGTGCTAAAAATTTATAAGCACTAACTGCTTCCCGTTGAGCACCTCGTCCGATAATGAATTCTGCAATAAGAATTGGTAAGCCAATTAGTAAAGTAAATAAGATAAAAAGAAAGAAAAAGGCGCCTCCACCATTCATTCCTGTCATATATGGGAATTTCCAAATGGCTCCAAGTCCAACAGCAGCACCTGCAGAGGATAAAATAAATCCTAATTTGGAGGTCCACTGGTCATTTTTTTGATTTTGCATGCTGTATGCCTCTCTTTCTCTTGTTGTTTAAAATGTATATTTTCCTAGTATAGCATAGCTGTCAATCTATAATTTTGTTCGAATTTCCCATAATTCGGGGAAGAAGTAATGATCCAACACTTTCTTTAAATAACCTACCCCAGAGGATCCTCCAGTACCAACTTTATGACCAATAATTCGTTCTACAGTTTTCATATGACGGAAACGCCATTGCTGGAACCAATCTTCTAGATCAACTAGCTTTTCAGCGAGCTGGTATAAGTCCCAGTATTTTTCCTTGTTCTTATATACTTCGAGCCATGCCTGTTCAACAGAGGCATCTTTATTGTACGTTTGAGAGAAGTCTCGGTTTAATATCTCTTCGCTTATGGTAAAACCATTGTCTGCAAGGGCTTGTATCGAGACATCGTAAAGACCAGGGTTATGGTAAGCCTCCTCTAAAATATGAAACAGCTTTGGATCCTTTTTATATATTTTCATAATATGGGGTGTTTTATAACCAAGGACAAATTCTACCAGTCGGTACTGATACGATTGAAATCCAGATGCATTGCCTAACTTATCGCGAAACTCCATATATTCAGCAGGTGTCAATGTTGATAAAACATCCCAAGCTTGTATAATTTGTGACTGTGTTTTTGATACACGGGAAAGCATTTTGAATGAAGATTGAAGCTCGCCCTTTTGAATCGCTGCAGTAGCTGCTTGTATCTCATGAATAATTAACTTCAGCCAAAGTTCACTGACTTGATGAATAATGATAAATAACATTTCATCATGATGGGTGGATAATCTTTTTTGACTACTTAATAAAGTATCCAGTTGTAAATAATCCCCATAAGTCATCTTTTCTAGAAAATCTGTATGGATCCCCTTTTCAGCCTGAAACGCATTTTTGTCTTTTTCACTCATTTGGAGTCACTTCCTTTCATTGGTCGTAAAACTGCTCGTACTGGACTTCCATCTGCGCCTGGTATGGATAGTGGCAAGGCGATGAGTTCATATATCCCTTCATCTACATGATCCAGCATAATGTTTTCTAAAATATTAACTCCATGCTTGTGTAAGGCATGATGGGTAGCGAGATCCTTACTATCCGGTGCATCTACAGATGGCATATCAACCCCTAGTAAATATACACCGATTTTCTGTAAAAATGGCGCAATGCTAGGATCTAAATGAGGCATCTGTTCAGGAAAGCGCTTGGGATCATTTGGTAAGGAGGTACGTAATAATAATCGTTCCACATTTTTTAGGTTGTAAGCTTCTAGTACTGCAGGCGTAATGGCCTCTACATGGCTGACATTAATAACCTTTGCTTTACCAATATAGCGATCAAGATGTAATTGATCGATTGTAGCTCCGTTAGAATCAAAATGAAAAGGAGCATCAATATGGGTTCCTGTATGCAAACTACTAGTCATTTGACCAATATTAACGGATCCTGTTTGTTCCTTTGTATACGTTAAGGAATAGGAAAAGGGGGTATCACCGGGCCAATGAGCCATATCATTTGTTAGGGCTTGAGAAATATCGATCCATTCTGACATCAGGCAATTACACCTCGTTTATTTTCATATTTTTTATAACGTTCTTCCGTCATAATCGTTTTTAATACTTGCACTGTCTGCCATACTTCTTCAAACGTATTGTATAGTGCAACAGGAGCAAGCCTAATTCCATTAGGGTTCCGGAAATCAGGTATAATGTTTTCTGCTTTTAATGCTTTACATATACGTGCAGCCTCTGGATGTTCTAGAAAAACATGTCCACCACGGGTTTTATCATCACGAGGATTAGCAATGGTAAAATCATAATCTGCTAACTCGGATTCAATTAACGCCATGAGATAATGTGTTAATTGAAGAGATTTGTTTCGAATCCGATCGATTCCTGCTGCATCAAAAATCTCTAGGGAACCTAATAAAGGTGCAGTACTTAACACATGTGGTGTACCGATTTGGTATGCACCCGCGTTTGCTGCAGGTGTTAATGTATGCTCCATATCAAATTGTTTGTCTTTGGCAGAACTAAACCATCCAGCAAGCCCCGGTTCCTTGCCGAAATGCTTATTATTTACATAGAGTCCACCAACACTTCCCGGGCCACCATTTAGATGTTTATACGTACACCAGAAGGCGAAGTCCACATCCCATTCGGTCAACTTATGTGGTATAGAACCGATAGAGTGACACAAATCAAATCCAATCATAATATTGCGTTTATGTGCTTCCTTCGTTAACGTCTGCATATCTAATATTTGTCCACTACGATATAAAATACTTGGTAATACGATTAAAGCAACATCGTCTTGCATCATTTCAACGATATCTTTAGTTTCCAGCGTGTTTCCATTCTGACTCTTCACTTGAATAAGATGTTCTTTCGGATCTAGTCCCTTCAACTGAAGCTGACTTTTTAACGCATATATATCTGACGGAAAATTTAATTCATCTGCTAAAATTTTATATCTTTTTTCTGTTGGTTTGAAAAAGGTAGCTACGAGTTGGTGAAGATTTGTTGTTGTTGACCCTGTAATGATCACTTCATCAGGATTAGCTCCTATAAGTGGCGCAGAAAGTTCACCTAGTTGTTCTGACAAGTAGTACCAGGGGTGTTTACCTTCAGTCCAGCCATCAATGCCATAATTTTTCCATGAATTCATGATTGTCTGAACTGCATTTTCAGCACGTTTTGATAATAACCCCAGTGAATTGCCATCCAAATAAATGGTTTCATTGGAGATGTAAAACTCATTTCGATAGGCTCGTAAATCATCTTGTTGATCTAATTGTAATGCAAAATCTTTGTCTGTTTTCATTTGATATCACCTCTCTACACCATTCTAACAAATTTTAACGAATAAATGACATGGATTAAAAATAGAGTGAAAATGAAGTAGTTTTTTTATGTTTAGTAGTCTTTTTGACTCAATTGTTTTCAGTTTTTTAAAAACAATTGAAAACTTTAGACTACTATCATATACTAATAATAAGCATATGAAATGACATTTCATATACTGAAACGGAGGATGAAGTGGGATGCATGTATCAAATAAGGTAAGGAATTTACCACCATATTTGTTTTCTGAGTTTCAAAAGAAAAAAGAAGCGCTACAAGCACAAGGTGTGGATGTTATCGATTTGGGAATCGGTGCGCCAGACTTACCTACACCTGACTTTGTTGTTGATAAGCTAATAGAAGCAGCACGAATACCTAGTAACCATCGCTATTCGAGCTATGGAGGTATTCCTGAATTTAAAGAAGCAGTTGTAGCACATTATCAAACACGTTATGGAGTAACGTTGGATCCTGATAAAGAGGTATTAACGCTTATAGGATCAAAAGAAGGGATTGCCAACCTCGTACAGGCAGTAATTAATCCAGGAGATACCGTATTGATTCCTGACCCTGGTTATCCTGTTTATCGTACTGCAGTACACCTAGCTGGTGGAAAGAGTGAGTATGTACGATTGGATCCCCAAAATAACTATGTACCACAATTTAATCACGTAAATGAAGAAGTAAAGAAAAAGGCAAAGCTACTTTTTTTAAACTATCCAAGCAACCCAACTTCAGCTACGGTAGATATGCACACATTTTTGGGAGCGGTTACATTCGTGAAAGAAAACGATATGATTCTTGCCCATGATGCGGCATATGATCTTGTGACTTTCGATGATTACAAAGCACCTAGTGTACTACAGGTTCCTCATGCCAAAGCGTATGCAATTGAGTTTGGCTCATTATCAAAAAGCTTTAATATGACTGGTTGGCGGATAGGGTATGTAGTAGGAAATGAAACAATTATAAAGGCAATTGCAACGTTGAAAAGTAATATGGATACTTGTCAATTTATTCCGGTCCAACAGGCCGCCGCTACGGCACTACGTAGTGATCTTACTACGGTTACACAAAATAATTTCGTGTTTCAGGAACGTATGGAAAAATTACACCATGCATTACAACAGCTAGGTATGGAAGTACAAAAACCAAAAGGAACCATTTTCCTTTGGGCAAAAGTTCCAGACAATTTTACTTCAAGGGAATTTTCTAGCTTTTTATTAGAAAAAGCTGGAGTAATCGTGACACCAGGAGTAGCTTTTGGTCCTTCTGGTGAAGGTTATATTCGTATTGCATTATCGGTTACAACAGAACGTATAGATGAAGTGATTAATCGGTTAAAAAAGTTATTTATGTAGGAGGTGAGAGTCGGATGCTTGCAAACAAAACGAGTCAACAAAAACAAAAAATGACAGCAGCTCAGGCAATTGTGGAATGTATACGAAGAGAAACGATTCATCATGTTTTCTGTGTTCCTGGTGAAAGTTATTTGCCCGTTTTAGATGCATTGTACGATGAACCGTCAATTAGCGTTATTTCTACGCGACATGAGGGTGGAGCAGCTTTTATGGCAGAAGGCTATGCGAAAGCATCCTTAAAGCCTGGAATTGTGCTTGCTACAAGAGGGGTAGGAGCTGCCAACCTGTCCATTGGTGTCCACACAGCCTTTCAAGATTCTACACCGATGTTAGTGTTTTTGGGCCAGGTCCATAGTAAGTTTAGAGGCAGAGAAGGATTTCAAGAAGTTGACTTAGATCAATTTTTTAAGCCAATTGCGAAATGGGCTGTGGAGGTAAAAGATCCTGAAAGAATGCCCGAAATGGTTCAACGTGCCTTTCGAGTTGCACAGTCGGGAAGGCCAGGTCCGGTTATTGTATCGTTACCAGAGGATGTATTGCCAGTAGAAACAGAAATGTATTTCGGTCCTGTAATAGAACGCCCAAAACCGGCTCCGTCTGAAACGGAACTTATTCAAGTTGAGCAGCTTTTAGCTTCAGCAAATGCCCCCTTAATCATTGCGGGTGGGGGCGTAAAGTTGTCACAGGCAGAGGATAGATTAATGCGATTTGCAGAGAAATTTAGTTTACCAGTAATGGCCGCATTTCGCCGGCACGATGTTTTTCCAAATAATCATCCATTATACGCCGGTCATTTAGGGCTGGGCACAAATAAGCAGATTCTTAGAAAAGTAGAAGAAGCTGATCTGATATTGGCACTTGGGACCAGATTATCGGAGGTAACGACACAGGATTATACGATTATTAACAGTGAGAAAACGTTAATTCATATTGATATTGAACAGGATATTATTGGTAAGGTTTACCCACCGCAGCTTGGGGTCGTTGCAGATGTCAACGAAGCATTACAACTACTGCTTCATCGGAATATCCAGCCTTCTTGGTCAGAATGGGCAACGGCATGTCATGCGACTTATGTAAAAGTAAGTGATCTTCAAACGACCCAAGATGACGTAATAAACTTGGATATTATCAAAATGTTAGCCAAAAAGTTACCATCCGAATCTATTCTTACAAATGATGCGGGGAATTTTGCAGGCTGGTTACATGCGTTCTATCCATTTATTAATAAACATTCCTATGTTGGTCCGACATCGGGTGCAATGGGTTATGGAATGCCAGCCGCTCTTGGTGCTAAGCTTGCCTACCCAGATAAAACAGTCGTATCTCTTTCTGGTGATGGTGGATTTATGATGACAGTGCAAGAGTTAGAAACGGCTGTAAGAGAATCGATTCCAATCATTGCACTCGTCTTTAACAATAATATGTACGGGACAATTCGAATGCATCAAGAAATCCATTACCCGGAAAGGGTGATGGCTACGGATTTAGGAAATGTTTCATTTGCTAATTTAGCAGCGAGTGTTGGAGCTCAAGGCGAACGCGTATATACCATTGGTCAATTTGAAACTGCTTTGGATCAAGCATTGCTTTCAAATAAACCATGTGTCATAGAAGTCATGACGAATAAAGAACAAATTTCTGTTTCAACAACGATTACACAACTTCGTAATCGATAACATACTTAATTTTTAGGAGGGATTTATTATGTCAGAAGCATTACTTAACACGAAGAAACTAGCAAATTTTTTACATGGAAAATGGGTAGAGGTTGAAAAAACAACACCTGTTATCAATCCAGCAACGGGAGAAACGGTTGTGGATGTCCCATTATCAGATGCTTCTAGTGTAGATGAAGCAGTAGCTTCAGCAAAAGTAGCACAAAAAGAGTGGGCACTTGTACCGGCTCCACAACGTGCAGAAGTACTATATCGTGTTGGTAATTTGATGAAAGAGCGCAAGGAGCGACTATCTCAGCTATTAACAATGGAAAATGGGAAGGTCATTGAAGAAGCGCGTGGAGAAGTGCAAGAAGGCATTGATATGGCATTCTATATGGCGGGGGAAGGTAGAAGATTATTTGGGCAAACAACACCTGCAGAATTAAAAGATAAATTCGCGATGAGTGTCCGTGCACCGATTGGGGTAGTAGGGATCATTACACCATGGAATTTCCCGATTGCCATTGCAACATGGAAGTCATTCCCGGCAATTGTTGCTGGAAATGCAGTGATTTGGAAACCAGCTACAGAAACGCCAATAATGGCCTTCGAATTAGCGAAAATATTTGACGAAGCTGGTTTGCCAAAAGGTGTATTAAATGTCGTATTTGGTTCCGGTTCAACAGTTGGAGATGCGATGGTCCATCATGATGATATTCGCGTGATTTCCTTTACTGGTTCAAATGAAACGGGGCGCAATATTGCCAGTGAATGCGGTCGCCAGCTGAAAAAAGTATCCCTAGAAATGGGAGGAAAGAATGCAGTGATTGTCATGGATGATGCCGACCTTGATTTAGCTGTCGAAGGTATTTTATGGAGTGCATTTGGCACTAGTGGACAGCGTTGTACGGCATGTAGCCGTGTCATTGTTCATGAAGATGTGAAAGCAAGCTTGGAAGAGCGTTTGCTTGTTGAGATGGATAAATTAACAATTGGTAATGGCTTGGATGAATCTATTAAGGTTGGTCCAATAATTAACAAAGCAGGATTGGATAAGATCAAGAATTATATTGAGATAGGTAAAAATGAGGGGGCAAAGCTACTTGCAGGTGGATATGAGTTAGCAGAAGATGACTTAGGGAATGGACATTATTTTGCACCGACATTATTCACGGATGCAACAGCAGATATGCGTATAGCACAAGAGGAAATTTTCGGCCCTGTTGTTTCTCTTATTCCAGTTAAAAGCTTTGAAGAAGCAATTGAAGTCAATAATGGCGTCACGTATGGGCTATCAAGTTCAATTTTCACACAAGATGTAAATCGCGTCTTTAAAGCACAACGTGACTTAGATACTGGAATTGTTTATGTAAATGCGGGGACAACAGGTGCTGAGATTCACTTACCGTTTGGAGGAACAAAAGGAACAGGTAATGGTCATCGTGATTCTGGAGTACAGGCGCTAGATGTATTTACCGAATGGAAATCAGTTTACGTTGATTTCAGTGGAAAATTGCAACGTGCACAAATAGATGTGGAATAGTAGATTGCTATATTGTAAAGGAGTGGTTGATTTTGAAAATTGGTGTATTAGGTTCTGGACTAATGGGGAAAGAAGCAGCTCGTGACCTTGTAGCAAGTGAAGGAGTGACAGCAGTAGGTCTGGCTGATATTGATTTAGCGCGCGCACAGCAGGTTTGTGACTCACTTCATTCTCCGAAACTAACAGCATATCAAGTAGATGCTAGTGATGAACAAGAATTAGCAAATTATATGCGTCAGTTTGATGTTATTATTAATGCGCTATTCTATTCTTTTAATGAGGTTGTTGCGAAAACAGCAATTGAAGTTGGCGTGAATTCCGTTGATTTAGGTGGCCATATTGGTCACATGACAGATAAAGTATTGGCTATGAAAGAGGAGGCAGCTTCCGCTAATGTAACGCTAATTCCAGATTTAGGCGTAGCTCCCGGTATGATTAATATTTTATCAGGCTATGGAGCTAGTAAACTAGATACTTTGGAGTCTATTAAGATTTATGTTGGTGGAATTCCCGTGAAGCCTGAACCTCCACTAGAATATAATCATGTTTTCTCCATGGAAGGTGTCTTTGACCATTATTCGGATCCATCATTAATTATCCGAAATGGGATGAAACAAGAAGTTGATTCCTTGTCAGAAGTTGAACGGATTCACTTTGAAAAATTTGGTCCCTTAGAGGCATTCCATACTTCTGGTGGTACGTCGACACTTCCATTGTCCTATCCGCATGTGGATACATTGGAATATAAAACGATTCGATACCCGGGCCATGCGGAGAAATTTAAATTATTAGTAGACCTAAACCTTACGAAAAAGGATTATGAAGTAGAGGTAAATGGGCAAAAGGTAAGCCCACGAGAAGTATTTTTAAAAGTTCTTGATCCAATCGTAGAATTGGGAGATAAAGACGACGCAGTTTTATTACGTGTGATTGTTTCTGGCCAAAAAGATGGTGTTCTAGCAACCTATGAATATGAAATGACTACTTATAAGGATCGAGCTACAAATGTTACGGCCATGGCTCGAGCTACAGCTAACACGATCTCTGTTGTAGCACAAATGATTGCAGAAGGGAAAATTGAGAAAAAAGGTGTTTATCCACCTGAAAAAATTGTTCCTGGAAAGCTTTATATTGATGAAATGGCTAAACGAGGCGTCCATATCATCGAAACAGAAAAACATGAGAAAAAGCACGTGAATATTTAAGAGCAAAAGCGGAAGCGCCCGTTCAGCGACGTACGAACTGGACTGAGCCGAAGGAGATAAAGGAAACACGGGGAGCGAAGGGATTAAGGATGTTCGACTATGTCGAACTGTTATCGTACGGAGGTGAGGGAAGTTGCGTTAGTCGCTGGGCGCTGGAGCTGGACGAGGCTGATGCGGTTGTTCAGTTTTCAAAAAGTATTTAATTATTTGTATTGAGAACCATGGAGAGTCCCTCTACAGTTCATGTAGGGGGACATTTTCCTTAATAAGGGGAATGGTCATGAATCAAAGTGTGGTCAAAGCATTAAATCTATTAGAATTGTTTTCAGAGGATGTCCATGAATTAACCTTAAAAGAAATTGCATTTCGGTCAAACCTTCCGAAGCCTACCGCATATAGACTGTTATCTTCTTTAGAGGAGATGGGTTTCTTATATAAATTAAAGGATACCGAACACGATAGTCGCTATCGGCTAGGCCTAAAACTATTGGAATTAGGTCAACTCGTAGCAGATCAACTAGAAGTAAGAAGAGTTGCGTTACCATCTATGAAAAAGCTAGCAGAAGAAATCAATGAAGCGGTACACTTAGTGGTTGTGAATCATCAACAGGCTACTTATATTGAAAAAGTGGAAAGTAACAAGGCATTACGGTTATATACAAGAATTGGCAAAAGCTCACCACTCTATATAGGTTCCGGTCCGAAATTATTACTCGCATATTTGGAAGAAGATCAACAACAAAATATTTTGCGTGAAATGAATACGAAGTCATTAACAGAAAAGACCATTCAAAAAGAAAAATTAATGAAGGAATTAACCTTCATTCGAGAACAGGGATATGCTTACAGTGTTGGGGAGCAGGATACCGATACTACAGGGATCTCTTATCCGATTTTTGACCACCGAAATCGAGTGATAGCAGCTCTTACTGTAAGTGGCTTGTCTAGCTACTTTACTGGAGAAGGCTTACAGAAGATAAAAACAGAAACATTGCAGACAGCAATGACAATATCCGAAAAATTAGGCTATCGTGGACAGCTAAGAAGGGATTGATGCTGAATGAATACTGTATTTATAGCAGGACATGCCCGACTTCCATCAGGTATGGCAGCAAAAAGTATCTATGATACGCTAACAATTACAGCTGAAATTGATAAAAAATATGGTGTAATCGTAACAGCTGGTTGTACTTTAGCTACAGTGCACGGGCGTGAGTTTGTTCAACAACTTCTAAGGGGATATAGCTTACAGGAAGGTATTGAACAGCCGGTGGAGCAGGTAAAACAGCATTATTTAGGAAAAGCAGGAAATGCATTAGTTTCTGCCCTAAAGGATTTATATAAGCAATATGAATCGTATTTAGAAAACTAGAGAGGGTAAAGGATCGGAAAAAAATAGCAGGGAAATCCCTGCTATTTTTTATGTTCGAGGTTATGAAGTATAAAACTATGTCAGATACTAAGCGATCAGCCACCAAAGTTGATCCACACCCTCCAAAGTTGAGCGATCAAACTCCAAAGTTGATCCACACACTCCAAAAGTTGAGCGATCAAACTCCAAAGTTGATCCACACACTCCAAAAGTTGAGCGATCAAACTCCAAAGTTGAGCCACACCCTCGAAAGTTGAGCGATCAGCCACCAAAGTTGATCCACACACACCAAAGTTGAGCGACCAGCCACCAAAGTTGATCCACAGACTCCGAAGTCAACCAAGACCGTATAAACTTCCTATGTTATAATCTATCGTCTTTAGACTCGAAGTTTTTAGTTTTACCCCAGCCTCATATGATTTTCGCTTTAAATTATTCTATTCCAATCGATATAAACTTTTTCTCTAAAAATTCATCCATGCCGTGGTGGCCACCTTCTTTTCCATGACCGGATTGTTTAATTCCTCCAAATGGTGCTTCTGGTACTGCTGGGAATACATCATTAACACCGACGATTCCATAGTCTAGCTTTTCAGCGACTCGTAATGTTCGTGAAGTGTTTTCTGTGAAAATATAAGCAGCTAAGCCATAATCTGTATTATTGGCTTTTTGGATTACACTGCCTTCATCCGAGAATGTTTGAATAGGGAATAGTGGCCCGAAAGTTTCTTCACGCATGACGACCATATCGTCTGTTACATTCGATATTACTGTAGGTGGGTAAAAGTAACCTTGTAAATCGCCATCCCATTTGCTTCCTCCACAAACAATATTTGCTCCTTTTTGAACCGCGTCATCTAAATGGGCTTGCACTTTTTTAGCTGCATTCTCACTGATTAACGGTCCAAGGTCGGTTCCCTGGTCAAATCCTGATCCAACTTTTAGTTGTAAGACTTTTTCTTTTAACACGTTAGTAAATTCTTCAGCTATGGATTCATGCACATATAGCCTATTCGCACAAATACAAGTTTGCCCATTGTTTCTGAATTTACTTCCAAGTGCTAGTGTTGTAGCTTTCTCGATATCCGCATCTTCAAATGCAATAATTGGTGCATGACCACCTAGTTCAAGCGCAACTTTTTTTACATGATTCGCGCTTTCCCGCATCAAGTATTTTCCTACTTCGGTAGAGCCGGTAAAGGTGATAAGCTTTACTTCTTTATTTGATAGCATTTCTTTCCCAATTGCTTCGGCATCACCTGTTACGAGGTTAACTACTCCAGCTGGCATGCCAGCTTTTTCAAAAATTTTAACGATCTCGATTGCTGATAGTGGTGTCTCTGGTGATGGTTTTAATACAACGGTACATCCGGCAGCAAGTGCTGGGCCTAACTTCCGGGTAATCATTGATGATGGGAAGTTCCATGGCGTAATAGCCCCAACAACACCAATTGGTTTTGGTATAACTAACATACGTTTTGTTTTAACCGATGAAGGAATCCACTCACCATAGCCCCTGCTAGCCTCTTCTGCATACCATAATAAGAATCCAGCAGCACCTTTTACTTCTCCAATTGCTTCATTCAATGGTTTTCCTTGTTCTCGTGTTAAAATCTTTCCTAGTCGTTCGGCATCTTTCCGCATAAATTCAGATGCTTTATACAAGACTCGTGAGCGCTGTCTGCCAGTCATTTCACTCCATGTTGAGAAAGCTTGAGATGCGGCATCAATTGCCTCTTTAGTTTCTTGTGCACCACCATAAGCTACTTCAGTTATCGGTTCCAGTGTAGCTGGGTTGTAAATCACTTGTGTCTGAGAAGATTCAACCTCTTTCCATTTTCCGTTAATATAAATGCTTTCGGTTAACGTTTGAATCATTTGTCATTTACCTCCTCATATTTTTTTGGTAGTCGTACAAAAGAAGATAGATAGATTCGCACGACACTTGGAAAAATTACTTAAGTTAAGCATATCGCACCTACCCTTTCCTATCAATTAGTACTGGTTGGTTATTTCATGAATTCTTTCTCATCCGACTCCCAAGCAGGAAGCATTTTATTTAATGGCTTATCCTGTCGATAACCAAGTACATACTCAGCCTGCATGATGGTGTGTATTTCACGTGTTCCTTCGTAGATTACAGGTGCTTTCGAGTTACGCAAATATCTTTCCACTGGATATTCATCTGAATAGCCATATGCACCATGAACCTGCATCGCATCATCAGCAGCTTTATTAGCAAAATCACAGGCCTGCCATTTAGCGAGCGAGGTTTCTCTTGTATTGCGTTTCCCCTCATTTTTTAATTCACCTGCACGATAGACTAGTAGACGGCTCATCTGTAATCCAGCTTCCATTTTGGCAATCATTTGCTGAACGAGCTGATGTTTTCCAATAGGTTTGCCAAATGTATCACGTTCGTGGCAGTAATTTACACTCGCTTCTAAACAAGCCATAATTTGCCCAACAGCACCGGCGGCAACGGTAAAACGTCCATTATCTAATGCAGACATGGCAATTTTAAATCCCTCCCCTTCTTCTCCTAGAAGATTATCTGCAGGTACCTTAACATCTTCAAAAAATATTTCTCCAGTGTTTCCAGACCGGATTCCATGCTTTCCTTTAATTGCTTTAGAAGAAAAGCCTTCCCATGTTCGTTCTACAATGAAAGCAGAAATTCCATGATGTCTCTTTGATTTATCCGTATAAGCGAAGACTAGAAAATGATCAGCCGTATCGCATAAAGAGATCCATGTTTTTTGTCCATTAAGAATATAATGATCACCATCTTTTACCGCAGTGGATTGAAGGGCGGCTACGTCTGACCCGGCGCCAGGCTCTGTCAGTCCGAATGCACCAATCTTTGTTCCTTTTGCTTGAGGAACAAGATACTTTTGTTTTTGTTCCTCCGTACCCCATTGTAAGAGTGTCATACTATTTAAGCCGGTATGCACAGAAACAGCGGTACGAAAAGCGGTGTCTCCTCGTTCTAATTCCTCGCAAACAATAGCAAGCGAGTTATAATCCATTCCACTCCCGCCATAGTTTTCTGGTATACAAACTCCCATTAACCCAAGGTCTGCTAACTTCGGTATGATAGCTGGGTCAAACTTACCTTGCCGATCCCATTCTGTTATATATGGCATAATCTCTTTATCTACAAAACTTCTAACTGTGTCCCTTAGCATCTTTTGCTCTTCTGAAAAATGAAAATTCATTGTTTCATCAACTCCTAATTTTTATTCCGTAATTTTGTGAAAATATCATGATTGTGCTCACCTGCATCAGGAGGGTGATGCCTCATCGTTACAGGTGTTCTAGATAGTTTTAATGGACTACCAATCATTTTTATCTTCCCTGCTGTTGGATGTTCCATATCCATAAACATATGTCGCGCATGTAGTTGAGGATCGTGAGTTACTTCTTCAAGATTTTGAATTGGTCCGCATGGTATGTTTTTTTCTTTACATTTTTCCTGCCAATAGGACGTCGGTTTTGTGAGGAAAACTTCCTGTAATAATGGAACTAATACCTCTCGATTTGCCACACGATCTGGATTTGTTTTAAACCTGTCATCTTCACTATATTTAGGTTTATCTAAAATAGTACACAAAGTCTTAAACTGATTGTCATTTCCAACAGCAATGACCATTTCTCCGTCCATCGTTTGAAATGTTTGATAAGGAACGATATTGGCGTGATGATTACCTAATGCAGTTGGAATTTTTCCAGACATTAGATAATTGCTCCCAATATTAACAAGTGCACTGACAGCAGAATCATAAAGTGAAATATCTATTTTTTGCCCTTTGCCCGAATGATATCGCTCCAGTAACGCTCCTTGAATACCGATACAAGCATACATGCCGGTTAAAATATCGGTGATGGCTACTCCAAATTTTTGTGGGCCGGAGCTCTCATCACCTGTTATACTCATTAGACCGCTCATCGCTTGGATAATAAAATCATAACCAGGCATGTCTTTATATGGACCTGTTTCACCAAATCCTGTAATGGAACAGTACACAAGCTTTGGGTTAATTTCAGCAAGTGTTTCATAATCCAAACCGAAGCGTTCCATTGTTCCGGTTTTAAAGTTATGAATAACTACATCACTTTCTTCAACAAGCTCTTTAATTACTTCAATGCCTTCATCTGTTTTTAAATCAATCGTAATGCTTTTTTTGTTTCGGTTCGCACATAAGTAATAGGCACTAACATCCTGTTGGAAAGGGGGACCCCATTTTCGCGTTTCATCACTGCCACCAGGTGCTTCTACTTTTAATACTTCTGCACCGAGATCACCTAGGACCATCGTACAGTAGGGGCCAGCAAGGACCCGTGATAAATCAAGAATTCGAATATGACTTAAGGCACCAGTCACTGTTTCACTCCTTTCTTTTTTCATAGAAAAAAGCCAGTTCAAATAGACCACAGGTAGCTGTAAGTCAAGATGAACTGGCTTTTACTTGTTGGATCAGACCTGGCGTTGGACTGTAAACAAGTTAGGCAGTATATCATATTATTTAGGAAGGTCATGAGAGGTAGTGTTGTGGCACTTCATCATGACTTATTACTATTAGTTTAATGTATTCCGAATAATTTGTAAACGCTTTACAGTAAAATGATTCGTTTTCCTCACTGGATTGGGTAGGTGTAATTTACTTTCATCGATAGGTTTTTAAATAGAATAATCATGTCAGAATCTTATGTTAGAATAAAGCTAGAACGAAGCAATGAATTTGATATTTTATGGTGGTGTTTTTACATGGAAGGTAAAGTTGAATTAGTAGTAGATGCCAAAGCAATCTTAGGTGAAGGTCCTTGTTGGGATGTTGAACAACAACGATTGTATTGGGTGGATATTGTAGAGAAAAAGGTTTTTATGTTTAATCCACTTACAAAAGAAAATCGATCAATCCAGTTGGAACAGCATGTTGGAGCAATTGTTCCAAGGAATGATCAGGAGACAGTAGTAGCGTTAGAGGATGGATTTTATTTATTAAACATAGAATCAGAAGAAATTACCCAAATTCATGAAATAGAAAGCCATTTACCAAACAATCGTTTTAATGATGGTAAATCAGATGCTTATGGGCGATTTTGGGCAGGTACAATGGCTAAAACAAATGCCATGGAACAAGGCGCGCTCTATTGTTTGGAAACGAATGGAACCGTAAAAAAGAAAGTTAATCAGGTCAGTATTTCCAATGGAATCGCGTGGTCCAGTGATCACAAGTATATGTATTACATAGACACACCTACCCAAAAAGTAGTGCGTTATAACTTTCATATTCACACGGGTGATATGGAACATCCAACCGATATAATCGACTTTACGAATGAAGTAGGATTTCCAGATGGTATGACAATTGATGCGGATGGTATGTTGTGGATTGCCCATTGGGGAGGAGCAAAAGTATCCAAGTGGAATTCGAATACGGGTGAAAAATTGTCTGTTGTGGAAGTACCGGCATTACATGTTACTTCTTGTGCATTTGGGGGCATCGATTTAGAGGATTTATATATTACAACCGCAAGAGAAGGAATGGATGATAATCAGCTAGCAAAATACCCAAATGCAGGGGGCCTGTTTAAAGTTAATTTAGGCGTGAAAGGAATGCCTGCTAACTACTTTAAAGGGTAAGTAGACAAAAGGAATGAGAAAGTAATGGAAGCTAATATATATAAGATTTTGCAGGATTATTATCATTTGAAGGTACAGAAGATTACCTCGCAACAAGGAGGATGGGCAGCACTCGCATATAAGGTGATTACGAATAAAAGTAATTTTTTCCTTAAGGTATATGAGAAAAAAAGAGCTTCCACTAAAGAGTTAACGGATGTAATTGATTACTACATGCCATTAGTGTTAGAGATTGCTGAAAATGATGTGTTAACAGGCAGAATACCTAAACCTATAATGACAAGTGATAATGCATATAAATGTGAAGATGAACTTGCTTTATATATGCTGTATCCGTATATAGATGGTGAGACTATTGGCAATCAACCACTTCAACCAATCGAAGTTACACAATATGCTGAAATGATTGCAGAACTTCATCAAATAAAAAGTATGAATATTAATGAAAAATTGAAGGAGAAATTTGAGGTTTCCTTTGCAGAAAATCTGAAACAAAGGCTTACACAGAAACAAGACCAAGAATTAACAACCTTCCTTTATCCATACAAAGTCCAATTAATTGAGTTAATCGATCAATTGGTTCACCTAGGGATGGAATTAAAGCAACAACAACTTCCTTTTTCATTGGTTCATACAGATCTTCATCATTGGAACTTGATGAGAGAAAATGATCGTCTAATCATTATTGACTGGGAGGGACTGCAGTTAGCTCCTGCAGAGGCAGACTTAATGTTTGTCATGGACCAGTCTTATAAAACCAAGTTTTTAGAAACATATGTGGAGAATCGTCCGGATTATACTATTCATAATGATGTCCTAAGTTACTACCAGTTGAAAAGAAAGCTTGAAGATATATGGGAATTTATCGTACAGCTTCTAGAAGAGCCTTTGACGTTGAAGGAACGAAGGAAAGTGTTTGATTATATTCAAGAAGAACTATATGACGTAAAAGAAAAGACACAGGATCCTGAAAAATGAAATTATCTTGTTTGTATTGACATTATAAACAAACTAAAAACAGGAACATATGTTTGTGTAAATAGATCGGTTGGTGTAGAATAAATAGTGTACAATTCGATTAATTAATGGGGGAAAGCATTATGAAGAAAACTTTTCGTCAGTTTGAGAAAACAATAGAAGAGATTTTAAAATTAAAAGATGCATCTGAAACAGAATTAGGTAAGCCTATAAGCAAGGGGAAATGGTCAATTAGGGAAATTGTGGGACATTTACTTTATTGGGATAAATATAATCTTGAAAAGATGGTTCCATTAATGGCGGAAGGTGCTAATTTGCCAGAATTTCCAGACCACGACGAGCATAATCGCGAAGCTATAACCTTTTTAAAAGACTATTCAGTTGAAAAGATCATCGATCATTTTGCAATGACACGAAGAGATTTATTAAAAAGTATAACAAACCTGGATGGAGATATTCGATTTACGATTGGTGGAGGTAAAAGAAAATTTTCGGTAGAAAGCTTTATAAAAATATTTTTAGAACATGATATCCACCACTTAAAACAGATTAATAACTTATTAATAGACTGAACTTGTCTTCTCAGTTTAAAAAGGAGGTGAATGAATTGTCCACTGTATTAAAAACGAACGACCATTTACGTGCTGACTGTGAAAACTGTTTTGGTTTATGCTGTGTTGCATTGCCATACGCTAAATCTACTGACTTTGCTTTTCATAAAGATGGTGGAACTCCGTGTAGAAACTTGCAATCAGATTATCGTTGTGGGATTTATAAGAACCTAAGGAATGAAGGATTTAAAGGCTGTACAGTATATGAATGTTTTGGAGCAGGTCAACACGTATCAAATGTGACTTACGAGGGAAAGAGTTGGCGAAACAACCCAGAAACAGCTAAGGAAATGTTCGACGTATTTCCTATCATGCAACAACTTCATGAAATGCTTTATTATGTGAATGAAGCACTCGGTTTAGAACAAGCTCGACCGATACATAATGATTTGAAGCAAGTATTTGAGGAAACAGAACTTCTAACGAAATTAAGTCCCAAATCTATTTTGGAACTGGATGTGCCTAGCCATAGAGCGATTGTTAATGAGCTACTATTACGAACCAGTGAATACGTTAGAATGGAAGTAAAGAATGATCAAAATCAACTAAATCAGAGCGAAATAAAGGACCTTATCGGTAAGGATGTAAGTGGTGTAAATCTTAGCGGTTTCAACTTCCGAGGAGCATTGTTAATAGCTGCGGACCTTCGAAGATCTGACTTAAGGATGGTTGATTTCATTGGTGCAGACTTGAGAGATGCTAACATAAGCGGAGCAAATTTAACAGGAAGTATATTTCTAACCCAAGCACAAGTGAATGCAGCTAAAGGGGATAAGAATACCGAACTACCACCACATTTAAGTATTCCCAAACATTGGTTGGAATAGGGAATAAGGAGCATGGAATTACATACTCCTTATTCGCTATTCCTATATTGTCCTTTGAAGGAGTCCTGATAATGAAAAATCTATTTTACAGCTTTTTCTAATTTAGAAATCATTTTTATTGCTTTCCCAGTTCCAATAGCCACAGACTCTAATGGATTTGGAGCTAAATGTACGGGAACAACTAATTCATTAGACAACCATTCTTTCATTCCTTTTAGTAAGGAGCCACCACCAGTAATAACAATTCCGTGGTCAACGATATCGCCACTTAATTCCGGTGGACAGTTTTCAAGCGTATTACGAATAGCTTGTAAAATTTGTTCTAACGATTCTTTAATTGCTTCATAGATTTCTTTTGATGTGATCGAAATAGTTTTAGGTAAACCAGTAACCATATCACGCCCACGTACATCCATTACTTCTTCTTTATGATTAGGATGCGCATACCCTAATTCCATCTTGATATTTTCCGCCGTACGCTCACCAATTAGGATATTGTATTTTTTACGAATATATTGGATAATTTCCTCGTCCATCTTGTCTCCGCCAACGCGAACAGAGCTTGAGGATACGACACCACCCAATGAAATAATACCAATTTCTGCCGTACCTCCACCAATATCTACAATAACATTGGCGATTGGTTCATCTACAGGCAAATCAGCGCCGATTGCAGCTGCAACAGGTTCTTCTATCAAGTGGACATTTTTAGCTCCATAGCTAGTGATAGCATTATGGATTGCTCTACGCTCTACAGTTGTACTTCCAGTTGGTGTACAAACAACAACCGTAGGCTTACGCATCGACATACCCATTTTTTTACTCAGTCTTCTTAAGAATGCTTTTAGCATTTGCGCAGTAACGTCATAGTCAGCAATAACACCATCTTTTAGCGGTCGAATTGGCACAATATTACGTGGTGTTTTACCTACCATTTCTTTTGCTTCCGTACCTACTGCTACTACTTGTTTTGTATGAATATCTATTGCTACAACTGCTGGCTCATTTAGTACGATTCCTTTATTTTTAGCATATATTAGTATATTTGCAGTACCTAGATCAATACCTATTTCTGCATTAGAAAACATAATTAGTTCCTCCAATGATGACTATTTTCAATATATTCTTCTATCTTTGCCTATCAATTCTGGGGGTAGATAACTTGATTTAACAAACTTGTTACTAACAATCTTTCCCAGAAACAGTTTATAAAAAACATCTACTATCTAAAATAGAGCAAATCCTTGTCAAAGACAAGTAACATTTCAATTACAAAATGGTGAAATTTGTAACATAATGTACCTTTTCGTTCTTATCCACTCATTGACCACTATTTGGGATTGTAATCTATTCCATAAAATTTACTATAACCGATAGATGGGAAAATATAAAACTATTTGAACATCGTTTTTAAATAGGTATAATAAATGTTGGAAAATGGGGGGAGCAACATGTTTTTTACAATACGAATTTATATATATGCTGGAATACTTGTGGTTGGCAGTATTTTTAACTTGCAAAAAGCAAAAAAACGATTTCATCAATCCAATAATCAAGTGGTTATGGAGGAAATATTTACTACACCACAGCGTGTATCTCAAAAGGTAATTCAACGAACAGGTACAACGGTCCAAGTAAACGGGAGAGAAAAATTATTGGATGAACCGGTCTTATATGTAGCTAATCATCAAGGTTTGTTTGATATTTTAGCTTTCCTCGGCTATTTAGGTAGACCGATAGGCTTTATTGCTAAAAAGGAAATAAAAAAACTTCCAATTATCCGTTCATGGATGGAGCTATTATATTGTGTCTTTATTGATCGTAAAGATCGTAGACAGTCTATGAAAGCCATTCAACAAGGTATTGAAAACTTAAAGGCAGGTCATTCACTTGTTATTTTTCCTGAAGGAACGAGAAGTAGAGGAAGTAAAATAGGCGAATTTAAATCTGGAAGTTTACGGCTTGCAATGAAAGCAAACGTACCGATTGTACCAGTAGCTATTGATGGAACCTATCACATGCTGGAGGAAAAAGGTCGTGTTCAAGCGTCCGATATTACGATGATAATAAGTGATCCAATCTATCCGATTGATTATCAGAGTTTGAAAAATGCAGAGTTGGCACAGCGTATTCAACATACGGTAGAGCAATTACTAGATGGATGTAATAATAAGGAATTAAAAAAAGCTGATATAACCAAATAGAAGCTACGGTCTCTACATATAATTAATAGAGACTGTAGCTTTTCATTTTTGGTGATTTTCCTGTAGATGGATATGCTACTTTATAGGAGTAATAAACAATGATGGAGTGATAAAATTGGTACAGGGAACAGCGAATTGGAATACCGAATTAAATCAAGAATGGCTACAAGGTTATGTAGAAGATTGGGTTTCATTTTATCGCAAACATACAAAAGAAGGGGAAGTTGCATCTTATATTCCATTATTAAAAAAGGCAAATCCTGACCACCTTGGTATTTCAATTTATGGTTCGAATGGAATGATTCTTCGTGCGGGTGATACGGATGTTTCGTTTACCATCCAAAGTATTTCCAAGGTTATTAGTTTTATCGTAGCTTGTATGGAACGTGGTGTTGCATATATGCTTGATAAAGTAGACGTTGAACCTACTGGAGAAGCATTTAACTCCATTATGCATTTAGAGATGAGGAAGGTTGAGAAGCCCTTTAATCCGTTCGTTAATGCCGGTGCCATAAGTGTAACATCGATGCTTCCTGGAAAAACATCGGATGAAAAAATGGAGCAAATGCTTCAGTTATTAGAAAAAATACTTGATCATCGTCCACAAATAAATGTTGATGTTTACGAATCAGAAAGAGACTCTTCAATGAGAAATCGTGCTATTGGGTATTATTTATTAGAAACAGGCTTCTTGGAATCTGATTTAAATATTACATTGGAGACTTATTTTAAACAATGTTCCATTGAAGTAACGGTAGATGACTTAGCAAGAATTGGACTAATTCTTGCAAACGACGGTGAAGACCCGAAGAACCAGCAAGAAATTATTCCACGACGAGTTGCTCGTATTGCGAAAGCATTAATGTTAACATGTGGTATGTACGATGCTTCAGGAAAATTTGCCACGTATGTCGGTGTTCCAGCAAAAAGCGGCGTGTCGGGTGGTATCATTGCTGTTGCACCCCCACGTGTACGTGAAGAAGATCTACCTTTCATTGGCGGTTGTGGGATTGGTGTATTTGGACCTGCTTTAGATGATAGAGGAAATAGTATTGCTGGCATTCGATTATTAAGGCATATAGCTTCACAGTGGGATTTAAGTATCTTTTAATAGAAATATTTGGAGGGCTGATTCTATGTGTGGAAGGTATACATTACTTGCAGATGAATTGGAAATACTGCAAGCATTTGAAATTGACCATCCGATTGATGGTTATTACCCAAGTTATAATATTGCACCAGGACAAAATGTTTTAGCAATCATTCATGACGGCAAGGAAAAGCGAGCAGGCTATTTACGCTGGGGACTTGTCCCATCATGGGCAAATGATGAGAAAATAGGGTATAAAATGATTAATGCAAGAAGTGAAACAGCGCATGAAAAGCCTAGCTTTAAAAGATTGATGTCCAGAAAGCGTTGCTTAATTATCGCGGATAGCTTCTATGAATGGAAACGTGAAGGAAAAGAAAAACAACCAAAACGAATTCAATTAACCGATCGAAAGTTATTTGCTTTTGCAGGCCTATGGGATAAATGGAGTAATGGGGATAACGACCTTTTCACATGTACCGTCCTTACAAAAGAGGCTAATCCATTTATGCAAGAAATACATCATCGCATGCCAATTATTTTACCGAAATCAAAAGAAGATAACTGGATTATCCCTAATAAATGGGACGCGCTTGAAGCACATCAATTTTTACAAACAGTGGATGAAGAGGAACTATCTGCTTACAATGTAGCACCATATGTGAATGCAGCGAAAAATAATGATGAAACCTGTATTGCGCCATTAGCATAATTACATATATATAAAGCCTCTTTCCGTGTTGAAAGAGGCTTTTCAGATTATTTATTTGTTGTTCTTTAATATGTTAATAAACTTTTCGGCTTTTTGTTCTGGAGCTTTGGTAGCTAAACTCACTCCGACAAATAGAATTGTTGAAATAAGTAATCCCCAAATTCCAGAAGCTAACCCAAGTGGTTTCGTACTAGTGAATTCTAATACAAGTACGACTATTGCCCCTATTGTTACACTAGAGATTACTCCGGCAGCCGTTCCACGTTTCCAAAAGAACGTTCCAAAGAAAGCTGGTACTGAAACAATTAAACCAGACGATGCAGCTACAGATAATACAGCAATTAAGTTTAACTGTAATTCTGCAAATCCATATGCTAGAACTGCGATTACTGGAATGACAATTTTACCAATTTTTAATTGTTTGGCATCATTGGGACGGCTTTTCCTATTTCCATATACATCCCTAGCAAACATTGACGACAATGTCAGCATAATCGAATCAATCGTGGAAATTGCTGCTGCCATAATTCCAATCATGACTATTACCCCAAGTACAGGTGGTATTAAGTCAGACGATAACAATTGTGGTGTTGCTAAGTCAGCAGTTTCCAGGTTTGGAAACATTTGCAGTGCTGAAAATCCCCATAGTACAGATACAAACGTATAGATTAATCCAAAGACAAGGAACCCAATGAGCATTAGTCGTAGTCCTTTTAAGGAAGACGGCATAAACATTCGTTGACTAACTTGCGGATTTGATAAGCTAAAGAAAAACCAAGGCAATGTCAATCCAAGGAAGGTTAAGAAGCTAAAAAATCCATTTCCAGGTACTGATAGTGATTCGGGATGGCTTGTTTTTAGGTTATCAAAGAATTGACCAAAACCACCTAACCCATTAATTAGTAATAATACAACAATAGTTGATGTAATAATCATAAAGACAGCTTGAAGTGCATCGGTCCATACGACAGACCGAATACCGGCTGCATAAGAAAAAAAGATAGCTAAAACAGTTGCAATGATTACACCAGTTGTAAATGGAATAGCGTTATTAGTAATTCCTTGTAAGAGGTAACCAACTCCTGCTAGCTGTACAGCAGAGTATGGAATAAGAAATAAACAACTTACAAGTGCCATTGATGATGCCGCCGTCTTACTTTCAAATCGATCACCAACCATTTCCGAAGGTGTAACATAACCATATTTCTTTCCTGCTGTCCAAAATCGTGGACCAAATAACGCAATAAGAGAAACTCCCGCAAAATAAACAATTTCAAAGCCTAATGCACCAACGCCACCTTGGTATGTTAACCCCGCAAGACCAACCATCATAAAAGCACTATACGTGGTGGCACTATAACTAAGAGCGGAAAGTACACCGTTTAATTTTCGTCCACCTAGATAATAACCGGACATTCCAGTTCGGTCACCACGGCGTGATAATATGGCGATAAATGAAGCTATTACAATGTATATGATAATTCCCCAAACTACTAAACTCGTATTCACGTTATTTCCCCCAATCCCTTGTTACCATAATGTTTGCAATAATAATGAGTACACCAATAATTCCCCATAAAAGAAAACTTCCGTACCAATCATTAACAGTTGAAAGAACGGTGTAGGGAAGAATATAGGCTAGTAAAATTAGTAAGACAATAAGTGCACCCCACACTAGCTTTACCTTATTTTTTTTCATGAAATCCCCTCCTCTTGTGAAATGATGAACATTATAACTAAAGGCATTCAATCAATAATTTACATGTGTCTTTACACATAAGTTTACACAATAAATGATAAAATGCAATGCTTTTATCTAGAGTGTGTGGGATTTTTACCTTCATATACAGTCAAATTTTGAGCTAAGTAATGCGTTTTAGTGGAAATTTGATATAATTAACAATAAATAAAGAAATAAATAGAGTAACTATCCTATAAATTAATCCTTAGGTGTAAAGGAGAGGAGGGCCGTTATGCAAGAAGATGGAACAAAAATGCTAGGTGAAAATCGAAGGAAATTAATTTTAGAATGGCTTCAAGAAAACGAGGAACCAATAACAGGTAAAGCACTTTCAGATCGCACGAATGTTAGTCGACAGGTGATTGTACAAGACATTTCCTTGTTAAAAGCAAAAGGGGAACCGATTATTGCAACATCTCGTGGGTATGTATACTTCAAGGACAATAACGAGTCTCCCCAAAAATCTAGAATTATTGTCGTTTCCCATCGTTCAGAGGATACTGCCGATGAGTTGTATACGTTAGTTGATCTTGGTGTAAGCGTAAAAAATGTCATGGTTGAGCACCCAATCTATGGTGATCTTACAGGATCATTAATGTTAAAAAATCGGAGAGATGTGGATGCCTTTCTTCACGAGATGGAAAAAACAAAGGCCTCCTTACTATCGAAGCTTACAGAAGGGGTTCACTTACATACGATTGAAGCAGATACAGAGCAGCAATTGGACGAGGCGTGTGAAGCGTTACGAACAAAAGGATATTTATTGGAGTAAAGGTTGACTAAGGGAAACTAGAAAAGATTTTGAAAAGTATTCCCGTTTACTGAGATGAGATGCAAAAGGAATTACATTAGAAAATTTTCACCTATAATTCATAATCTTTAAGGCAAAGGTGTTTTAGTCAAAGAAAAATCCATACTATGATTTAAAATTCTGTAATGAGAATTCGAATTAGTTAGGATTTTTCTTTTATAGTTTTTTCGTAATCTTTACATTCACTGAGATAAACCCGTTAAATAATTCCTTGTTCTTTGTTAACTTATTCAAGTTAACTCTATCGTTCCATAATGAAACAGCGATGTTTTTCGCTTCAGTTGCATAAAACCATGTTGTGTGAATCTTTTACTTTTCCAATGGTCTTTAAGTACAACACGTTTTTTAGCTACCCGTTTTGCTTCGCTAATAACTTCTGCGCTAATGTCTGTAAAAAGTGCCTGGCCACGAATCGAATTTATTCCACTTGAAGTGTCAATGCTTGCTTGAAACATTGGGTCAAAATATACAACATCTACAGAATCAGAAGCTGCTTGTTGTAAAAATGAATAATGATCCTGATGTACGACTTGAACCTTCCTCATCGCTTGATCAATATTTTTGTTCCCACTAGTAAATGATGCAAGTCCATCTTTTGCTAAAAGATATAATAGAAGATTTCCTTCAATGCCTATAACTAAGCCACTATTCCCAACGGCAATGCTCGCGATAATACTATCGGATGCTAAGCCTAATGTACAGTCTAAAAACGACATCCCTTCCTTTAGTTTTATAGCTTGAATCAGCGGATCTACTTCTCCTTTAAGCATTCGTTTCGCCCTGACCATTGCTAAATTAGGATGGAAAAATATATTTGTCTCCTTCTTTATGGGAGCGATAATTAATCCATCTTTCCCTACTACGACAATGTCATCCTTATACCGTTCCTTTAAAGCCTCAATTGAAAATCCGTTTCTTTCAATGTATGGCAAATCAAAAGAATTTGCTAGTTTATTTGCTCTTGATACTAATTCACTTTGTGACCGTCTTGCTGTTGTAATGATCATGTTTATTCGTTCCTATTCGTCAATTTTTTTGCCAAATATGTAAAGGTATGAGGTTCACCACAAAGTCTCTCTAACCGCTGATTCCAAGAGTAGAGCTGGTTGGGTCCAATAAATTTATCAATAAGTTCTTGAAATAAGTCTGTTTCTTTGTAGAGACTTGTTACAGCGAACTTTTCACGAATCATGTCTCGAATAGCCAAAGCATAGTTATAATCTTGGAAAAATACTGGGTTTTCGATGTAAAACATCTCACTAGCTGGGTGGAATGTTTCACCCTCATACCCGAATACACGTAAATAGCACTCATTTGCGATCTCTTGAAATGATTGCTCAGGACTATTATATAATTCGAATTCAACTAAACAGTAATAGTAGTTCATTTTAAACATCTTTAAATCTGTTAATTGATTGATTTCTCTAATCTGAGAATAAACTTCATCTTGAATGTCGAAGTTATTCTTCAAAAAATGTTGGTCAGTAATAATTGTTTGGAATAACTCTGCAATTGCTTCGGCAGCTATACTTGAATAGAAGCGATATAGCTCTGGGTATTGATAGGAACTATAATGACCATCAAGTGCGTGACCTAACTCATGTATCCCTGACAAAAACACTGAATAGGAATCTCGTTTGTTCACAACTAGTCGAAGATCATTTGGATTGATGTTTAAGCAGAATCCGCCATACGGGATTTCCATACTCTCAATTTTAACAGGTAATTGGTCCATAGGTATTCCTAGACTATTAACAATATCGCTTAACATTTCTTCCATCCGATTGGTTGTAAAAGCACTGCTTTGAATTTGATGGAAATTAAAAGTAGAAAAATATTGGTCATAATAATGTATCTTTTCCCAACCGAATTTTTCTTTTATCCTATTATCCCAATGGTTAAACGTTTCTTCTGATTGTTCTATTAAATCACTCATTCCTTCCATAAATGCATTGATGTTAATTTCCTTTAGACTACACCTAAAATGATAGTAGTTAGAAAACCCTTGGTCTTTTGCTAGTTTGTTTCTTTTTTGGATCAACGCTCTAAATAATTCCTCATGATTTCTACCGATTTCCTTTGCTTCGAAGAAAAGCTGCTTCCGAAGTTCTCGGTCTGGATTTTCCATTATATTGGAATGAACTGTTCCAAGATTATACTCTTTTCCGTTTAATATAAATCTACTTTCTAATAAATTAGATTGTAACTTTTGTTGTAACTCTTTAACCTCTGGATGACTATCCAGTTCTTCTTGTTTCATTTTAAATAACAATACATCTAATCGTCTTTTCCATACTTTACTATCACTAAGGGTATTTCTCCACGATAATATAGCTTTATAAAGCCTTTTGTTTGTCATTAACGTATGTTTAATCCTTGTTATTTCATCAATTCTTTTAGATTGAGTTCCTTCTGTATACATTTCATAATATAATCGCTCTTCCTCTTGATAAAGCTGGTCTAGCTTTTCAATTTCTTCGATATAAGCTTTTTTCCATTCTTGTTTACCCGTTATTACTATTAGTCGTTCAAAGTTAAGCATATTTCATCGTCTCTTTCTATAAGTCATTTTATTCTATTTATAATTTATACCCCTGCATAGAGTCTTAAAATGTGAAGGTATAATGAATGTAGATTTCTAATTTTTATTTTATCTTTATTCTAACATAAGATTCTGACTTTTGAGTATTCACAATGAACACTTCATATAGACAACAACTTTTTCGAAAAAAACTGGCATAAAAATTTTTGGATAGCAAAAAAACACACAGTGAATTCGATTATGATTCACTGTGTGTTTCCGTATTTTATAGGTCTTTAAGATGCTTTCGCTCTTTCTTGTTCTTTTTCTTCTTTCGCAACCTTTAAGAATCTATTTGTTTCATATACAACCACTCCAGATAGTCCTAGGAGGCCGATTAAGTTAGGGATCGCCATTAATGCGTTCATAATATCGGAGATTCCCCAAACGACGTCTAGTGTTTGAACAGCACCGAAAAGAATCGCAAAAACAAAAATCACACGGTAAATTGGAATTGCCTTGTCATTGAATAAATATGCAAAACATTTCTCGCCATAGTAAGACCAACCGACGATGGTAGAAAAGGCAAAGAACACAATTCCGATTGTAACAATGTAACCACCCGTATCACCTAGGAATGCGGCAAATGAAGCAGTTGTTAGTGGTCCACCTTCAAGTCCACTTCCAGCAAGGTCAGCCATAACAATCGTGATACCTGTGATCGAACAAACGATGATTGTATCAATAAATACTTGTGTCATCGATACAAGTGCTTGACGCCCAGGGTAATCTGTTCTAGCAGCAGCTGCAGCGATTGGAGCAGAACCTAAACCAGCTTCGTTCGAGAACACGCCACGTGCAACTCCGTAACGAATCACAGTACCTAGAAGTCCTCCACCAAGAGCGTTTGCAGTGAACGCGTCAGAGAATATTAATCCCACTGCAGCAGGAACAATATCAAAGTTCATGATAATAATAATTAGTCCACCTATAACATAGAACAATGCCATAATTGGAACGAAAAATGCTGTAACCTTACCAATGCTTTTAATCCCCCCAAGAATAACTAATCCTGCTAATAGCGTCAGAACGATCCCAGTGATCCATGGGTTAATATTAAAGGAATCATTTAAAGCATCAGAAACCGAATTGGATTGAACCATATTTCCGATACCAAAAGCAGCACATGCACCAAATAATGCAAATAATACACCTAGCCATTTCTGTTTTAATCCTTTTTCAAGGTAGTACATCGGTCCACCTGACATTTCACCTTTGCTGTTTTCAACGCGGTATTTAACAGCAAGAATAGCCTCTGCGTATTTCGTAGCCATTCCGAAAAATGCTGTAATCCACATCCAAAACACTGCACCTGGTCCACCAAGTACAACGGCCGTAGCTACCCCTACGATATTCCCTGTACCGATGGTGGCAGCCATCGCGGTACTTAATGCTTGATAGTGACTAATGTCACCTTTGGATTTTTTGTCCTGCCGTCTAGGGCTAAATGCTAATCGTAACGCATATGGCAGTGTTCGAAATTGCAAAAATCCTAAACGTAAGGTTAAGTAAATACCTGTACCGACAATCAGAATGAGTGTAGGTGGTCCCCAGACAAAATCGCTAATATTACCTAAAATTTCGTTCATTCCTCTTCCCCCTTTTTATAAAGTACTATATTAAATATTTCGAATATTACATGAAATGTCAAGCCTTTTTTAAAATATTTTTGTGCCTATAAGATATTTACCAACATTACCACTTTAGGGGAATAAATGAAAAAATCACCATTTTACTTAAAGGTCGTACATATTTTGATTATAATAAAGAGGAAAGGTGGGAACTTTAACATGATACGCGTGTTATTTATTTGTTTAGGGAATATTTGTCGGTCTCCTATGGCTGAAGCGGTTTTTCGTAATTTTGTAATAAAAGAAGGCTTGTCAGACAAAATAGAAGTAGACTCAGGTGGAATAGGGGATTGGCATGCTGGAAATCTTCCTCATAAAGGTACGAGAGCTTTATTAGATAAACATAATATGGAATATAGTGGCATGAAGGCTAGACAAGTTGTGAAGAAGGATTTGGATGATTTTGATTACATGATTGCGATGGATGATCAAAATTTACAGGATCTAGCTAAAATAAATGATAAAATTGAAAATATTACTATTGCTAAATTAATGGATTTTGTTGCAGAGCCAGAAACACAGAATGTCCCTGATCCGTATTTCACGGGGGATTTTGATTATACATTTCAATTAGTATCAGAAGGATGCAAAAATCTATTTACGTATATTAAGAATAAGCACAACATATAAAAAAGGAGAGGTATTTGATGGGTAGAAATAGATTATTAGCAAGTATAGCAATAGGAGCTGCGATCGGTGGATTAACAGCATTATGTGATAGGGATACGAGGTATTACACAAAGAATAAATTCGCAACGTTACAGCAGAAAACGTCATACTGCATCCAACATCCGTCTGAAACGGTACATAATGCAAAAATTGCTTTTGACCGATTTAATAAATCATTTACGTATCAGATCGAAAATGCAACGAATGCTTTAGAACAGGTAGAAAATACATTAGATAAAGTGACGAAAAAGACGAAGCAAATCGAGCAGTAAAGGATAGATAGGGAGAGTGATCGCATGAAGTCAATTATGACATTTGGTAAGCAATTATACATTCGAGTATTTGAAGCGGATGTATTTGGATTAGCTGCCCAGCTTGCCTACTTTTTTTTGTTATCACTATTTCCCTTTTTACTTTTTTTAGTGACGCTTATTGGTTACTTACCATTTGATGAGCATAATTTAATGAACATGGTAGCTTCCGTAGCGCCAGATGAAACGATGAGGTTGATAAATGCAAACCTTGATCAGCTGGCACATACGAGAAATGGTGGTTTATTATCATTTGGGTTGATAGCGACGCTTTGGGCAGCATCCAATGGTGTGAATGCAATTATGTGGGCTTTCAACAAAGCCTATGAAGTAGAAGAAAATAGATCCTTCATTATATCAAGGCTGATTGCTGTTGTTCTAACCATTGGAATGGTTGGTATTATCGTTATCGCTATCATATTACCTGTTTTAGGTCGCATGATTGGTAACTATATTTTTTCATTATTTGGTCTTACGGAGGATTTTCTTACATTTTGGGAAATGCTTCGTTGGGTCATTTCGTCTAGTGTGTTTTTTATCGTATTTTTATTTTTATACAAATTAGCACCGAATAGAAAGATTTATTTTAAAAATGCTATTTGGGGAGCGCTATTTGCAACGTTAAGTTGGCAGGTTGTTTCTTATGCGTTTTCCTATTATGTAGAAAATCTTGGGCATTACTCTGCAATGTATGGAAGTTTAGGGGCAGTCATCGTATTAATGGTCTGGTTTTATATTTCTGCTGTAATTATTCTTATTGGTGGAATAATCAATGCGGTGATTCGTAAAAACAAATTAGAAAAAAATCCCCATACGTAAACATGCATGGGGGGATGGATCTATTTAAGTAACCGTAGTCCATTTAGGATAACTAAAATTGTACTTCCTTCATGACCGATCACACCAAGGGGTAAGTCGATAATTTGAAAAAAGTTGGAACAAATTAAAATAGTGATCACAGTTAAAGAGAAAAAAATGTTTTGTTTCACGATCCGATTCATACGTCGAGATAAACGAATAGTGCCGGTTATTCTATCTAAATTATTTTTCATCAAAACAACATCTGCAGTTTCTAAAGCTACATCTGTTCCTTCACCCATAGCAACCCCGAGATTGGCAGTGGCTAAAGCTGGAGCATCATTTATACCATCGCCAATCATGGCAACATTACCAAATTGATGTCGTAGCTTTTTCACGTGTTCTACCTTGTCCTCTGGTAAACAGTCGGCAATATAATCATCTATCCCAGCTTCCTCTGCAATTGCTCTGGCAGTAATCTCATTATCTCCAGTAAGCATAATCGTATGAATGCCGTTTTTACGTAACATGTGAATGGCTTGCTTAGCGTCTGATCGTATCGTGTCTTTACAAGCAAATAATGCTACGATTTGTTCGTCTTTTTCTGCAAATATGACTGTTTTCCCTTGCTTTGCTAGATGTTCGAGCAATCCATCTTGAAACGATTGCGCTTCTTGGAGATTTACAAATTCAGGTTTACCAATTTTCCATACATGATCATCAACACATGCACTTACGCCGTTTCCGCCTACCGTTTTCATGTTTTGTACTTGAATATCGTTACGGTCTATAAAATCCTTGCTGTATCTGGTTAATGCTTGAGCAAGTGGGTGAGTCGATTGGTTTTCAATTGCGCCAATCGTAGCTAGTATTTCTTCTTTATCGAGTTCGTTGGCAAAGTATGCATCTGTGACAGCTAATTTTCCTTCCGTTAGTGTACCAGTTTTATCAAATGCCATAGCTTTCATATGACTAAAACTTTCTACATGCACGCCACCTTTAAAAAGGACACCGTTTCGGGCGCTGTTTGAAATAGCAGAAAGAGTTGCCGGCATGATAGATGCTACAAGAGCACAAGGAGAGGCTACCACCAATAGAATCATAGCACGATATATACTTTCAGCTAATGTCCATTCGAACAAGAGATACGGTAAGAACATCATGATTCCTACGACAATTAATACAACTTTTACATATGTCCCTTCGAACTTTTCAATAAATAATTGAGCAGGTGATTTTTCATCTTTTGCAGATTGTACTAATTGAATGATTCGTTGAAACATCGTTTCATGTGCAGATTTTGTAATTTCCACTTGGATCGTTCCATCTAGTGCAGCTGTTCCAGCAAATACATCATGATTCACCAGTTTTGTTGTCGGAATAGATTCTCCCGTAATCGCACTCTCATCAATGGAAGTCTCGCCTCGAATAATGATTCCATCTGCTGGAATACGTTCTCCAGCATGAATTTGGATGATATCCGATATGTTTAAGGCAGAAACGGGGACTATTTTTTCAATGCCATTTTGTATTACTCGAGCTTCTTCAGGTTGGAGTTTCATTAGCGCTGAAATTTCTTTATTACTTTTATTCATTGTATAGGTTTCTAAAGCTCCAGATAAGGCGAAAATAAAAATTAGAATGGCACCTTCTGTCCAGTACCCAATAATCGCAGAACCAATAGCCGCAAAGATCATAAGCATTTCTACATTTAGTTCTTTATTGGCAATGGTATCTTGAATACCTTCTTTTGCTTTGGCATATCCCCCTATGGTGAATGCTAACAAATGAAATAGCACCCATAAAGGTTGTGATAAGGTACTTTCCAATAGCCAAGTAGTAAGTATGATGAGTCCACTCAATAATGCAGCTATTAATTCGCTATGCGTAGTAAGTCTCTTATATTTTTCACGTAACTTTAGCTTTCTAGGTTGTTGCTGTGATCTTGTTTGTGGATATAAAGCACGGGTTTTTACATTCATTTTCAATACCTCATTTCTAATTGATAATAATAATCAATTACAGTAAATTTAATAAGTTCATTATGGTAGGTAAATACTGGGTATATGCCCTTATTAATAATAATTATAATTTAGTATGTATTATAATTTTATCAGGTTGTAGTTATGTGTCAATATAATTTTAGGAATTATTTTTTCTGACTGTATTACAATTGAAAAATGGTTAGAGGTACAGATTCAAAATCGTTTAATTAATACTAATAAGCTGTTATAATTATATTTGTAAAAATAATATAACAATATATTAAGGGGGATTCATAGTGAAGAAGAAATTACTATTCTCATTGTTAGCTGTATTCATCTTATTTTTAGGAGCATGTGGCGAATCAGATGAAACAGAAGAAGTAGAAGATCAAGTATGGGCAGATATTCAAGAAGCGGGTGAAATCGTAGTTGGAACAGCTGGAACTTTGTTTCCTGCATCGTACTACCCTGAGGATTCCGATGAACTAACTGGATACAATGTTGAGGTTTTTAGAGAAATTGCTAGTCGACTAGATTTGGATATTAAGTTTGAGGAAATGGCATACGATGCAATGCTTTCTGCTTTGAAGAGTGGTCGAGTAGATATTATTCAAGCAGGTCCTCGAGAAGAAAGTAGAGAAATATTTGCATTCAGTGATCCTGTTAAACATTCTTACGTTACGATGATTGTTCGTTCTGATGATTTATCAGGAATTGAGACGTTAGAGGATTTAGAAGGAAAAGTTGCTGGTGGAGCTGCAACTACCGTATATAGTGACATCGCAAGGAAATACGGGGCAGAGGTTAAAACATACGGAAATGTTACGAATGATGCATATTTGCGAGACGTAGCGAATGGTAATACGGATTTAGTAATTAATGATTATTATTTGCAAAGTTTGGCATTAACAGCATTTCCAGAGCTAGATATTCAACTTCATCCCGATATAAAAGTTCATCCAACTACTAATAATGTAGTTATGAAGAAAGAAGCTACAGTTTTGCTAGAAAAAGTAAATGAAGTTATAGCAGAAATGAAAGAAGACGGAACACTTTCAGAAATCTCAGCAGAATTCTTTGGTGGGTTAGACGTTTCCAAAGAACCGGATGAAGAAATTATTGAAATTGATGGCATTGAGTAATTAGGTGTACGTCATGTTCGGTATGCATTTTGATGATGTACAATTGAAAAATTTGTTTGACGCAGAACTAGCATGGAAAAGTGTACCATTTTTACTAGAAGGAATCCCTATGACAGTAATAATTTCAGTCATTGGGATGGGAATAGGTTTGATACTTGGTTTGCTTTTAGCATTAGCTCGTGGCTCCGATCGAATCATTCTCCGTTGGCCAGCAAGAATCTATATTTCGTTTATGCGTGGTACACCTATGTTAGTTTTCTTATTCTTATTATATTTTGGACTACCCACTATCGGTCTAAAGTTAACAGCATTTGCAGCTGCTACCATTGGATTTGGATTAAATAGTGCAGCATACATAGCTGAAATTAATCGTGCTGCATTGAACAGTATTGATAAGGGTCAGTGGGAGTCTGCAAGAGCTCTGAATATGGGGTATTGGTATACGTTGAGGAAGGTTATATTGCCCCAGGCAACTAGAATTGCTGTTCCTCCACTAACAAATGTATTTATGGATATTGTGAAAGCAACATCACTTGCTGCAATGATAACTGTTCCAGAGCTCTTTCAAAAAGCTCAAATTGTTGCAGGAAGAACATTTGATTCTATGACGATGTATATTCTAGTAGCCTTAATTTATTGGCCAATATGTATCCTCATTTCCTTCATGCAAGATCGATTAGAAAAACGATTTAGTAGGTATATATAAAAAAGAAATCGGGCTAGTGCTCGATTTCTTTTTTATCATGCTCGATGTCGACTTCTACTTTTTTGAAATACATTGCGAATACGATAATCAGTAGCATGGCCACAATCAAATAGAAAAAAGATACGCCAGGAATTAATTGAAGAAATAACCCACCTAAATATGGTCCGCTAATACTACCAATACTAAAAGCGACCCCGCACATGATATTTCCTGCAGGGAGTAAGCCTCTTGGCAGTAAATCAGTCATATACGAAATCCCGAGTGAAAATAAGGAGCCAACAAACATCCCAGCCAACGTAAATAAAATAAATAAAGCAACAACAGATGTGTCGAAAAATGCAGCTAGTAAAAAGATTAATAACCCGCCAATTAATACGAATAGAAGTATTTTTCTTCGGCCTACTCGGTCACTAAGGATGCCTAATGGCAGTTGGGAAATTAAGCTTCCAGCTGCAAAACAAGGAATAATTAAAGATAGCATGTTAATGTCATGGCCGATACGTAAACCGTAAATGGGGAAAATCCCATGAAGCACTGCCTCTAAAAACCCATAACCAAATGGAGCAAGAAGTGCAACCCAAGCAATTTTTCCAGTTTGGATAAACCGTTTAAATGAACTAGATGAATGTGTGATAGTATCCGTATTCTCTTCATCAGGCCATCTATTTCTTACAAATAACATAAGGGACCACACAATCATGCTAAGAATAGCAGAAACGATAAACGGAAAAGCCTCACTAACAGACAGCAATCTCGACATCAATGGCCCGATAGCAAATCCTAATCCAAAGAACATACCGTATAAAGCGATATTTCTTCCGCGTGTTTCTTTTGCAGCCGTAGTCGTGATCCAAGTTTGTGTTCCGAAATGAAGCATGTTATCCCCAATTCCGATGGTCACTCTTAAAATAAACCAAAACCATAACGCATCCCATAATGGAAACATGGCAAGCGAAATGAAAACAAGTAATCCACCGATAACAATTATCGGTTTAAAGCCGAATTTTTGCATTGGTTTTTCCATAAAAGGAGATGCGATTAACACACCTATATATAATCCAGTAGCATGTAAGCCATTAACCGATGATGGTACACCATTTTGTTCCAAAATAATTGCTAATAATGGTAATAACATGCCCTGGGAAAACCCAGAAATGGTTACAAGTGCAATTAATATCCAAAATCGTACGTTAGGTGAAACCATAAAGATCCCCCTTACTAAATAATGTCGCTCTTTCAATGTAATTTGTTTTTTATAAAGAGTCAATTCGAAGATATCGTACGTATAATATTTACTTGTCCGAAAAAACTAAAGCAAAAAGAAAGGAGTGCAATAATGAAAAAGTATAACCATTTTGGATTTGCTTTAATTGTACTTACTGTAGTTTTATTGATGTTTCCGGTTACAGGCTTTAGTGAAGAAAAAGAAGATAAAAAAAATGAGGATAAAGAGGAGTTTGGTGTACCTAGTCATGTACTAAATATCTCCAAAGAAAACACCTATCCAAACTCAACAGCAGATGAAGAGATAATAGAACCAAGTGAATTAACGAAAGAGTTAATAGACGGTGTTGATGTTCCAATCAAAAATCCAAATTTAATCAAGATGTTAAACGAGACATCATTAAACCCTTCTCCAATTGCCTTTGGTTATCGTGGTACGGTCTTTCTTGGACGATGGCCGTTAAATTATAAATCAACAGAAACGACCGTAAACTGGGAATTTCAACCGATTAATACAAATGAATTAAATAATTTAGGTGGAGATACGAATCAGAAGCTGAATTATATGCAACAGGAACAAAAGGAAATTAAAGGTGCATTAACAAGTAAAATTGCAAATCCGAAAGATGTTAAGACAATGATGTTACTAACATCGCAAGAAAAAACGAAGCTACCGCTATCGTATAGCACGATGATCGGAAGAGGAACAAAGAAAGACAATTCCTATGGCGTACCACCGAAGAAATATGGAGAACTAAAAGCCTTTGCGCCTGCAGTTAATGAAAAAGGACAAGTTACATTTGGTGAAGTTTATATTCAATTAAAGGGTTCTAAAAAATCGATAGTAGTAAAAAATGTCACCAAACAAGGAATTGGTGCATGGATACCAATTCAGGAGCATGTTTCCTTCTCCTTCCAACTAAAACAATAGGTACTACTTGCTATAAAAGCTCTGCGTGTGAAAGTGACTACAGAGCTTTTATTCTTTTCTTTTTTTGGAATAAATTTTTCAAAAAAAGGGATTGATTTTATCGCTTTAGTACTTTAGTATAGTAAAGAGATAAAATAATGCAAGTGGAGAGGGGAAATATAAATGGAGTGGGTAGTCGTTGTTTCTGTACTCGTAATGACTGTTTTAAGCTTATTACGTGTTAATGTTATTATTGCTATTATAATTGCTGCGCTTACAGCAGGATTACTATCTGGATTATCGTTTGTTGAATCCATCGATATGTTAGTGGAAGGGATGGGAGGTCAAGCAAATACGGCATTAAGTTATATATTACTCGGTGCATTTGCTGTAGCTATTAGTTACACAGGGATCACCACAATTCTTGTAAACTATTTAATACGTGTGCTAACTGGAAAGAAAACGATGATGTTATTAGCCATCGCAGGTGTAGCATCTTTATCACAAAACTTAGTACCAGTGCATATTGCATTTATTCCAATATTAATACCACCACTTTTAAAACTGTTTGATAGAATGCGGTTGGATCGACGGGGTGTAGCTGTTGCGCTTACGTTCGGATTGAAAGCACCATATATCATGATTCCAGCAGGATTTGGACTGTTATTTCACGGAATTATTGTGGATGGAATGGTGCAAAACGGGTCAGCTTTAACAAAGGGAGAGGCAGCTTTTGCAATGCTTATCCCAGGGTCTGGTATGATTTTAGGTTTATTAATTGCTATTTTCATTACGTATCGCAAAGACCGCGATACAAGTACTGGTCCACTAGAAGGTAAGGAGAATCAAGAGGAATTAACTGTTGTGACATTTAACGCAAAACATGGTTGGACGCTTGTAGCCATTGTCGCTGCTTTAGCCGTACAATTATGGACAGATAATTTAATTCTTGGTGCGTTAACAGGTTTAGCTGTTATGTTCCTTTGTATCGTCGTACCTTTTAAAAATGGGGATAAAATTGTTTCTGACGGAGTTAGTATGATGGGGACAATAGCATTTGTTATGCTTGTCGCATCTGGATTTGGGAACATTTTGAAGGAAACAGGATCTGTCGAAGCATTAGTAGAACTGTCTTCTGGCTTTTTAGGTGATAACAAAGCATTAATTGCATTTATATTATTACTTGTCGGATTGGTTATTACGATGGGAATTGGTTCTTCTTTTGGGACGATTCCAATTATCGCTGCTTTGTTTGTGCCGATTTGTATGGCTGCAGGATTCTCACCACTAGCAACAGCAACTTTAATTGGTACTGCAGGTGCCCTGGGGGACGCTGGATCACCTGCCTCTGATAGTACTTTAGGACCAACTTCAGGCTTAAATGCAGACGGTAAGCATAATCACATTTGGGATACATGTGTACCAACATTTGTACACTTTAACATTCCCTTATTCTTGTTCGGGTGGATCGGTGCAATTATCTTATAGTTGAATAAATGTTTTGTTTATGGGGGAGAGTAAGAAAGCAGATAGGTGGGTTGATATGAACAAGAAAAGAAGCATATTATTAATCACTTGTATGTTCTTTCTATCTTTCTCCATGAACCATATAGATGTTCAAGCAAAGGGGTACGGATGGGGATTTAAGAAAAATTCCAACCACGAAATCCCAGATGTAGGCATATACAGAGATATACTTAAAAAATATGGTGCATATTACGTTGATGATTCTGGAGAAAAAAACGTATACTTAACGTTTGATAACGGATATGAACAAGGGTACACCAATGAAGTCCTCGATGTACTAAAAAAGGAAAATGTACCTGCTACATTTTTTGTAACGGGGCATTATGTTACTAGTCAGCCAGAACTGATTAAACGAATGGTTAATGAAGGTCATATCGTAGGGAATCACTCGTATCATCATCCTGATTTTACAATTGTAACGAAAGATGTCATGAAGCGAGAATTAGAGTCCCTTGAGAAGGCTGTCGCCAATGTGTCTGATCAAAAGGATATGAAATATTTACGCCCGCCAAAGGGAATGTTTAACGAAGAGACGTTACAGTGGTCCAATGAGTTAGGATATATTCAGGTATTTTGGTC
This sequence comes from Ornithinibacillus salinisoli, assembly GCF_042684965.1. NCBI lineage: Bacteria > Bacillati > Bacillota > Bacilli > Caryophanales > Bacillaceae > Ornithinibacillus > Ornithinibacillus salinisoli. The sequence continues at coordinate 122,675 of NZ_JBHUMI010000018.1, forward strand.
ATTAGCTTTTATTGACTGGAATACGGATTCCCAAAGAGGTTGGCAATTTGCTTTTGATCAAATAATGAAGCAAATTCATCCTGGAGCAATTATTCTGCTACATGCAGTATCCGAAGACAATGCAAAAGCATTAGAACATTTGATAAAAGAATTACGAGAAGAAGGCTATACATTTAAAAGTTTAGATGATTTTGTAATCAAAGATAAAATACCAGAAGGAATCTACGGGTACTAAACAAACCGATGAGATAATCTCATCGGTATTTTTAATAGTCCAGCGTACAATGTCAAATACTTTTTTCAAGTTTTTGAGTAACTCTAATACACCTACCGCAATTTCAAAATTTTTACAAGTAGCATTTAACCAAGTTTATTATAAAATAGGCTCCATTTTCTTGATTCA